>NZ_CP060828.1:5525000-5847500 GCF_014489635.1 Streptomyces roseirectus | reverse complement strand
GGGGTTGCCTCTGATTGGAATCGAAGTTCCAGGAGGCGTTGTAGATACTAACTCACTGCCGACCGGATCAGATCCAGTTCCAGGCAACTGTTCGAATCTACCGCCCCGCAGGTCCCGTGTCAACGGTTCTTGCGGCGGCGAAGAGGAGACTAACAGCTCGGCAAGCCTGTTTGCACATCAGGCGGCCGTGGGGAGGCGGGCGCTGCGCTCGGCGGCTTCCAGGTCCCCTGTCTCTCCGGCGCGCGCGGCGCGTCCCCCGAGGACCCAGACGTACGCGAGGAAGATCGCCTCGGCGGCGACGCCGATGGTGATGCGGGCCCAGGTGGGCAGGCCGGAGGGGGTGACGAAGCCTTCGATGGCACCGGAGACGAAGAGGACCAGGGCCAGGCCGATCGCCATGCCCACGGCGGCGCGCCCCTCTTCGGCGAGGGCGACGCGACGCGTGCGCGGGCCGGGGTCGATGACGGTCCAGCCGAGCCGCAGGCCCGTACCGGCGGCGACGAAGACGGCGGTCAGTTCGAGGAGGCCGTGCGGGAGGACGAGGCCGAGGAAGGTGTCGAGGCGGCCGGCGGAGGACATGAGGCCGAAGCCGACGCCCAGGTTGAGCATGTTCTGGAAGAGGATCCAGAGGACCGGCAGGCCCAGGAAGATGCCCAGGACCAGGCACATCGCGGCGGCCTGGGCGTTGTTCGTCCACACCTGGGCGGCGAAGGAGGCGGCCGGGTGGCTCGAGTAGTAGGTCTCGTACTCGCCCCCGGGGCGGGTGAGTTCGCGCAGTTGGCTGGGGGCGGCGATGGTCGACCGCACCTCGGGGTGGGTGCCGATCCACCAGCCCAGGAGGATCGACACGGCCGTCGAGAGGAGTGCCGTCGGGACCCACCAGCGGCGGGAGCGGTAGACGGCCGCCGGGAATCCCTGGGTGAGGAAGCGGGTGGCGTCTCTCCAGGAAGCTCGGCGGGTTCCTGTCACGGCACTACGCGCGCGTGCCACGAGTTGGCTGAGCCGTCCGGTGAGTTGTGGGTCCGGGGCGCTGGACTGGATCAGGGAGAGGTGGGTGGCCGTGCGCTGGTAGAGGGCGACGAGTTCGTCGGCCTCCGCTCCGGTGAGGCGGCGTCGGCGGCGCAGGAGGTCGTCGAGGCGGTCCCATTCCGCGCGGTGGGCGGAGACGAAGACGTCGAGGTCCATCGGTGTGCGTGCTCCTCGGCTGTTCATCGGCGACCGGTCGGTTGGGGTCGGCTTGTCGTACTGGGGCGCGAAGTACCTTCAGCTTGGCAGACTTGCTGTTCAAGGGGCAGGCCAGGGAAGGGGCGGGCGTGAGTGAGTTGGTGACGGGTGAGGCCGTGGCGCTGGAGCTGCGGCCCGCGAGGCTGCCCAGCAGGGCGCTGGCCGTCCTCCTGGACCTCGTGGTGGCCTTCGTGCTCTACATCGTCGTGTCCGTCGTGCTGATCGCGACGACGGCGTCCCTGGACGAGGCCGCGCAGGTCGCTCTGTCGATCGCCTCGTTCCTGCTGGTGCTGGTGGGTGTGCCGATCGCGGTGGAGACGCTGAGCCATGGGCGGTCTCTGGGGAAGCTGGCGTTCGGGCTGCGGGTGGTGCGGGACGACGGGGGGCCGATCCGGTTCCGGCACGCGCTCGTGCGCGGGGCGATCGGGGTCGTGGAGATTCTGATGACGGGCGGGACGATCGCGGTCATCGCCTCGTTGGTGTCCGCGCGCGGGCGGCGGCTGGGTGATGTGTTCGCGGGGACGCTGGTGGTGCGCGAGCGGGTGCCGGTCGCGCGGACCGGGTTCCTCGCGCCGCCTCCGCCCGCGTTGGCGGGACGTTTCGCCGAGCTGGATCTGTCCGCCGTGCCTGACGCGTTGTGGCTGGCGATACGGCAGTACCTGGGGCGTGCGCACCAGTTGGATCCGCAGGTCGGCTGGGGCATGGCGGAGCGGCTGGCGAACGATGTGGTGGCGCGTACGGGGGTGCCGGCGCCGGAGGGGGTGACGCCGGGGGCGTATCTGGCGGCGGTGGTGCAGGAGCGGCAGGCGCGGGAGGCGCGGCGGGCGTTCCCGGGCGGGGCTGCCGCCGGTTCGCCGTACGGGGCTCCGGGGGCGTCTCAGAGCGCGCAGGCGTCTCCGGCGTACGGAGGCGGGGCATCTCACCCTCCACAGCCCCCTCAGCCCTCTCAGGCACCGCAGGCCCCCTCGCCGGCTCCGCAGACGCCCGTCGAGCGGCCTTCGAACGGGTTCGCGCCGCCGTCCTGAGCGCGGCGGGCGGTCGCGGCTCAGTGGAACGTCGACGGTGGTGAGGCGAGGTCTTCGAGTTCGATGCCGGGGGCCGCGAGGACGACGTCGCCGGCGATGTGGACGGTGTGTCTCTCGCCGGTGTCCAGGGCTGTGACCTGGTATTCGTCCACGGTCAGGGGGCCGTTGTCAGTGGCGTGTGCTTCGCTGTTCACCAAGGCCCAGGACTGGTCGGTCGTGCGGGGAGCCAGGACCGGGTCGGTGAAGGAGACGAGGCGGACGCGGGTCGCGGAGGTGGTGGGAGTGAGCCGCAGGAGACGGGCGGTGGCGACGAGGAAGGCCGGGGAGGTGCCGGTGAAGGCGTGGGCGGGGACGTTGCCTTCGGTGGCGTGTTCGCCGGCGGGGTCGGTGCGGACCCAGGTGACGCCGTCGAGGGCGGCGGCGCGGACCTGCCAGCCGGCCGCGTGGAGTTCGAGGCGGATGGGGCGGCCGAGGTCGTCGAGGGCGAGGTCGACGGAGCCGCTGTGGTCGCCCGCGGGCGTGGTCCGCTGGGCGACGTAGCGCCAGCCGGAGGGGCCGGGGGCGCACTGGAAGTGCTCGTCGGCCAGCGGGGTGTGGTCGTGCGGGTCGTGGAGCGAATAACGGCCGCGGGGCATGGGGGTCCTGGGTCGTGACAGAGCTGGTCGGGTCGTCGGGGGGCGACTCGGCCGGAACAAGGGGCAGGCCCCCGGCACGGGGGTGCGGGGGCCTGCCTCTGCGGTACGGCCGGCGCGGGGTGGGACCCGCGGCCGGGTCAGTAGCGGTAGTGGTCGGGCTTGTAGGGGCCGTCGACCTCGACGCCGATGTACGACGCCTGCTCGGGGCGGAGGGTCGTCAGCTTGACGCCGAGGGCGTCGAGGTGGAGGCGGGCGACCTTCTCGTCGAGGTGCTTGGGCAGCGTGTAGACGCCGACCGGGTACTCCTCCTGCTTGGTGAACAGCTCGATCTGGGCCAGGGTCTGGTCCGCGAAGGAGTTGGACATCACGAAGGACGGGTGGCCGGTGGCGTTGCCCAGGTTCAGCAGGCGGCCCTCGGAGAGGACGATGAGGACCTTGCCGTCGGGGAACTTCCAGGTGTGGACCTGGGGCTTGACCTCGTCCTTGACGATGCCGGGGATCTGGGCGAGGCCGGCCATGTCGATCTCGTTGTCGAAGTGGCCGATGTTCCCGACGATCGCCTGGTGCTTCATCTTGGCCATGTCCGAGGCCATGATGATGTCCTTGTTGCCGGTCGTGGTGATGAAGATGTCGGCCTTGTCGACGACCTCGTCGAGGGTCGTGACCTGGTAGCCGTCCATCGCGGCCTGGAGGGCGCAGATGGGGTCGATCTCGGTGACGATGACGCGGGCGCCCTGGCCGCGCAGGGACTCGGCGCAGCCCTTGCCGACATCGCCGTAGCCGCAGACGACTGCGGTCTTGCCGCCGATGAGGACGTCGGTGGCGCGGTTGATGCCGTCGATCAGGGAGTGGCGGCAGCCGTACTTGTTGTCGAACTTCGACTTGGTGACGGCGTCGTTGACGTTGATCGCCGGGAAGAGGAGGACGCCGTCGCGCTGCATCTCGTACAGGCGGTGGACGCCGGTGGTGGTCTCCTCGGTGACGCCGCGGATCTCCGAGGCGAGCTGGGTCCACTTCTGGGAGCCGTCGCTGATGGTGCGGTTCAGCAGTTCGAGGATGACGCGGTGCTCGTCGTTCTCGGCGGTGTCGACGGAGGGGACCTTGCCGTCCTTCTCGTACTCGACGCCCTTGTGGACGAGGAGGGTGGCGTCGCCGCCGTCGTCGAGGATCATGTTGGGGCCGCCAGTGGGGCTGTCCGGCCAGGTCAGGGCCTGCTCGGTGCACCACCAGTACTCCTCCAGGGTCTCGCCCTTCCAGGCGAAGACGGGGACGCCCTGGGGGTTGTCGACCGTGCCGTTCGGGCCGACGGCGATGGCCGCGGCGGCGTGGTCCTGGGTGGAGAAGATGTTGCAGGAGGCCCAGCGGACGCGGGCGCCGAGGGCGACCAGCGTCTCGATGAGGACGGCGGTCTGCACGGTCATGTGCAGGGAGCCGGTGACGCGGGCGCCGGCGAGGGGCTGGGACTCGGCGTACTCCTTGCGGATCGCCATCAGGCCCGGCATCTCGTGCTCGGCGAGGGTGATCTCCTTGCGGCCGAAGTCGGCCAGGGAGAGGTCGGCGACCTTGAAGTCCTGGGTCATGGAACTGCTGCTCCTCGGTGTACGGGACGAGAGGTGTGGACACGGCCGGTCTGCGCGGCGGCGGACACGGAGGCACGCCCTGGGGACGTGTGTGGTCCACAAGGCGCGGGCAAGCCCGCGTACGCGTGGCGCAGTCCGTCGGAGGCCCTCTCTCCCTCGGCCGGTCCGCGTGGGACCGCCCGACCGCCATCAGCAGCGACGTCTGGCTCCCACCCAAGCTACACCGGCCGTTCGGGGCGGCCCAGCCCGCCTCTGGCCGGATCGAGCCGATCACGAGGGGCGGGTGAGGGTGTCGGTGAGGCCGGGTTGACACCCTCACCTGGGGTGTTGCGGACGGAGGCGGGTTTCGCGGCGGGCCGGAAAAGGTCGTGCCGGAGTCCGCAGCGTGGAACGGGGCGCCGGGGGCCGGGCCGCGCGCGCCCGTACCGGCGGTCGTGCTGAGGGCCGGCGGGCCGGTCTGCCGGGGGTGAACCGCCGGGCCGAGAAGCCGGGCCGGCTGGCCCAACCAACCCGGCCAACCCTGCCGACCTGACCGACCCGGCCGCCCCTGCCGGGCCTGTCGGTGGACGTCGGGGCGTTCGGGGTGGGGCACCCGCCGGGGTGCCGTCAGTGGGCCGCCGGGGCGGGGCCGCCGGGGGCCGCCTCCGGGTCGGCGCCCTTGGTGGCCTCCGACTCGCTGTAGATGTCCGGTTCGAGGTAGATGACGCGGGCGATCGGGACGGCCGCGCGGATGCGGGTCTCGGCGGCGTCGATGGCGGCGGCGACCTCGGTGGCGGTGTCGTCGTGCTGGACGGCGACCTTGGCGGCGACGAGCAGTTCCTCGGGGCCGAGGTGGAGCGTGCGCATGTGGATGACGCGGGTGACGGTGTCGCCGTCGACGATCGCGGCCTCGATCTTCTCGACCTCCTCCAGGCCGGCGGCCTCGCCCAGGAGCAGGGACTTGGTCTCGGCGGCGAGGACGATCGCGATGAGGACGAGGAGGATGCCGATGCAGAGCGTGCCGATGCCGTCCCAGACGCCGTCACCGGTGGCCAGGGCGAGGCCGACGCCGCCGAGGGCGAGGATCAGGCCGACGAGGGCGCCGAAGTCCTCCAGGAGGACGACGGGCAGCTCGGGCGCCTTGGCGCGGCGGACGAACTCCTTCCAGGAGAGCGTGCCGCGCAGTTCGTTGGACTCCTTGATGGCCGTCCGGAACGAGAAGCTCTCGGCGATGATCGCGAAGACCAGGACGCCCACCGGCCAGTACCAGTGCTCCAGTTCGTGCGGGTGCTTGATCTTCTCGTAGCCCTCGTAGATGGCGAACATGCCGCCGACGGAGAAGAGCACGATGGAGACGAGGAAGGCGTAGATGTAGCGCTCGCGGCCGTAGCCGAAGGGGTGTTGCGGGGTCGCCTCGCGCTGGGCCTTCTTGCCGCCGACCAGGAGCAGGGCCTGGTTGCCGGAGTCGGCGAGGGAGTGCACGCCCTCGGCGAGCATGGACGAGGAGCCGCTGAAGGCGAACGCCACGAACTTCGATACCGCGATCGCGAGGTTGGCGCCGAGTGCCGCCACGATCGCCTTGGTGCCGCCTGACGCGCTCATGTGCTCGCCCTGGTCCCTTCGTCTCCGTACAGCGCTTTGCCGGGCCTTTGCCGGTGGGCCATTGTTACAGCATCTCGGGGCCGTGGTGCGGCGGTTGTCCACAGCCCCGGTCTGATGATCCGATCATCGCCGGATCGTGTCGCGGTCAGACGACCACGGTGGCCCTGAACAGCGTCCCCGCACCGCTCACCTCGGCCTTTTCGCCCGCCGCGACGAACACGGACTGTCCCGGCGCGAGTTCGTGCTCGCCGGCGCGGACCGTGCCGGCCGTGCAGAGCAGGATCTGCGGGGCGGGGCGGGTGAGGTCGTGGACGGACGTGCCCTCGGGCAGGACGTACCGGGAGAGGCGGAACTCGTCGATCGGGGTGTCGTAGACCTCCTCGCCGTCCGGGGACGCCTCGGGGCGCAGGACGCCGGGTCCGGTCGCCTCGAAGCGCACGACGCGCAGGAGTTCGGGGACGTCGACGTGCTTGGGGGTCAGGCCGCAGCGCAGGACGTTGTCGGAGTTGGCCATGATCTCGACGCCGAGGCCGGTCAGGTACGCGTGCGGGATGCCCGCGCCGAGGAACAGGGCCTCGCCGGGCTGGAGCCGGACGTGGTTGAGGAGCATCGCGGCGACGACACCGGGGTCGCCGGGGTAGTGGCGGGCGATCTGCGCGTACGGCGTGTAGGGGCCGCCCAGGCGCTCGCACGCGTGGGTGGCGTCGGTGACCGTGCGGGCCATGTCCTCGGGGTCGGCGCTCAGGACGGCCGTGAGGACTTCGCGCAGGGCGGCGTCCTCGGGGTGCGCGCGCAGGAGGTCGACGTACGGCTTCAGGGAGTCGACGCCGAGGCCGTCCAGGAGGGCGGCGGCGTCCTCGGGGGCGCGGAAGCCGCACAGGCCGTCGAACTCGGTGAGGGCGCAGATGAGTTCGGGCTTGTGGTTGGCGTCCTTGTAGTTGCGGTGGGGAGCGTCCAGGGGGATGCCCCGGCGCTCCTCGTCGGCGTGACCCTCTTTCGCCTGCGCGAGGTTCGGGTGGACCTGGAGGGAGAGCGGGGCGCCGGCGGCGAGGAGCTTGAGGAGGAAGGGCAGGCGGGGGCCGAACTTGGTGACGGCCGCCTCGCCGAGTTCGCTCTTCGGGTCCGCGTCGATGACCTCGGCGAGGGTCCCGCGCGCGGTGCGCGAGGGGGCGCCGGGGTGGGCGCCCATCCACATCTCCGCCTGCGGTTCGCCGGTCGGTTCGACGCCGAGGAGGTGCGGGATCGCGGTGGTGGAACCCCAGGCGTAGGGGCGGACGGTGTTGTCGAGGCGGTCCATGCGGTTCTCTCTTGCGTGTGGTTCAGGCGGGGCCGGGAACAGGATCAGGCGCCGGCGGCGAGCGCGAGGTAAACGGCGGCGAAATCCGTGATGGCGATCAGCTCGGCCAGGGTCTCCAGTTCGGCGCCCTCTTCCGGGTCGAGTTCGCTGATCGGCGTGTCGTGGCCGAGGGCCAGGTCACGGGCCGCGGGGGCGGCGCTGAGGCCGCCGCTGGGGCGGTCGCGCAGGAGCACCACGCGTGCGTGCAGGGCGGGCGGGTCGTCGACGCGGTCGCGGAAGAAATCGTCCGGGTCGGCGCCGGCGGCCAGCGGGCCGGCCAGGAGGGCGCTGTGGGCGGCCAGGGCCTCGGGGAGTTCCGCGATCAGGGCGGGGCGGCCGGCGAGTTCGGCCAGGGCCGCGGCGAAACGGCGGCCCGCCGGGCCCGCGGAGACGCCTTCCGTCCAGATCACCGGGAGCGCGTCCGCCAGTTCGCCGGCCAGGGTCTTCGCCGGGTTGCTGTACGTCGCGACGGCCGGGCCGCAGCGTTCGGCGACGTGGTCCAGGCGGTCGGCGATGCGCTCCAGGGTGTCCGCGGGGGCCGTCACGAGGCCGATGCGGTCCAGGAGGGCCAGGAGGGGCGTCAGCAGGGCCCACAGGACGCCGGGGGCCGACGCCGTGAGTGGTTGGGCCTCCTGGTCGTACGCGGCCGTCGCGAGCGGGATGAAGAGGCTGTGCGAGGCTCCTGTGGCCTCCGCGAGGGGGGTGCGGGTGGGGGCGACGGCGACGACCGTGCAGCCGCGTCGGTACGCCTGTTCCGCCAGGAGGGCCAGGCCCGGTTCCGTGCCGTCCGGGGTGGCGATCAGCAGGAGGTCCACCGAGCCCGCCCAGCCGGGGAGGTCCCAGCGGAGGGCTCCCGGTGCCGGGGCGACGCCGGTGGGGGCGAGGCGGGTGACCGGGCAGGCGGCGCCCGCGAGGGTGCCCAGGAGGTCGGCCACGCAGGTCGCCGCCGCGCCGGGGCCCGCGATCAGGATGCCGCGCGGGCGGCCGTCCGGCTTCAGCTGGGGTACGCCTGCCTCCGTCGCGTGCCGTGCCGCCGTGCGGACCCTGGCGCCCGCCTCCGCCGCGCCGCGCAGGAGGGCCCGGCGATCGGCCTCGGCAAGGGCCTCCGGCGTGTCGAGGAGGGATTCGTCGAGCATGGGGTCTCCGATCGCCGAGGGGTGGGTGGAGGGGGGTGGTTCGAGGCTGGGGCGGTCGGGGCGGGTTCGGTTGCGGCCGGCGGGGCGAGCGCGTCCCGGGGGCCTGTCGTCACGTACCCGCGCGCGTGAGGGCGATTGCCTCGCCGGTTCACCTCGCGCGCGCCCGCGCGAGGCCCCCGTCCACTACTCCGGCTTGCGGGCCTCGTCCACCAGGAGGACCGGGATGCCGTCGCGGACCGGGTAGGCGAGGGCGCAGTCGGGGCTCGTACAGACGAGGTCGGTGTCCTGTTCCGTCAGGGGGGCGTGGCAGGACGGGCAGGCGAGGATGTCCAGGAGGGCGGGTTCGACGAGCGGCACGGGAGTGTCCTTCACAGGTCAGGCGGCATGGGTGGTCCGATGAGCCAGCCTAGCGCCGGGGGGCTGTGAGGGGTCAGGACTCCGGGGAGCGCAGGACGCGGAGGTGGCCCCGGCGGGCGACCTCCATGGGGTCGGCCGCTCGGCCGGAGGCGCCGCCGGCGGCGCGTTCCTGGGGGCGGGCCGCTTCGCGTACGGCGTTGGCGAGGGCTTCGAGGTCGTCGCCGCTGGGTCGCGCGGGCGCGGAGCCGTCGAGGAGGCGGACGACTTCCCAGCCGCGCGGGGCCGTCAGGCGCTCGGAGTGCTCGGCGCACAGGTCGTAGCAGTGGGGCTCGGCGTAGGTCGCGAGCGGGCCGAGGACGGCCGTCGAGTCGGCGTAGACGTACGTCAGCGTCGCGACGGCGGGTCGGCCGCAGGCGGTGCGCGAACAGCGACGTACAGGGCTCACGACGTTGGACGGTACCGCACTCTTGAGCGGGCCGCGACGACTCTCCACCAGGTCACTCCACCGTGTCGTGCTGTGAAACACCGCACATGTCCCCCCTGTCATACCCCGCTGACCTGCGTGAACACCAGTTTTCAGCCGGTCGGGGCCGAACAGGGCCGGTCACAGGCCGGTGCAAACCCCATCAAGTGGCATGAGATCGACGGTCCTGGAGAGATGCCGAATCGAGCCCAACCTTGGCTGGAATGGTCATCCTGCGACATGACGGAGCGGACGCTACGGCGGTCTGAGCGGGGACTACGCTTCAGTAGTTATGGAGAGCCCCGTACCGCCCCGTGCCGCAGCCCCCGGGCCCCGCCGCCGTGACCGCCACGGGCGGGGCATGCGCGGTCCGATCGCGCCGCCCCAGGTGCCGCTCGCGGCGAGCCGTGCCGAGCTGTTCGCCGATCTCGTGCAGGACTCGGTGGAGCGTCTCGAGCGGCGCTGGCCGCAGCTCGCGGACATCGACTTCATGGTCCTCGAAGTGCCCCGCCTCGACGGCCCCGAGGGGCCCTGGAACGACGAGGCGGTGCCGCTCGGCGGGATCGCCCCGGCGTCCGGCGGGCGCCGCGCGCGGGTGGTCGTCTACCGGCGGCCGGTGGAGATCCGCACGAAGGGCCGCGACGAGCGGGCCGCCCTGGTCCACGAGATCGTCGTCGAGCAGGTCGCCGAGCTGCTGGGGCTGACGCCGGAGACGGTCGATCCCCGGTACGGCGAGGACTGACGGGACGGCGCGCACGCACGGGCGCCCTGTGGACGTCCCCACGCGTACGCGCGCGGAGGTCCTCACCGCACGTCGAGCGGCTCCAGGAGCGAGGGCACCGGGCGGTCCAGGTGGTCGCCGAGGAGGGTGTCGATGACGTCGACGGTCTGCTCCCAGCCGGTGACGGCGATGCTGGGGACGCCCATCGCGCGCACGGGGTAGTCGTTGCCGCCCTCGTCGAGGCGGTCGCCGACGAAGAGGACGTCCTCCACGCGCAGGTCGAGGAAGTCCAGGAGGCGCCGCATGCCGTACGCCTTGTCGATGCCCTTCTTGGTGACGTCGATGGACGTCGAGCCGCCGCTGCGGACCTCCAGGTCGGGCAGGCGGGCGGAGGCGTACTCCCACAGGGCGCGGCGGCGGGTGCCGTCGGGGTCCCAGGCGGCCTTCTCCTGGTGCGGGGCCTGCTGGCCGAGCGCGGAGAAGGTGACCTGGCTGCCGCGGTCCTCGATGATGTCGCCCCAGGTGTGCTCGGCCCACAGGCCGAGGGATTTCGCGCCCTCGGTGAGGACCTTCACGATGAGGGCTTTCTCGTCCTCCGCCAGGTTCTCGCAGTAGATGTCCTGCCAGGCGCCGTTCTCCCAACGGAGGTAACGCGTGCCGCAGGTCGGCATCAGGTGGAGCCGGCCGGCGAGTTCGGGGGTGAGCGGCAATTCTTCGAGAACCTGCGCCTGGAACTGTTCGTACCGGCCGCCGGAAATGATGCAGACGGGCTTCTCGGCGAGCAGCCGCAGCAGGCGCTGGGCCATACGCGGCTCGATCTTCGCTTTGGAGAGGGCGAGCGTGTCGTCCAGGTCGAACACCACGATGCGAGTCGACGGTACCAATGCGAGATCCTTTTCCTTGTGCTCGACGGCGAGGCTTATCCTCCGGAAATCTGAACAGTGCGTCAAGAATTCCAGATGTCCGTTCGGGTTCGGTTGCCCATACGGAGATCGATGATCAATTGAGGATCGACAAGTCCTGCGTACTGTCCGGAACCGCCACCGTCCCGCGGTCGTCCGGGAGGGTCTGGGTGGTGAAGCCGGGGCCGTCCTCGTCGGTGGAGACGAGGGTGCGGGAGGCGTAGACGGGGCCGCCGGAGACGGTCTCGACGGTGAGCGCGTACGTGCCCTTGAGGCCGGCCGGGACGGGCAGGGCGACGTCCTGGGTGGTGCCCGCCTTGACGGTGTACGTCTTCGACGCGGGCGTGCCCGCGTCCGTGCCGGCCGAGGCGGTGACCTTGACCTGGGCGGTGGCCGTGGGGGCGGTGATCGACAGGGTGGTGCCCTTGGCGGTGTTGCCGAGGACGGACGCGCGCGTGCCGACGGGCGCGGTGGCCGGGATGAAGGAGGTCTCCTGGTCGTCGCCCTTGCCGCGGGTGACGCGGACCGCCGCGACGACCGGGGTCGCGACGTCGCCCGGGGAGAGCAGCAGGGAGCCGGCCTCGCCGCGCGTGACGTCGCCGAGGTCGACGGAGGTGGTGCTGCCCGCCTTGATGTGGACGGTCTCGTGGCCGGCGGGGGTGATCAGGCCGTTGGTGGAGGCGAGCTGGATCTTCAGGTCGGCGTCGGAGTCGTCCGGGGTGAAGGCGACCAGGCGGACGGCGGTGGCGTCCTTCGGGATGCCGGGGACGACCAGGGTGTTCGCGGGGTCCGTGGAGGCGGTCAGCCAGTCGCCGCCGAGCTTGTCGTCGAGGGCCTGGACGGCGGCGCCGACGCGCCCGCTGCGGACGTTCACGTGGAGCGTCACGTCGTCCAGCTTCTCGGTGGTCAGCGTGGACAGCAGGATCGGCTCGCTGGCGTGCGCGGGGACGGTGATGCCGTCGCCGGCGGAGGTCTGCAGGGCGCCTTCGGGGCCGTAGAGCTCGATGTCGACGACGGCCGCCGAGTCGTCGGGGTTGGTGAGGTGGAGGTAGTCGGTGCGGTCGGCGGCGGTGCTGGTGCCGGGGAACCAGAACTCGGTGTCGGGGGTGCCGCAGGAGATGCCGAGGAGGCCGCGGCCGGTGCCCGCGGCGACGCCGGTGGTGGCCTGGACGGTCCAGCCGGGCGCGTACTTGCCGTCGGCGGTGCCGACGAGCGCGGGCGCGCTGCCGCCGCTGACGCCGCCGGTGACGGGCTTGCCGGGGGCGCCGGGGGTGACGGCGGACTTGCCGGCGGGCTTGGCCTTACCGTTCTGCGCGGTGCTCGCGTCGCCGGAGGCTTCGGTGACGCCCGTGAGCGTGGCCTTGCCCTCGGCGGCGGTGCCCTCGGTGACCGGTGTGAACGACGTGTACTGCGTGTCGGCGAGGTCGGAGGTGCTGGGCGCCGGGCAGACCAGGCCGGTGCGCTCGACGGGCAGCCGGGAAGCCGCCCTGGGCGCGGTGGTGCCGGCCTGGGCGGGTTCCTGGACGACGGCGAAGGCGGTGACGGCGGCGAGCGCGGCCGTTCCGGCGATCAGGGACACGGTGGTGCGTTTCACTGCTGGCTCCCGTCGGGGCGCTGGTACGGCTGCTGCGCCTGGTCGTAGCCCTGCTGGTACGAGGGGTCGTAGGGCTGCTCCTGCGGGGCGCCGTAGCCCTGGTCGTACGGCGGCTGCTGCTGTCCGTCGTAGCCGTAGGGGTCGTACTGGCCCGCCTGGTACGGGTCGTACTGGCCGGCGCTCTGGTCGTAGCCCTGGGCGGGGTAGGGGTACTGCTCGGCGCCCGCGTACTGGGCGGCGTCCCACTCGCCGTAGGACTGCTGCTGCGGGACGGCGGCCGGGGGTGTCTCGGCCGGGGGCGCGTCCGGGGCGGTGGTGTCGTCGGTCTCCGCGCGGTCGCGCAGGCGGCGGGCGCGGCGGCCCTCGCCGGTGGCCTGGGCGGGGATCGGCTGCTCCTCGGGGAGGTCGTCGTCGACGTCGCGGCGGCGGCCCGGGAGGGCGAGGACGACGAGGACGAGGGCGAGGGCGCCCTGGGTCCACAGCCACAGGGTGTGGGTGAAGGGGTCCTCGTAGGTGACGTCCAGCCTGCCGCCGGTCGAGGGGAGTTCGAAGCCCTGGGCCCAGCCGTCGACGGTGACGCTCTTGAGGGGCTTGCCGTCGAGGGTGGCGCTCCAGCCGTCGGCGACGGCGTCGGCGAGGCGCAGGACACGTCCCTCGGGACCGTCCTCGACGGTGGTGTGGATCTCGACGGGCCCGGCGCCGACCGCGACGGGGGTGCCGGAGCCGTCCTCGGTGACGATCGCCGCGCGGGAGACCTCGCGGTTGACCCGCCACAGGGCGCTGCCGTTCTGCTGGCTGAGGCGGCTGAGGCCGGGCGTGGCGTCCAGGACCCGGGCGACCTCGCGCGGGGCGCCCTTGTGGACGAGGACGTAGCGCACCGCGAACTTGCCGAGTTCGGTGGTCTGGTCGGCGCCGGAGCCCGCGACGAGGTTGGCGACAACCTTGTCGAGCTGCTTGTTCTCGCCGTCGGCCGCGGCGGTCTCGGCGTCGCCCATGCGGGCGCCGGAGCCGCGGACCAGCATGTAGGAGACGTGGGCGGCGGAGTCGCTGTCCAGGACCAGGGTGCGGGCCTGGTCGCGGGTGCCGGCCTCCTCTGCGACGAACGCGGGCACCTGGACGGGGTCGCGGCGCTCCAGGGGGCCGTCGGCGCCCCGGATCATCCAGCCGGCGGCGACGAGCAGCGGGCCCGCGGCGGCGGCGAAGGCGATGAGGGCGGCGACGGGCTGGCGCCAGCCGAAGCTCTGTTCGGCGACGCGCGAGCGGGCGCCGTCGGCGCCGATCATCGCGGCGCACAGCAGGGCGAGGCCGTAGACGAGGGTGGCGGGGCCCGCCCAGGCGTCCCCGTTGGACAGGACGGCGAAGACGAGGCCGACCAGCGCGACCGCCCAGGCCGCCCAGACGCCGGTGTGCCGCTCGGAGCGCAGCAGGGCGGCGAGGGCGGCGAGGACGACGCCGATGAGCATCAGGCCGCTGACCGTGCCGGGCCCGCCGGGGCTGGCGCCGAGCAGGTCGAGTGCTGAGGCAGCGGAGGCGCCGAAGTCGAGGCCGGCCTCCTGGAAGAAGCCGGTCGGCAGGAGGGACAACGACCAGGGCGCGAGGACCAGCAGGGGGGTGCCGAGCTGGGCGAGGAAACGCGGGCCGTAGGCGGTGAGTTCGGTGCGGCGCACGGCGAGGACCGCGAGGCCGAGGACCAGCGCGATGGGCCACACGACCGGCGTGAACGCGGTGGTGATCGTCAGCAGCAGCGCGTACGCCCAGGTGGCCCGCCAGCTGCCGCGCGTGCCCGAGGTGTGGGCGAGGCCGCTGGCGGCGATGCCCGCGCGGGCGATCAGCGGGAGCAGGACGGCGAGGACGGCGGTGCCGAGCCGGCCGCCGGCGAGCGCGCCGGTGACGGCGGGCAGGAAGGCGTAGACGACGGCGGCCCACGCGCGCAGGAGGCGTGAGGTGACGAGCGGGCGGGAGGCGAAGTAGGCCGTGAACCCGGCGAGCGGGACCGAGCAGACCAGCAGGAGGGTGACGGCGAGGCCGGTCGAGCCGAACAGCAGGGCGGCCAGCGCGGCGACGATCGCCAGGTAGGGCGGGGCGGAGGGGGTGCCGCCTGCGCCTACGGGGTGCCAGGCGTCGGTGTAGTGGTTCCACAGCTCGCCTGCGGTGCCGGGGGCGGGCAGCAGGGCGCCGCCCGCGAGGGCGCCGGTGCCCAGGAGGGCGCGGCAGGCGGCCAGGGAGATCAGCAGCAGCGCGAGGAAGAGCACCGGGCCGGGTTTGCGGGCGATGCGCTTGAGGCGCGCGAACTGCTCGATCTCCAGGAAGTCCGCGTCGTCCCCGCCGGGGCCCGACTCGATGCCGCCGCCGTGGCGCCCGGGGGCGGTGTCGGTGTCGGAGGAGTCCAGGAAGCTGCCGGCGGCCTGTTCGACGGTGGCCCGCAGGGTCGCGCCGGGCGGCGGGAACAGGGCGCGCAGCTCGCCCTTGTCGACGACGGGCTTCCCGCGCGCGCGGCGTCCGGCGATGATCCGCTCGGGCCGCAGCAGCGTCCCCAGCAGGCCCCGGATCTCGTCGACGGCCTGCCCGGGGACCTTGCCGACGAGGTAGGCGAGGGTCCGCAGGACGGTCCCGAGGACGATCCGGAAGAACACCCAGGGCAGCGCGGCGGTACGGCTGTTGACGAGCAGGGTGTAGACGGCGCCGGCCTTGTCGACCTTGTGCGGGGAGGCGGCCGTGCGGCCCCCGCAGTCGACGGTGCGGCGCTCGCGGGAGGCGGCCTCGGCGTGCCGGACGACGGCCTCGGGGGCGACCAGGACGCGGTGGCCCAGGGAGGTCGCGCGCCAGCACAGGTCGACGTCGTCGCGCATGAGGGGCAGGCGGCGGTCGAAGCCGCCGAGGTCGTCGAAGACGTCCCTGCGGACGAGCATGCCGGCGGTGGAGACGGCGAGGACCGGGCGGACGTGGTCGTGCTGGCCCTGGTCCTGTTCGCGGCGGTCGAGGCCGGTCCAGCGGCGGCCCGAGGAGGCGATGGTGACGCCGACTTCGAGGAGCTGGCGTTTGTCGTACCAGCCGCGGAGTTTGGGGCCGACGACGGCCACGTCGTCGCGGCCCAGTTCCAGTTCGTTGTCCACGACGCGCAGGAGTTCGGCGAGGGCGTCGGGCTCGGGGGCGCTGTCGTCGTGCAGCAGCCACAGCCACTGGACCGGTTCGCCGTGCGGGAGTTCGGGGAGGTCGTAGGCGTCGTCGCGCCAGGTGCGCGTGACGGGGTCCCAGCCGCTGGGGCGCTTGAGGTAGGGCAGTTCCTCGGGGGTGAGGACCGGGGCCGCGCGGACGGCCTCCTCGACGGCCTGGCCGAAGCCGGTGCGCCGGGCGAGGTGCAGGACGCGGCCCTCGCCGAGGGCTTCGGTGAGCTGCTGGGCGGAGTCGTCCGCGCTGCCGGTGTCGGCGGCCACGACGGACTGGACCGGGCGCTCCTGGCCGAGCAGTCCGGCGAGCGCGTCGGGCAGCCAGCGGGCCCCGTCGTGGGCGACGAGGACCGCGGTCACCACGTGACGCGGGAACTCTGGCGTGGCAGCGTCGCGGGCTGCCGGGTGGCTGTGCACGGACATCGAGGTACGGGCCCCGGTTCGATGGACTGCGGTGAACACCCGTGCCGTGCGAGGACGGTGGGGTGTCTCGGACGAGCGACCACACTATCGGCTGGGCAAGGCAGCGGCCCGCCGCCTGTGGATAACCCACGGGCGACGGGCCGTCTCGATGTTTTCTTACCAGGCCACAGGCCATTCATACGGTCGTACCGGCGTCAGACGGCCGCTTTCTTCAGGCGGCGGCGTTCACGCTCGGAGAGACCGCCCCAGATGCCGAAGCGCTCGTCGTTGGCGAGGGCGTATTCGAGGCATTCGGAGCGGACCTCGCAGGCGAGGCAGACCTTCTTGGCCTCGCGCGTGGAGCCACCCTTCTCGGGGAAGAAGGACTCGGGATCGGTCTGGGCGCACAGCGCGCGCTCCTGCCAGCCGAGTTCCTCGTCCGCGTCGTCGACCAGCAGTTGCTGCACCAGCTCGGTCATGTGCGCCCCTCGTCTGTCTTTCGCGTCCCCGTGCCGGGCCGTCAACCGTCAAGTGGTGGCGGCGAACGACACGAGTGAAATTACAAGTGTGCTGCTCCGGGCGAGTCAAGCCGAGATCTGCTATTGGGCCCCTTATTCACTCTGCGGAACCAAGGCGGCGCAGAAAGTGTTCAAATCGCCATAAACCTTGACATGCAGACGGGGCCTGACGGCCTGTTACGGGAAAGGACGCCATCAACTGCGTTCTCGTTCCGACACGCGGGTCACGCGCCCGGTTGTGCGCCATGTGTCCCGGTGAGTGCGTGAACAAACCTTTCGTCTCCGACACGTACCGGATGGGGTGAATCGCGTCCCACCCTCCGGGTGTGGAGTTGACAGTGGGGGTGTGAACCGCTGTCCTTGTGGGCATGCTCGCGAACTTGGCCATCACCTCGACCCGCTCCGCCGGGTCCCTCGGTGCTGCCCGCGCTCGCCGTGGCTGTTGTTGCTGTCCCAGCTGTTGAGCCTCACCTCGCTCCGGCTGTCCTGAGTCCACCGCGACTCGGCTGCTTGTTCCCCCACGCCCGGACCAGGGCATCTGCGCCGCCCGTGATCCGGGCGGCCGGTACGTGACACCCAGCCCCCCGCCGCAACTCCCGCCGAGGAACCACCGCACCCTTATGAACAGCGACAACGACCTCCAGATCGCCGGCGACATCCTCGAAGTCCTCCACCTGCTGCAGCCCCCGCGTGAACACCCCTCCACCGTCGCCGAGTTCGTCGGGCTCGCGCGGTCCATCGCCGCGGACCGGGCGCAGTGGGCGCCTCTCGTCCGCTACGACGCCACGACCCGCTGGTACCACCGGCTGCGCACCGGGCCCGGCTACGAGGTCTGGCTGCTGTCCTGGCTTCCCGGGCAGGGGACCGCTCTCCACGACCACGGGCGGTCCTCCGGTGTCCTCACCGTGCTCGACGGGACGCTCACCGAGCGCACCGAGCGGGGGGTGCGGAAGCTCTCGGGGGGCGCGCAGCGGGTGTTCGCGCCGGGGTATGCGCATGACGTGCACAACGACACGTGGGAGCCGGCAGTGAGCCTGCACGTTTATTACCCGGGGCTCACCGAGATGCCGATGCGCTCGGAGGCGCGCGCGTGCGGGGCCGAGGCCGGTGAGGCACTGCTGCCCGCGGCCGGGTAGCGGCGGGGCTGTCAGTGGGGGCTGACAGACTTGGGGCATGCGCATTGTGGTTCTGGCAGGCGGTATCGGTGGGGCTCGGTTTCTGCGCGGTCTGAAGAAGGCCGCGGCGGAGGCGGAGATCACGGTGGTCGGAAATACGGGGGACGATATTCATCTGTTCGGATTGAAGGTCTGTCCTGATCTGGACACCGTGATGTACACGCTCGGCGGGGGCATCGACGAGGAGCGTGGGTGGGGCCGGGAGGACGAGTCGTTCCGGGTGAAGGAAGAACTCGCCGCCTACGGGGTCGGGCCCGAGTGGTTCGGGCTCGGTGACCGGGACTTCGCGACGCACATCGTGCGGACGCAGATGCTGGCGGCGGGATATCCGCTGAGCGCGGTGACCGAGGCGCTGTGCGACCGGTGGAAACCGGGCGTGCGGCTGCTGCCGATGACGGACGACCGGGTCGAGACGCATGTCGCCGTCGAGCTCGACGGGGAGCGCAAGGCGATCCACTTCCAGGAGTACTGGGTGCGGCTGCGGGCGTCCGTGCCCGCGCACGCCGTCGTGCCGGTCGGCGCCGAGCAGGCGAAGCCGGCGCCGGGCGTGCTGGAGGCGATCGGCGCGGCGGACGTGATCCTGTTCCCGCCGTCCAACCCGGTCGTGTCGGTCGGGACGATCCTGGCGGTGCCGGGGATCCGGGAGGCCGTCGCGGAGGCGGGCGCGCCGGTCGTCGGCCTCTCTCCCATCGTCGGGGACGCGCCCGTGCGTGGGATGGCCGACAAGGTGCTGGCCGCCGTCGGGGTGGAGTCCAGCGCCGCGGCCGTCGCCGAGCACTACGGGGCGGGGCTGCTCGACGGGTGGCTGGTCGACACGGTCGACGCCGGTGCCGTCGCGCGCGTGGAGGCCGCCGGGATCCGGTGCCGGGCCGTACCGCTGATGATGAGTGACGACGAGGCGACCGCCGAGATGGCGCGGGTCGCGCTGGAGCTGGCGCAGGAGGTGCGGGCCGGTGAGTGAGTACCGGGTGTGGGCCGTCGAGGGGCTGCCCGAGGTGCGGCGGGGGGACGACCTCGCCAAGTTGATCGCCGGGGCCGAGCCGGGGCTCGCCGACGGGGACGTCGTCGTCGTGACGTCGAAGATCGTGTCCAAGGCCGAGGGGCGGATCGTCGCGGCGGACGACCGGGAGGCCGCGATCGACGCGGAGACCGTGCGGGTCGTCGCGCGGCGGGGGACGCTGCGGATCGTCGAGAACCGGCAGGGGCTCGTGATGGCCGCCGCCGGGGTCGACGCGTCCAACACGCCCGCGGGCACGGTGCTGTTGCTGCCCGAGGACCCGGACGCGTCCGCGCGTGCGATCCGGGAGGGGCTGCGGGATGTCCTCGGGGTCGATGTCGGGGTCGTCGTCAGTGACACCTTCGGGCGGCCCTGGCGGGCCGGGTTGACGGACGTCGCGATCGGGGCGGCCGGGGTGCGGGTGCTGGACGATCTGCGGGGCGGGACCGACGCGTACGGGAATCCGCTCGTCGCGACCGTCGTCGCGACCGCCGACGAGCTGGCCGCCGCTGGGGACCTCGTCAAGGGGAAGGCCACCGGGCTGCCGGTCGCCGTGGTGCGCGGGCTCGGGCATGTCGTCGACGGGGACGAGACCGAGGGGGCGCGGCGCCTGGTGCGCGGGGCCGCGGACGACATGTTCCGGCTCGGGACGTCCGAGGCCGTGCGGCTCGCGGTGACGCAGCGGCGGACCGTGCGGGCGTTCACCGACGACGACGTCGATCCCGGGGCGGTGCGGCGGGCCGTCGCCGCGGCCGTCACCGCGCCGGCGCCGCATCACACCACGCCCTGGCGGTTCGTGCTACTGGAGTCAAAGGAGTCGCGGGTGCGGTTGCTCGACGCGATGCGGGACGCCTGGGTCGCGGATCTGCGGCGGGACGGGAAGTCGGAGGAGTCCATCGCGAAGCGGGTGCGGCGGGGGGATGTGCTGCGCAACGCGCCCTATCTCGTCGTGCCCTGTCTGGTGATGGACGGGTCGCATCACTACGGGGATCCCCGGCGGGATGCCGCCGAGCGGGAGATGTTCGTCGTCGCGGCGGGGGCCGGGGTGCAGAACTTCCTCGTCGCGCTGGCCGGGGAGCGGCTGGGGTCCGCGTGGGTGTCGTCGACGATGTTCTGCCGGGATGTCGTGCGGGAGGTGCTGGCGCTGCCCGCCGGGTGGGATCCCATGGGGGCCGTCGCGGTGGGGCGGCCCGCGGAGGAGCCTCGGGCCCGGGGGGAGAGGGGGGTGGAGGGGTTCATCGAAGTGCGGTGAGGTGAGCGGCGGTTGATCCGGGTCGGGTGTCAGGTCGGGAGGGTTTGTGGCTGGGCGGTTCGCTCCTCGGGCCACTCGCGCGTCCGTGCGGGGTGGGTATGTCGGGGTGCCCTCGGTGCGGGGTGGGCGGGCGGGGCTCGGGGGGCTTGTCCGGTCGTTCGCTCCCGACGGGCCGCTTGATCTCGGGCTGGTGCTCGGGCCTCTGCGGCGGGGGCCCGGGGATCCCACGTTCCGGGTCACTCCCGACGGGGCCGTGTGGCGGGGGAGTCTCACGCCCTGTGGGCCCGGGGCTCTTCGGGTCAGCCTTGAGGGGGGTGTGGTGCGGGGGGAGGCGTGGGGTGGTGGGGCCGAGTGGCTGCTCGATCAGCTTCCCGCACTGGTGGGGGCGGGGGATGAGCCGTCCGCGTTCGTGCCTCGGCATCGGGTGGTCGCTGAGGTGTGGCGGCGGCGGAAGGGGCTTCGGCTGGGGCGGAGTGGGCTGGTCATGGAGTCGTTGATCCCCTCCGTGCTGGAGCAGAAGGTGACCACCGAGGAGGCTTATCGGGCGTGGGGGATGTTGGTGCGGAAGTTCGGGGAGCCGGCGCCGGGGCCTGCGGCCGGGGGGCGGTTGTGGGTGATGCCGTCGCCTCGGGGGTGGGGGGCGATTCCGTCGTGGGAGTGGCATCTCGCGGGGGTCGATGACAAGAGGGCGGCGACCGTGGTGCGGGCGGTTCGGGTGGCGGCGCGGTTGGAGGAGGGGGTGGGGGTGTCGGCGGAGGAGGCTTGTCGGCGGTTGGAGGTGGTGCCGGGGGTGGGGGTGTGGACGTCGGCGGAGGTGGTGCAGCGGAGTCATGGGGCCGTGGATGTGGTGACCCTTGGGGATCTGCATCTGCCGGGGATCGTGGGGTGGGTGCTGGGTGGGGAGCGGGGGGCTGATGACGGGCGGATGCTGGAACTGTTGGAGGGGTATGCGGGGCAGCGGCAGCGGGCTGTTCGGTTGGTGTTGTTGAGTGGGGTGGTGCCGGAGAGGCGGGCGCCTCGGCAGGCCGTCGGGGATATCCGGGGGATTTGATCTCGCCCCCGCCGCCCCTACCCGTCCCATCCCCAGGGGCTCCGCCCCTTCGACCCCGGGGGGGTGGGGTGGGGGTTAAAAGCTGGGTTCGGGAGGGGCGGGGGTGAGAGCCGGGCTCGGGAGAGGTGGGGGTGAGAACCGGGTTCGGGAGGGGTGGGGTGGTGCGTTGCGGGGTGCGGGTGCGTTGTGGTTGTTCGCGCAGTTCCCCGCGCCCCTAAAAGACTGGGTGCGGCCTTGTCTCGGGTGCCGCGCGTCGGTGCAGCACCGCGTGCCTGAAAGGCAGGGTGCCGTCCCGGAGTTGGGCACGGACTTGGCGCGGTCGTCGCGCATCGGCACAGCCCCGTTCCCTGCACAGCCCCGTCCCCTGTAGCGGGGGAAGTCCAGCGGGCGTTCAAGAAGGGCCCGTGTGCCGGCGTTCCCGGTGGGGGCGGAGTCCTGTGGCTTCGCCCCCGTTTGTCGGGGGGAGTTACTGGTCCGAGGAGAATCTGACCGCGCCTGCGGGGATTTTCGCGTCGCACCAGATTCTTGCTCCGGTGCGGAGTTCGTTGTCGGGGCCGATGATGGCGTTGTCGCCGATGACGGTGCCGGTGAGGATGGAGCGGGTGCCGATGCGGGCGCGGGTGCCGATGAGGGAGTCGGTGATGACGGCGCCGGGTTCGATGACGGCGCCGGGGAGGATGGTGGAGCCGGTGACGCGGGCGCCTTCGGAGATCAGGGCGCCTTCGCCTACGACCGTGCCGCCGGTCAGCTTGGCGTCGGGGGCCACTCGGGCCGTGGGGAGGATGAGGCGGTCGCCGCAGCGGCCGGGGACGGCCGGGGAGGGGGCGCGGCCGAGGACGAGGTCGGCGGAGCCGCGGACGAAGGCGGCGGGGGTGCCGAGGTCGAGCCAGTAGGTGGAGTCGACCATGCCCTGGAGGTGGGCGCCGGCCTGGAGGAGGCCGGGGAAGGTCTCGCGTTCGACGGAGACGGGGCGGCCTGTCGGGATCGTGTCGATGACCGAGCGGCGGAAGACGTAGGCGCCGGCGTTGATCTGGTCGGTGACGATCTCCTCGGGGGTGGTCGGCTTCTCCAGGAAGGCGAGGACCCTGCCCGTGTCGTCCGTGGGGACGAGGCCGTACGCGCGCGGGTCGGTGACCTTCGTGAGGTGGAGGGAGACGTCGGCGCCCGTGGCCGAGTGGGTGTCGACCAGGCGGCGGATGTCGAGGCCCGTGAGGATGTCGCCGTTGAAGATCAGGACGGGGTCGTCGGGGCCGGCGTGCAGGCGCGAGGCGACGTTGCGGATGGCGCCGCCGGTGCCGAGGGGTTCGTCCTCGGTGACGTACTCGATGTGGAGGCCGAGGGCGGAGCCGTCGCCGAAGTAGGGCTCGAAGACCTCCGCGAGGTAGGACGTGGCGAGGACGATGTGGTCCACGCCCGCCGCCCTGGCCCGCGCCAGCTGGTGGGTGAGGAACGGCACTCCGGCCGCCCTGACCATCGGCTTGGGGGTGTGCACCGTGAGGGGGCGCAGCCGGGTGCCCTTGCCGCCGACCAGGAGGATCGCTTCTGTCACCTGTCGTCTCTGCTTCCTGCCGGGACCGGCCGAACTGTCTGTCGGCCGGTCGGGGTTATGCGGGCTCGCCTCGTGTGGTCAGGTCCGGTCACGTTCTCTTCCTCAGCGCCCCTGGTACCGCGCGGCCGACGAGCGGGCCGCGCCGAGCTTGCCGTAGAGCTGACGTCCCGGGCAGTCCGTGGCGAACCCGTCGCGGTGACCGGAGATGACGTTCAGTCGTACGTTCTTTCCTTTTCGGTAGAGATTGCCACCCGCCGACTTCAGATATGTCGTTCCTCTGGGATTGACGCCGTAGATGCCGAGCTTCCACGCCGAGAGGCGGGCGACGGCCTTCACCGCGGCGGCCGCGGGCCGGGCCGCGCCGTACGTGCCGATCACCGCGATACCCACGCTGTTGCCGTTGAAGCCGAGGGTGTGGGCGCCGAGGACCGGCCTGGTCACTCCCCCGGCGCGGCCCTCGTAGATGTTTCCGCACTTGTCGACGAGGAAGTTGTAGCCAATGTCTTTCCAGCCCATGCTCTTGACGTGGTAGCGGTAGATACCGCGAATGACGGACGCCGCCTGGGAGCATCGGTACCGGTTCCCGGTGGCCGTGTGGTGAACGAAGGCCGCCTTGACGCTCTTCGTATAGGAAAACTTCTTCTCCCTCAGCTTCTCGTCGGCCCCCCATCCCTTGCGCGTGACGATGCGCGGCCGGGGCCCGCCGTGCGGCAGGGTCCGGGCGAGTTCGGGGACGACGGTCCCGGCGGCCGGCGCGTTCAGGCGCGCGCGTGCGCGAGGGGGGCCGACGACGGGGGCGTCGGTGGTGCCGGGGTCGACCAGTTCGGCGCGCAGGCCCGCCGGGACGGCCGTCCCGGGCTGGATCCTGACCTCGACGCCGTCCGAGTCGCCGACCCACAGGGGGGCCGTGCCGCCGTGGAGGCGGGCGGTGTCGTGTTCGGGGGTGCCGGGGTCGGCGCCGTGGTCGTCGGCGTGGGTCTCCAGGTCCTGCCAGTCGGACCAGGTGTCGGTGCCGGCGGCGCGGGTGCGGGCCTGGACGGCGGCGTCGAGGTGGGCGGCGGGGTCGTCCCAGACGACGCCGAGGAGGGAGAAGGGGCGGACGTCGCGGCGGGGCAGGCCGGGGGCGGCGCCGACGGCGCGGGTGCGGGGGGTGAGGGGGGTGAGGGGGAGCGACTGGGTGCTGCCCGACACGACGGGCGCCGGCTGGACGGTCGGCGCCGCTGCGGCGGGCGGGAGGGGGGTCAGGGAGAGGGTGACGCCGATCGAGACAGCTAGCAATCCACGCATACCGACGATATTGAACATAGTCCGACATATCTGTCCATCGGGGAGCTGACGGACCGTCGGATGCGTTCGGCCGAACCGGTGAGCGCCGCGCCCACCACGCGCGCGTGGCGCCCCGATACGCTTGCGCGGGTGAACGCCACCGACCGCACCCCCGCCGACCTGCTGCGTTCCGCGCTCGCCGCGGACCCGGCCCGCCCCCTGGTGACCTTCTACGACGACGCCACCGGCGAACGCGTCGAACTCTCCGTCGCCACCTTCGCCAATTGGGTGGCCAAGACCTCCAACCTCCTCCAGGACGGCCTCTCCGTCGAACCCGGCGACCGCGTCGCCCTCCTGCTGCCCGCCCACTGGCAGACGGCCGTCTGGCTGCTCGCCTGCGCCTCCGTGGGCGCCGTCGCCGACGTGGACGGCGATCCCGCGCGCGCGGACGTCGTCGTCGCCGGGCCGGACGCGCTGGACGCCGGGCGCGCCTGCCGGGGCGAGCGGTACGCGCTGTCCCTCGCGCCGCTCGGGCGCCGGTTCCTGCCCGCGCCGCCCGAGGGCTACACCGACTACGCCGTCGAGGTCCCGACCTACGGCGACCGCTTCACCCCGTACGCCCCCGTGGACCCCGAGGAGCCCGCGCTCGTCGTCGCCGGGGCCGAGCTGAGCGGCGCCGAGGTCGTCGAGCGGGCCCGCGCGGACGCCGGGCGGCTCGGGCTGACCGGCCCTTCGGGGCGGCTGCTGAGCGGGCTGCCGTACGACACGTGGGACGGCCTCAGCGCCGGGCTGTACGCGCCGCTCGCCAGCGGGGGTTCGGTGGTGCTGTGCCGGAACCTGGAGCTGGCGGGCGCGGAGACGGTGGCGAAGCGGGTGGAGAGCGAGAAGGTGACGGCGACAGCGCGCTGAGGGGCGTGCCGGGCGGCCGACGTGCCGCGGGCGAAGGTGTCCGCCCGCCCCTCCTCCTCTCACCTCTCCCCCGCCCGCCCCTCCCCCGTTCGGCCCACCACCGCGCCGCACCCCCCTGCCGGGCGCGCCATCGTCGTAGGGACAGGCGTCACAGGGACAGGGAAACCGGCACAGGAGGGGGTCCACTCGGGATGCGGCGGACGCGGTGGTGGTGGATCGGGGGTGGGCTGCTCGCGTGCGCCCTGGTCGCCGGGGTGGGCGGGAGCGTCGTGTACGCGCGGCTGGACGGGAACATCACGCCGGACGAGGCGGCCGCCGCCGAACTCGCGCGGTTCGCGCGGGAACGACCGTCCGCGCTGGTCAAGGACGCGCGGAACGTGTTGCTGATCGGGTCGGACACGCGGGCCGGGGAGGGGAACGGGGCGTACGGGCGGGACTCGGGGACCGAGCGGGCGGACAGCATGATCCTGCTGCACCTCGCGGCGGGGCGGCGCAGCGCCACGGCCGTCTCGCTGCCCCGGGACCTGATGGTCGAGACGCCGGCGTGTCTGAAGGCCGACGGGACGCGCACCTCGCCCACGCTCGGGATGCTCAACCACGCCTTCCAGGAGGGCGGTTCGGCGTGCGCGATCCGGACGGTGGAGGAGCTGACCGGGATCCGGGTCGACCACCACGTCGTCGTCGACTTCCAGGGGTTCAAGGAGATGGTCGACGCGGTGGACGGCGTCCAGGTGTGCCTCGCGCGGCCCGTCGACGATCCGGACGCGGGGCTCAGGCTGCCCGCCGGGAAGGTCACGCTGGACGGGGAGCGGGCGCTCGGGTTCGTGCGGGCACGCAAGACGCTCGGGGGCGGCAGCGACACGGACCGGATGGAACGTCAGCAGACGTTTCTCGCGGCTCTGGTGGAGAAGGTGTGGAGCAATGGCGTGCTGCTCAATCCGGTGAAGCTGTATCCCGTGCTGGACGCGGCGACTTCGTCCGTGACGGCGGATCCGGAACTCGCGGGGCTGCGCGGGATGTACGAACTCGTCCGCGGTCTGCGCGAGATTCCCACCGATCGGGTGCAATTCCTTACGGTACCGAGAGAGTCGTACATCTATAACACCAATCGCGACCAGCTCCTGCAGCCCGCCGCCGGGAAACTCTTCGAACGGCTGCGGGCCGATCTCCCCGTCACCGTCACCTCCGCGCAGTCGTACGGCCACGGTCCGCACACGCCTGCGAACCCCGGGTTCCGGGGCAGCACAGCCGCCGCACAGCGATGTGAGTGAGGCAACCGCCGCGTACCCAAGATTTAACGAACTCCAGTTCCAGGAATTGCGCCGGATTGCCCGATGTAGGGACGTGTAATTTGTCACCGCCGTCGCTTGACACCCGAGCGGGCGGATAGTGTGAGCGCTCCATAGCACTCGGCCGCGACTCCTTCCCCGGGGCCGTGGCACCGAAGACCGAGACCTGAGCGCCTTTACGGGGGAAAAGGGCGCCGCGTGGCCCCGACGGAGGATTCGGACAACCGTGGACGCGCAAGGCCGTGGGCGGGCGGACAACATCGATCCCGCAGACCAGTGGGTGCTCAATCCGAACACCGGCGAATACGAACTGCAACTGGGTACTGCCGCAGCGCAGTCGGCCGTCGCGGCGCCACCGCCCGGGGCCTCTTCCGTGCCCGGCCCCCGCAGAGCGGCGTCCCGCGCGGCGTCCGCCGTCGACGCGCCCGCGCCCGGCCGTGGTTCGCTGCCCGGGGAGCCCGGACGGGACGTGCCGGGGCCACGGCGGCGCAAGGGCGCGCCCGTCGAGGAACCGCTGCCCGGACGCCGGGGGCGCAAGCCCGTCAAGAAGAAGTCCAAGGGCAGGAAGATCCTCGTGTGGACCGGCGGGACCATGGCGTTCCTGCTGGTGGGGACGGCCGGTGCCGCCTACCTCTACATCGAGCACCTGAACGGCAACATCTCCTCCTCCTCCACCGACGGCGCCGGGACCGGCGGGTTCAGCAAGGACAAGGCGATCAACCTCCTGCTGATCGGCACCGACAAGCGCACCGGGGCGGGCAACGAGGGGTACGGGGACGCCGGGAGCGTCGGGCACGCCGACACGACGATCCTGCTGCACGTCTCCAAGGACCGGACCAACGCGACCGCGCTGTCCATCCCCCGTGACCTGATCGTCGACATCCCCGACTGCCCCACCGAGCAGGCGGACGGCACCTCCAAGGTCGTCCCCGGCAGCGAGGGGGCCCGGTTCAACACGAGCCTCGGGCAGGACGGGCGGACGCCGAGCTGCACCATGCGGACCGTGACCGAGCTGACCGGGATCACGCCGGACAACTTCATGGTCGCCGACTTCAACGCGGTCAAGACGCTGACGTCGGCCGTGGGCGGGGTCGAGGTGTGCCTCGCCAAGGACATCGACGACAAGGACTCGCACCTCAAGCTGTCCAAGGGGACGCATCTCATCGAGGGCGAGCAGGCGCTCGCGTTCGTGCGGACGCGGCACTCCGTGGGGTTCGGCGGGGATCTGAGCCGGATCCAGATCCAGCAGCAGTTCCTCAGCGCGCTCATGCGGAAGCTGAAGTCCAACGACACGCTGACCGATCCGACGAAGATGATAAAGCTGGCCGAGGCGGGGACGAAGGCGCTCACCGTCGACAGCCAGCTCGACAGCATCGGCAAGCTCAAGGATCTCGGGCTGGAACTGGGCAAGCTGAACGTCAAGAACCTCACGTTCACGACGATTCCCGTCGTCGACAATCCGGCCGAGAAGGTCAAGGCGACCGTCGTGCTGGATCAGTCGGCCGCGCCCACCGTGTTCCAGATGATCCGGGACGACGTGTCGTTCACGGAGGTCGCTCAGCAGGCCAAGGAGTCCAAGTCGGCCGCTGCTGCTGAGGCTGCCGCCCGGCTCAAGGGGACTCAGGCCGCCGCGTCCGAGGTGCGGGTGCAGGTCATGAACGGGGGGGCGGTGGCCGGGAGTGCTCAGGAGACGTTGAGCTGGTTGCAGAACGAAGAAGGGGTGACGAAGTCCGAGAACGCGGGGAACGCGCCTGCGGAGTTGGCCAATACGACGCTTGAGTACGCGCCTGAGCAGGCCGATCAGGCGCGGAAGTTGGCGGCGATCATGGGGTTGTCGGGGAGTGCGTTGAAGCCGGGGAAGAGTGTGACGAACTCCCAGGGGCTGCCGACGATGACGCTCACGCTGGGGAAGGACTTCAAGGGGGCGGGGGTTTCCATGACCGCGCCCGCGAAGGTGCCGTCCTCGGTGAACAAGTCGACTGCGGACAAGGTGCAGTGCGCGAAGTAGGGGGCGGCGGGGCCGGGTTCGGGGTGGGGGGCTGTGTGCGTTGCGGGGTGCGGGTGCGTCGTGGTTGTTCGCGCCCGCGCGGCGGTAGCCGCACATAGACACAGCCCCGCGCCCCTAAAAGCCTCAAAGACATGGGTGTTGCCCGGAGATGGGCAGTGAACCCTTGATGCTCTGGGCCGTCTTATACAACGCGCGGGCTCTTCCGTGTGTCTCAGAAGGTGACGCGGGCTATGGGCACCGGGTCGGGCAGGCGCGGGGTGGTCCCGGGCCGGGGAGGGCAGGGGATGGCGCAGAGCAGTGCGGTTGAGGGGGAGGCGTCCGCAACGAGGGCTGAGGGGGAGGCTGTTGACGCCGGTTCTGTGGCCGTGTCGCCTCCTGCCGGACGGCGTACTCGGCGGCGGCGGATTCTGCGGTGGTCGGCGAGTGTGCTGGCGGTGGTGATACTCGGGACCGCCGGGGCGGGGTATCTGTACTACCGGCATCTGAACGGGAACATCCGCAGTGATGACCTGAACCTGGGGGACGCGAAGGACCGGGCGGCCACGACGAAGGCGAACGCGGCCGGGCAGCGGGCGTTGAACATCCTGCTGATCGGGTCCGATGCCCGGGACACCGAGGAGAACCAGAAGCTGGGCGGCGCGAAGGACACGTTCGGGGGGCCGCCGCTCGCGGACGTGCAGATGCTGCTGCACGTGTCGGCGGACCGGAGCAACATGTCGGTGGTGAGCATGCCCCGCGACACGCTGCTCTCCATCCCCAAGTGCACCGACCCCGACACCGGCAAGACGTACGCCGCCAGCACCCGGGCGATGACCAACGAGTCGCTGGGGCGCGGTGGTCCGGGGTGCACGGTGGCCACCTGGGAGAAGCTGACCGACATCCACATCGACCACTTCATGATGATCGACTTCGCGGGGGTCGTGTCGATGGCGGACGCCGTCGGCGGCGTCCCCGTCTGCGTGGACGCGAACGTGTACTCGCACACGTCGACCGGCAAGGGCTCGGGGCTGCGGCTCCCGAAGGGCACGCACTCGATCAAGGGCGAGCAGGCGTTGCAGTGGCTGCGCACCCGGTACGGGTTCGAGGACGGCAGTGACCTGGGCCGGGCGAAGGCCCAGCACATGTACATGAACTCGATGGTCCGCGAGCTGCGCTCGAACGCCAAGCTGACCAGCCCGAACAAGCTGCGCAAGCTGGCCGAGGCGGCGACGACGGCGATCACCGTCGACAACGGGCTCGACAGCATCACGAAGATGTACGACCTGGCGACCGAGTTGCAGCGCGTCCCGACGGACCGGATCACGATGACGACGATGCCGAACCGGTACGTCGGCGTCCGCGTCGAGCCCACCGAGGACGCCGACAAGCTGTTCCGCCTGGTCCGCGAGGACATCGCGCTGGACGGCAAGGACAAGGAGAAGGCGTCGGCGTCGCCCACGCCGTCCGCGTCGCCGGTCCTCGCGCCGGTCGCCTCGCCGGACGGGCAGATCGCCGTCCAGGTCCACAACGGGACCCGTACCGACACGCGGGGCTCCGCGCGGGGGCGGGCGTCGGCGGTGGCCGGGGTGCTGACGGCGAAGGGGTTCACGCAGGCCGTGGCGGACCCCTCCCCCGCGACGTCCGAGGCGACGACCGTCGTCCGCTACCCGAGCGCCGACCTGGAGGGCAACGCCCTGCGCGTCGCGAAGGTGCTGGGCATCCCGGCGAGCGCCGTCCACAGGTCCACGGACGTCTCCGGGGTCACGCTGGTCGTCGGCGCGGACTGGCGGACGGGGACGGCGTACCAGGTGCCGAAGGCCGTGCCCGGGGACGACAAGGCCCCGGACACGGCTCAGGCGATCAACGCGGCGGACACCAGCCAGTGCATGCACGTGGATCCGGCGTACACCTGGTGATCACTTCTGGTCGGCGGCGGTGAGGACCGCCGGCCTGCGGGACGCGATGACCTTCCTGGCCAGCGACTTGGGGCTGGTCAGGAAGCCGAACCCCCAGCACATGTGCATGGTCGCGAGGGCGACGGGGATCTGCGCGCGCGCCTTCAGGCCGAGGCCCTTGCCCGCGGGGATCGAACCGGCGACGATCGCCGCCAGGTAGCCGGCGGGGACGACGAACGCGTACGGGGTGACCAGGGCGCCCAGCACGATGCCGAGGGCGATCGCGCAGACGGCCGTCGGCGGGGCCAGGTAGCGGAGGTTGATCGAACCGGCGTGGTAGCGGGCGACGACGTGCCGCCAGCGGCCGTAGTCCTTGTACTGCTTGGCCAGCGCCCGCACCGACGGGCGGGGCCGGTAGGACACCTTCAGCTCCGGCGAGAACCAGATCAGGCCGCCCGCCTCGCGGATGCGGAAGTTCAGCTCCCAGTCCTGGGCGCGGATGAACTCCTCGTTGTAGCCGCCCTGTTGCTCCAGGGCCTCGCGGCGGAAGACACCGAGGTAGACCGTCTCGGCGGGGGCCGCCTCGCCGCCCGTGTGGAAGGCCGCGTTGCCCACGCCGATCTTCGACGTCATCGCGGCGGCGACGGCCCGCTCCCAGTCGTTCTCGCCCTCGGCGTGCATGATCCCGCCGACGTTCTGCGCGCCGGTCTCCTCCAGGAGGCGCACGGCGGTGGCGATGTAGTTCGGGGAGAGCATGCCGTGGCCGTCGACGCGGACGACGATCGGGTGGCGGGACGCCTTGATCGCGGCGTTGAGGGCGGCGGGGGTGCGGCCGGTCGGGTTCGGGACCGTGTGCACACGGGGGTCTTCGGCGACGAGCTGGGCCGCGATCTCGTCCGTGCGGTCCTTGGAGGGACCGAGGGCGATGACGACCTCCATCTCGCCTTCGTACGCCTGCGCGAGGATCGCCTGGACGGCGCCGCGCAGGTGCCGCTCCTCGTCGAGGACCGGCATGATCACGGACACAGCGGGGGGCTTGGCGTTCATAGGAGGCTCACGTTACCGCGAACGGGGGACAGCGATGCGCGCCGCCGTCGTCCGAAGATCGTATGGACCTACGGTGCTCACGGCTCCCCCTGTACGGCCGCCGCCGGAGGTCTCCCCCACATGCCCCGTTCCCCGCACCCGCGCCGCCGCCCGTCACGCCGTCGTACGCGCCCGCGCTGGGCGCTGCGGCTGGCGACCACCCTCTCCGTCGTCGTCCTCGCGTCCGCCGGGATCGGGCACTCCGTCGTCACGACGCTGGACGCGGACATCGCGCGCGTGGACCCCTTCAAGGACATGAAGAACCGGCCGCGCGCGGGGCACGGCATGAACGTGCTGCTGGTCGGGACGGACGGGCGGGACCGGATCGGCGAGGCGGAGCGGCAGCGCTACCGGCTCGGCGGGGCGCCGTGTCACTGCACCGACACGATCATGATCGTCCACATCTCCGAGGACCGGGAGCGGGCCAGCGTCGTCAGTCTGCCGCGCGACAGCTACGCCGACACGCCGCCGCACACCGACGACACGACCGGGGAGCACCACCGGGGGCATCCGGTGCGGATCAACGCGGCGTACGCGGAGGGCGGGCCGCGGCTGACCGTGCGGACCGTCGAGCACATGACGCGGGTGAAGATCGACCACTACCTCGAAGTCGACTTCACCAGCTTCATGAAGACGGTGGACGTGCTCGGCGGGGTCAAGATCTGCACGGCCCAGCCGTTGCGGGACGCCTACACGGGGCTGAACCTCGCCGCCGGTACGCACACGCTGCACGGGGGTGAGGCGTTGCAGTACGTGCGGTCGCGGCACGCCGACGCGTCGTCCGACCTCGGGCGGATGAAGCGGCAGCAGCGGTTCCTGGCGGCGCTGGTGGAGCGGACCACGTCCTCCGGGATCCTCTTCAACCCGCTGCGGTTCCGGGACGTGACGCGTGCGGTGCTCGGGTCCGTGCGGGCCGACCGGGGGTTCGGGACCGACGAGCTGATCGACCTGGGGCGGGCGATGCGGAACTTCTCGCCGTCGTCGTCCGAGTTCATGACCGTGCCCATCGGGCAGATGGGGTTCGCCGTGAAGGGGATCGGGTCGACGCTGAAGTGGGATCCGGTGCGGTCCGCGCGGGTCTTCCAGGCGCTGCGGGACGACAGGCCGCTGTCCTCCGCGAAGCCGCGGGCCGCCGCCGTGCCGGTCGTCGAGGTGGCGCCGGCCGCGATCCATGTCCAGGTCGAGAACGGGTCCGGGACGGACGGGCTGGGGCGGCGGGCCGACACGGCTCTCGCCGGGGCCGGGTTCCGTACGTCCGGGAAGCCGGTGACCTCCGCGCTGCGGGTGTCCCGGACGGTGGTCCAGTACGACCCCCGGTGGGACCGGTCCGCCCGCTCCCTCGCCGCCGCGCTGCCCGGCAGCGAGCTGCGGGCCGTCAAGGGGCTGGGGGCGACGCTCAAGGTGATCGTGGGGGCGGGGTTCGGGGATGTGCGGAAGGTACGGGGGCAGGACGGGGCGGGGGGTGGGGTGGTCCGGGGGGATGAGGTGGGGTGCGAGGGGTAGGGGGCCGGGGTGGTGACGCGTTTCGCAGGGGTGGGGAGGAAGCGGTGAGGGGACGAGGGCGGACGGGGGGTGAGGTGAGGGCACTCGGCGGTGGGGAGCCGGGGTGGAGCTGGGCCGAGGGTGGGGAACGTGGCTGAGCTGCGGCGACGGTTGGGAGGTTGTCACCGATGGCCTTCTGGATCAGTTCCATCGGAATCTCGACCAGGGTTTCGTGAGCGGGAATCCGAAGCCCGTGGTCGGTCGGAGTCTCCCCCTGAACTGGGTTCCCCTCTCCCGTGCTGCCAGTACCCCGCATCTGGGTTGATGCTCCCGAGGCCGGGGCGCGCGGGTCAAGCGATCACAGTTGACGGAACGGGAAACCGCGTAACCTCCCCGGAGCCTGCCGCTCCTCCGGCCGGTCGGGGAGGCTGCCGCAGGTACCGCGCCGATCCGCTCGCCCTCGCCGCCTTCTACCGCGCGGCGACCGGCTGGGAGCCGTACCCCCGCTCCGACGACGGGTTCGCGGGACTGACGACGCCCGACGGCCTGTTCGTCGGCTTCCAGAAGGTGCCCGGTTACCGCGCGCCCACCTGGCCCGACCAGTCGGGCGTCCCCCAGCAGGCGCACCTGGACTTCGACGTGGACGACCTCGCGCAGACGGAGGCCCGCCTGCTGGCCCTCGGCGCCACGAGACCCCCGCACGCCCCGCACGCCCCGGACGAACCCCGCTGGAGGGTTCTCCTGGACCCTGAGGGGCACCCGTTCTGCCTGACCGAGCGCAGAGCAAGCGCCGAGCCTGAACGCCGAGTCTGAGGGAGCCGCCCATGTCCGCCGTCGGCCGATTCCGTTCCGTCGTCGTCGAATGCCCCGACCCGCACGCCCTCGCCGAGTTCTACGCGGCGCTCCTCGGCGGCAAACCGGACGCGGAGAGCGACGACTGGGTCGTCCTGCACACCCCCGGCGGCCCCCGCCTCGCCTTCAACCACGCCCCCGACCACGTCCCCCCGGTCTGGCCCTCCCAGCCCCACGACCAGCAGCAGTTCCACATCGACATCGACGCCGGCACCACCTGGGACGAGATCGACACCGCCGAACACCGCGTCCTCGAACTCGGCGCACGCCCCGCACACCGGGCCGACGAGAACGACTTCCGGGTCTACCTCGACCCGGCCGGACACCCCTTCTGCTTGTGCAGGATCACCGACTGACCGCCCGCCGGGGGTCAGGAGTTGGAAACAAGTGTCCGAAAGTTGACCCCGGAAGGGTGATTCCGGATTTACCTTGGTCCCCATGCTCGGCGCTTCTCACTTCCGGTCCGATGTGTCGCACTCCGCCCGGATATGGAACTACTGGCTCGGCGGGATGGGGCACTATCCGGTCGACGCCGAGGTCGGCGACCGGATAGTCGCGCTGGTCCCGGCGTTGCCGCGCTCGGCGGTCGCGGACCGGCGGTTCCTCGCGCGGGCGGTGCGGCACCTCGCCGGGGACGTCGGCATCCGGCAGTTTCTGGACATCGGGACTGGGCTGCCCATCACGGACAACACGCATGAGATCGCGCAGCGGGTGAACCCCGCGTGCCGGGTCGTCTGCGTCGACAACGACCCGCTCGTCTTCGCGCACGCGCACGCTTTGCTGACGAGTACGCCGGAGGGGGCGGCCGTCTTCGTCGAGGGGGACGTCCACGATCCCGAGGCGATCCTGCGCAAGGCGTCCGCGACGCTCGACCTGAGCCGGCCGGTCGCCATCACGCTCCTCGGGATCCTCAACTTCGTCCTCGACACCGACGAGGCCGCCTCGATCGTCCGGCGCTTCCTCGACGCGGTGCCCTCCGGGAGCCACATCGTCATCTCCCACCCGACGACCGAGGTCGACGGAGCCGCCATGTCCGAGGCCGTCACCTACTGGAACGCCCAGGGGTCGTCCCCGATGACCCTGCGCTCCCGCGCCGAGCTGATCCGCCTGTTCGAGGGTGCGGAACTGCTGGAGCCGGGGGTGGTGACGTGCACGCGGTGGCGGCCGGAGGGGGTGGGGGCGGATATCGGGGCGGTGACGCATTTCGCGGGGGTGGGGAGGAAGCGGTGAGGGGTGGACGGGGGCGGTGAACGCGGCTGAGCTGCGGTGATGGCCAGCCCTTGAGCAACCCCGGGATCTCCCCTAGGGGGTCCGCCACTCGTTCGAGGGATGGTGCGGGACGTGCGTTCGCTTTCATGCTGGTGGGGCGAGACGCGGATGCGGACCGGCACCGCGGGGCCGATCGAGGACGGGGGAAAGCGATGGGGGCAAGGCGTGGAGTGAGGGTGCTGTGGGCGGCGGTCGTGCTGGCGCTCGCCGGGGTGACGGGGATCGCGGGGACCGGCAGGGCGGAGGCCGCCGAGAGGTGGGAGCTGTGGCGCAACGTGGGCAACAACCTGTGCATGACCTCGGCCGACGACCCGGCGAACGCCTTCGTCGGGACGGCGACGTTCGCGCCGTGCGACGCGGGCGACACCCGGCAGTGGTGGTACTGGGACCTGCTGAGCACGGGCGACGTGATGATCGTGAACCACGCGACCCGCCAGTGCCTGGCGGACGTCGCGGGCTGGGGCCTGGCCTGGCTCGGCACCTGTGACCGCGCCGACCGCGACCAGATCTGGGACTCGTCGATCAACGGCAACGGCGAGTGGCACTACGGCTCGGTGGACGACCAGAGGGCGCTGAGCACCCCGTACGTGGCGGGCACCTCGTACGTCACGGCCCGCGGCGACTTCCGGTACGGAGACATCCGATGCTGGTGGCGGCACCTCCCCGTGTGACGGCGAAGGGGCGGGCCCCCGGAACCGTGTCCGGACGCCCGCCCCGAGTGCCGTGGTGGCAAAGGGTGCTACGGCTTGACGGTCAGGACCGTCGTGCCGATGCCGCGCTTGCCGTCCCCGTAGGAGACGAGCCCGAGGTACACCTGCCCGGCCTTGAGGCCCTTCCAGGAGACCTTGCTCTTGGCGAGCGCCGCCGACTTCACCTTCTGGGACGCCGGCGTGGCCGTCGCCTTCACGGTCGGCTTGCCGTTCTTGCCGATCAGCCAGGTGTGCAGCACGTACCGCTGGCTCGCGGACCCGGTCGGCGCGAGCGCCTGGTTGACGAACACGCTGTAGGTGCCCGGCTTCAGGTCGACGTGCTCGTTGTTGCCTTCACCGGGCTGGACGACGGGGTTGCCGTCCTCGCCGAAGACCCACAGGTCGACCTCGCTGCCGGCCTTGAACTCGGACGACACGATCGCGACCCGCGCGAGCGTGGTGCCCGCCGGGACGGTCAGCGTGCTCGCGGCGGTGTGGTCCGAGGGCTTCGTCGGGTCGAGGAGACCGGCCCCCTTGAGGGTGCCCGTCTTCGTCGTACCGGCGTAGAGCCCGTTCACCGAGGTGGTGAAGGTGCCGGTGTAGCCCGCCTTCGGGGCGAGGGCGGCGGAGCCGGTGGCGCCCTTTCCGGCGGCCTCGACGGGCGCGCTCACCTGGGCGGCGCGCAGCGCGACGACGGAGCGCACCGTGTGGGTCTTGTCGGTCCAGTTGACGGCGCCGTAGGCCCACGTGCCGAACGCGGCGCTGGTGCGGGTGAAGGTCACCTTGTAGGTGGCCGAGCGGCCCGGCAGCACGGTCAGCGTCTTCGGGGACACGGTCGCCTTGTAGCCGGCCGGGGTCTGAACGGAGGCGGTGTAGACACCGCGCGTGGCGGCGACGTTGGTGACCGTACGGGTGACGGTCTGGCTGCCCGCGAGGTCACCGACGGCGATCGAGGGGGTGTTGAGGTCGCTCGGGTCGATCTTCTTGACCCGCGCGCAGATGTCGCTGCCGTCGCTCATCACCGGCGCCTGCCCGATGGAGCAGAGGTAGGCGACCCAGTCCACGGCCGTCGAGTTGTAGACCAGCCCGGGGTCGGCCGCGCTGGTGGGGACGACGTGCCCGGCGCCGAAGTCGAGCGGCGTGGCGACGCTGCCGCCGGCGCGCTTGATCGGCTTGCCCGCGCTGTCCTTGGTGGTCGCGGTCGTCATGAGCGCCGACTTGACCTCCATCGGCGTCCACTTGGGGTGCAGCTGGCGCAGCAGCAGGGCGAGCCCGGAGACGTGCGGGGCGGACATGGACGTGCCGGACATGATGCCCTGCTGCCCCGTGAAGCCCGGGGTGCCGGGGGCGACGGCCGCGACGACGTCGACGCCGGGGGCGGTGATGTCGGGCTTGAGCTGGTCGCCGTTGCTGTTGACGTCGGGGCCGGAGGAGGAGAACCCGGCGACCACCGGGGCCTCCTGCTTGACGGCACGCGCGGGGGCGAGCGTCGCCGTCGCGCCGGAGCCGTCCGCGTACGCCTTCACGGCCTCGCCGTCCGCCTTGGCGAGGTGGACGCTCGGGATGGTGTGGGCGTCGGCGATCTCCTCGTCGGTGGCGAGGGTGTTGTAGAGCACCATGCCGGTACCGCCGGCGGCCTTGACCTGGGCGCTCTTGTCGGTGCGGGCGTTGCCGCCGCGCGCGCAGACCACGATCGCGCCCTTGACCTTCGCCGGGTCGAGGGTGTCGGGCATGCACAGGGCCGCGTCCTCGGCCTTGGCGCCGCTCTTGGCGGCCTTGGCGGCGTCGACGAGCGGGCCGGAGGGCACGCCGGCGCCGGCGATGCTGACGCCGCTGTACGCCTTGCCGTTGCCGAGGGTCACGGTGCCCTGGTAGCCGATGCTGTGGCTGGAGGCGGCGACGGTCGTCACCCAGGGGACGCCGTTGGAGGCGGTGCCCGGACCGGAGTTGCCGGCCGAGGCGGAGACGAAGACGCCGGCGCGGGCCGCGTTCAGCATCGCCAGGTACTCGGGGCGGTTCGCCTGGTCGGTGTTCGAGCCGCCGAGCGAGTAGTTGATGACGTCGACCCCGTCGGCCACGGCCTTCTCCAGGGCGGCGACGATGTCGACGGTCCCGCAGCCGTCCGTGTAGCAGATGCGGTAGGCGGCGATCCGGGCGGCCGGGGCGATGCCGGATATCGAGGTGTCGGCTATCCCGCTGTCCGGGACGCGCGCGGAGATGTTCGCGTTGCCGGCGGCGGTGCTCGCGGTGTGCGAGCCGTGCGACTCGCCGTCCAGCGGCGAGGGCCAGTCGTCGGGCTTCGGGTCCGTGATGCTCTTGTTGAAGTACTGGGCGCCGATCACCTTGTTGTTGCAGGTGACGCGGTGCGCCGGGTCCTGGCCCGGGTCGCAGGTGCCCTTCCACTTCCGGTTCACCGTCGCCTGCGCCAGGCTCTCCGCGGGGAGCGGCGCGAAGGACGGGTTGCTCGGGTCGATGCCCGTGTCGAGGTCGCCGAGGATCATGCCGGCGCCGGCCTGCTTGATGCCGCCGGGGATCTTGGAGTAGAGGCCGCCGGGCTTCTTCAGGCCGAGGAAGTCGGCGGTGTCGGCGGCGGGGAGGCCGGCGGCTGCCTTGGCGGCGGCCGTCGCGGTGGCGGTCCTCGTGGTGGCCATGGGGTGGCTCATCACGTTCCGGGTCAGGGACAGGACGCCCGGGGTGCCCGCCAGCTCGTTCGCCTGGCTCGCCGTCAGCTTGGCGGCGAAGCCGTTGAGCAGGAGTTGGTAGCTGTAGAGGGGCTTGACGCCGTCGACCGAGTCGAGGACCTTGTCGCGCTCCTGCTTGAGGTGGCGGACGTGGTCGCGGACGGCGTCGGTCGCGGTGTTCAGCCGGGTGCCGGGCGTGGGCGCCGTCGCCGGGTCGGTGGCGACGGGCTGGTCGGCGAGCTGCACGAAGTAGATGCCGGCCTGGTAGGTCTGCTGCTGCGCGCCGGCGGCGGTCTGGGCCGGGGCGGCGAGGACGGGCGTGGCGGCGGCCAGGACGAGGCTGCCCGCGAGGGCGGGAGCGAGCAGAGCGGCCGCTCTGCGGCCGGCGGTGCGACGCCGGCCGGGGTGGTGCTGGGACAAGGTGGGCCTTCCCCCGCGCATGCCGGCCCACGGGGTGGGGGCATGCGCATGACGATCGCGAATGGAGTGGTCGAATCCCCCGATGAAGGGATCATCTTGTTACTCGGGGGACCGCCGGGGAAACCCCATTCCCTTGAGAACTCAAGAAATTCACAGCAGCTTCACGGATGTCGCCGTGCGTTCTCCTCAGCCGAGCAGCGGTCGCAGCGCGCGCTCCAGGTCGGCCGCCTCGCGGAAGTGCGCCGTCGTCATCCCGAGGGCCCCCGCCGCCTCGACGTTCTCCAGCATGTCGTCCACGAACAGGCACCGTTCCGCCCGGACGCCGGCCCGCTCGGCGGCGAGCTGGTAGATCCGCGGGTCGGGCTTGGCGAGGCCCACGCGCGCGCTGCTGACGACGTCGTCCGCGAGGTCGGTGAGGTGCAGCGCCGCGAGGTCCGCTTCGAGGTCCAGGGTCGCGTTGGTGACGAGGACCAGGGGGACGTGGACGCGGGCGCGGCGCAGGAGGGTGACGACGGCGTCGTCCGCGTGGAACGGGGACTCCAGCAGGGTCCGGCCGAGGTCCCAGGCCGTGGACTCGTCGACCGGGCCGGTGAGTTCGGCGGCGATCGCCGCGGCCCACTCCTGGCCGGTGATGCGGCCCAGCAGCGCCGGGAGGATCGCCTCGCGGGCGAACGCGACCTTGTGGGTGGTGCCTTCGGCGAGGCCGGCCGCGCGCTCCAGGGCGTGGACGCCGGAGCTGTCGAAACGGCGGACGACGTTGTCGACGTCGCACAGGACGGCGTCGAAGGGGCGGGGGGTGGGGTGGGTCACGGCGGTCGAACGGCTCTCTGGAGGCGGGGGGTTCCCGGACGCGGGACGGCTCCCGGGGCCGGGGCGGCCGCCGGGAGCCCGGTGGGGCGGGGGTCACTGACCGGTGACGGTGACCTTCTCGTCGTTGTTGAGCTCCTTGACGAGCTGTTTGACCTTCGACTTGTCCCAGACGAGGTTGCCGCCCGAGGTGCCGGAGATCGGCATGTTCATCGAGGTGCCGTCACCGCCGTTGACGCCCTTCATCGCGAAGAACATCGAGCCCAGGTCCCACAGGCCCATGTCCTTGTCGACGATCAGGGAGTCGAGGCCCGCGCCCATCGTCGGGTACAGCGCGAACGGGTTCAGGACCGTGCCCGGCGTCGCGACCTCGTGCGCCAGCGCGGCCAGGAACTTCTGCTGGTTCTTCGTCCGCTGGAGGTCGGACGCGGCGAACGCGTGCCGGGTGCGGACGAACGCCAGCGCCTCCTCGCCGTTCAGCGTCTGCTTGCCCGCCTGGAAGTCGGCGCCGGAGTACTTGTCCTTGAACGCCTTGTCGATGTCGATCTCCACACCGCCGACCGCGTCGACGATGTTCGCGAACCCGGCGAACCCGATCTCGACGTAGTGGTCGATCCGCAGACCGGTGTTGAACTCGACGGTACGGACGAGGAGTTCGGGGCCGTCGGTGGCATAGGCGGCGTTCAGCTTGATGTGCCGGCCGGTGCCCTCGTAGCGCTTGCCGGACTCGGAGCCGACGAAGGAGGGCAGTTCGACGTCCGAGTCGCGCGGCAGCGAGATCAGCGTGTCGCCGTTGCCGCCGACGTGCAGGATCATCATCGAGTCGGTGCGCTTGCCCTCGGCGGAGCCGGTGTGCAGCTTCTTCTTCTCCTCGGCGGACATGCCCTCACGGCTGTCCGAGCCGACGATCAGGTAGTTGGTGCCGTCGCCGCCGTCGGGGCGGTCGATGACCTTCGAGAGGTCGACCTCGCGGCGGAGCTTGCCGTCGGCCCAGAAATACGTGCCGACGGTCGTGACGACCAGGACGCCGGCGACCGCGATCGCCGTCCACTTGATGCGCCTGCGCCAGTTCGGGGCGGGGCGGTCGCCGCCGGTACGGCCGACGCTCTGGCCGCCGCCACCGCCGTAGACCTGGCCGGTGTTGTAGCCGTCGTAGCCGCTGCTCTGGGGGCCGGCACCCTGGTCCAGATACTGGGGCTGACCCTGGTACTGCCCCTGCCCCTGGTACTGGCCTTGTTGCGGCGGAACGCCGTACCCCTGCGGAGGCGGGGCCGTCGGGCCGCGCCGTACCTGGCGCATCACCTGCGCGCCCTCGGGCTGCGCGTTCGCGCTGCCGTAGCCGTGGCCGCCGCCTGCGTTGCCGCGGCCGCCTCGGTTGTCGCCGGACCATCCCTCGGGCCAATCGTTCATGCGCACAGTGTGCCGGTCGCGCCCGTCCCCTATACAAGACCCGTCGGAAAATCCGATCCCCCCTGTTGCCAAGCCGACACAAAGTCCCGCTTCGTTCACATCCCCATACGGGGGTCAACGTGACATTCGGTTCGGATGGTGCGAGTGAGGCCGAAGTGGCGTCAGTCGGTGATCCTGCACAAGCAGAAGGGGTGTCCGGCCGGGTCGAGGTAGACCCGGAAGTCGTTCTCGTCGGCCCGGTGTGCGGGGCGTGCGCCGAGTTCGAGGACGCGGTGTTCGGCGGTGTCGATCTCGTCCCAGGTGGTGCCGGCGTCGATGTCGATGTGGAACTGCTGCTGGTCGTGGGGCTGGGAGGGCCAGACCGGGGGGACGTGGTCGGGGGCGTGGTTGAAGGCGAGGCGGGGGCCGCCGGGGGTGTGCAGGACGACCCAGTCGTCGTTCTCCGCGTCCGGTTTGCCGCCGAGGAGCGCCGCGTAGAACTCGGCGAGGGCGTGCGGGTCGGGGCATTCGACGACGACGGAGTGGAATCGGCCGACGGCGGACATGGGCGGCTCCCTCAGACTCGGCGTTCAGGCTCGGCGCTTGCTCTGCGCTCGGTCAGGCAGAACGGGTGCCCCTCAGGGTCCAGCAGAACCCTCCAGCGGGGTTCGTCCGGGACGTGCGGGACGTGCGGGGGTCTCGTGGCGCCGAGGGCCAGCAGGCGGGCCTCCGTCTGCGCGAGGTCGTCCACGTCGAAGTCCAGGTGCGCCTGCTGGGGGACGCCCGACTGGTCGGGCCAGGTGGGCGCGCGGTAACCGGCCACCTTCTGGAACCCGACGAACAGGCCGTCGGACGTCGTCAGCCCCGCGAACCCGTCGTCGGAGCGGGGGTGCGGCTCCCAGCCGGCCGCCTCGCGGTAGAAGGCCGCGAGGGCAAGCGGGTCGGCGCAGTCCAGCGTCACGGCGGTCAGTCTCATCGGTCCCTCTGTTCCCGTGCCCCACCGGCCCCGGACAGGGCGCGGCCCCCGGCATCATCGACGCCGGGGCCGGACAGCGGAACCGGATTTACGGCAGGTTGCGGGCCATGACGATCCGCTGGACCTGGTTCGTGCCTTCGTAGATCTGCGTGATCTTCGCGTCCCGCATCATCCGCTCGACCGGGTAGTCACGGGTGTACCCGTACCCGCCGAGGAGCTGGACGGCGTCGGTGGTGACCTCCATGGCGACGTCCGAGGCGAAGCACTTGGCGGCGGCGCCCTGGTAGGTGAGGTCGGCGTCGACGCGTTCGGAGGCGGCGGCGGCCTGGTAGGTCAGGGCGCGGGCGGCGGAGATCTTCATGGCCATGTCCGCGAGCATGAACTGGATGCCCTGGAAGTCGGCGATCGGCTTGCCGAACTGCTTGCGCTCGCGCACGTAGCCCTTGGCGTAGTCGAAGGCGCCCTGGGCGACGCCGAGGGCCTGGGCGGCGATGGTGATGCGGGTGTGGTCGAGGGTCTTCATCGCGGTGGCGAAGCCGGTGCCCTCGGCGCCGATCATGCGGTCCGCGGGGATGCGGACGTTGTCGAAGTAGACCTCGCGGGTCGGGGAGCCCTTGATGCCGAGCTTCTTCTCGGGGGCGCCGAAGGAGACGCCCTCGTCGGACTTCTCGACGACGAACGCGGAGATCCCCTTGGAGCGCTTCTCGGGGTCGGTGACCGCGAGGACCGTGTAGTACTCGGAGACGCCCGCGTTGGTGATCCAGCGCTTGACGCCGTTGAGGATCCAGTGGTCGCCGTCGCGCACGGCGCGGGTCTTCATGCCGGCCGCGTCGGAGCCGGCCTCGGGCTCGGAGAGGCAGTAGGAGAACATCGCGTCGCCCTTGGCCAGCGGGCCCAGGTACTTCTTCTTCAGCTCCTCGGAGCCGGAGAGGATCACCGGGAGCGAGCCGAGCTTGTTGACCGCCGGGATGAGGGAGGAGGAGACGCAGGCGCGGGCCACCTCCTCGATGACGATGACGGTGGCGAGCGCGTCGGCGCCGGCGCCGCCGTACTCCTCCGGGACGTGCACGGCGTGCAGGTCGTTCGCGACGAGGGCGTCCAGCGCCTCCTGGGGGAAGCGGGCCTCCTCGTCGACCGCGGCGGCGAAGGGCGCGATCTTGGCCTCGGAGAGTGCGCGGACCGCGTCGCGGAGCATGTCGTGCTCCTCGGACGGGCGGTACAGGTCGAAATCAGCCGATCCGGCCAAGGTCATTCACTCCAGACGACGCTAATTACCGTTAAGTAACTCAAAGTTTAGGGGCCCGCCCCCGGGACGGATACGTGAGCTACGCGACAAGGAGGAATCTGCCCGGTGAGGGGCCCGCGCACGCCCCGACTATGCTCAGGCAGCGCACGTCCGGCCGTACCCCTGTGGAGCGTTCATGAGCCTCAAGATCACCGTGATCGGCACCGGTTACCTCGGCGCGACGCACGCGGCGGCCATGGCCGAGCTGGGGTTCGAGGTGCTGGGGCTCGACGTCGTGCCGGAGAAGGTCGAGATGCTCCAGCGGGGCGAGGTCCCGATGTACGAGCCCGGCCTCGAAGAGCTGCTGAGGCAGCACGTCGCCGGGATCGAGGGGTCGTCCGGGCGGCTCAGGTTCACGCTCGACTTCGCGGAGGCCGCCGCCTTCGGGGACGTCCACTTCGTGTGCGTCAACACCCCGCAGCGGCACGGTGAGTACGCCGCGGACATGTCGTACGTCGACGCCGCGATCGCCTCGCTCGCGCCGCACCTCGACCGGCCCACGCTCGTCGTCGGGAAGTCGACGGTGCCCGTCGGGTCGGCGGCGCGGCTCGCGGCCTACCTCGCCGAGCACGCGCCCGCCGGGGCCGGGGCCGAGCTGGCCTGGAACCCCGAGTTCCTGCGGGAGGGGTTCGCCGTGCAGGACACGCTGCGGCCGGACCGGGTCGTCGTCGGGGTGCGCAGCGAGCGGGCCGAGGGGCTGCTGCGCGAGGTGTACGCGATGCCGATCGCCGCCGGGACGCCGTTCGTCGTCACCGACTTCCCCACCGCCGAGTTGGTCAAGACCTCCGCGAACTCGTTCCTCGCGACGAAGATCTCCTTCATCAACGCGATGGCCGAGGTGTGCGAGGCGGCCGGGGGGGACGTCGCGAAGCTCGCCGAGGCGATCGGGTACGACGACCGGATCGGGCACAAGTTCCTGCGGGCCGGGATCGGGTTCGGGGGCGGGTGTCTGCCCAAGGACATCCGGGCGTTCATGGCCCGTGCCGGGGAGCTGGGGGCGGACCAGGCGCTCACGTTCCTGCGGGAGATCGACTCCATCAACATGCGCCGGCGGGGACAGATGGTGGAGATGGCCCGGGAGGCGCTGGGGGGCGGGGCGTTCCTGGGCAAGCGGGTGGCCGTGCTGGGCGCGGCGTTCAAGCCCGACTCCGACGACGTCCGTGACTCGCCCGCGCTCAACGTCGCCGGGCAGATCCATCTCCAGGGCGGGCAGGTGACCGTCTACGACCCCAAGGGGATGGACAACGCGCGCCGCCTCTTCCCCACGCTCGGGTACGCCGACTCGGCGCTGGACGCCGTGCGCGGCGCCGATGTCGTCCTGCACCTCACGGAGTGGCGGGAGTTCCGGGAGCTGGACCCGGCGGCGCTGGGGGAGGTCGCCCGGGGCCGGGTGATCCTGGACGGGCGCAACGCGCTGGATCCCGCGGTGTGGCGCAAGGCGGGGTGGGTCTACCGGGGGATGGGACGGCCTACCGCCTGAGTCAGTACTCCTTCGGGGCCTGGCCCTTGAACATCGTGTAGGCCATGTCCGTGATCATGTTCTCGCGGGACAGCAGGCCCCGGGTGGGGTGCGGGTAGTCGGGCGGCAGGCCCTCCTCGACCAGGGAGACGACCTCGCCGAAGGTGAAGGGGATGCCCGTCTGGGTGACCAGGCTGGCGATGCGGATGAGCGCTTCCTTGGTGCGTACGCGCAGGTCCGCGACCAGGGCGTCATGGTCCATCTCGGTCATGGGGGACACGCTAGCCAACCGCGGGGCGGCGGGGGGCCGGTGCGGGAAAACACCGGCCCAAAGGGTGAGCCTCAGGCCCAGCGGGTGAGCCTCAGCCCCGGCCGCCGTCCAGTTCCGTCAGTCTCGCCGTCGACGGTTCGCGGCGGGACCGGGCGGCGCGGGAGAGGAAGTCCGCGTTGCGCAGGACGCGTTGGAGGTTGTCCCAGGTGAGGAGGGTGAGGTCGGTGTCGGGCCAGCCCCGGCGCAGGAGTTCGGTGACGAGGTGGGGGTACGCGGAGGGGTCGGGCAGGCCCTCGGGGTGGGCGGCGGGCGAGTCGTAGACGCCGGAGAGGGCGACGGCGTGCGGACCGGCGACGGCGCGGATGTGGTCGAGGTGATCGGCGACGTCCGTCAGCGCGGGCCCGGTCTGGTCCGCCGTCAGCGGGACCATGCAGACGCCCTTGGCGCGGCCGAGCGCGGACAGCAGCTCGTCGGAGAGGTTGTCGGGGTGGGGCCGCAGGGCGCGGGCGGCCGAACGCGTGCACAGGACCGGCGCCTTGGAGAGCGTCAGCGTGCGGACGATCGTCGCGTCGGAGGCGCCGGAGAGGTCGGCGACGACGCCGAGCCGGTTCATCTCGCGCACGACCTCCTCGCCGAACCTGCTGAGCCCCGCCTCGCTGGCCCAGCTCGTGCCGGCCAGGGTCAGGACGCGCAGCCCGAGCGAGTGCAGGATCCGCAGGACGCCGAGGGAGTCGTCGAGCGCGGGCGCCCCGGCGGGGCCGAGGAGGACGGCGACGCGTCCGCAGTTGCGCGCGTCGATGACCTGGCCCGCGGTGCGCGCGGCCCGCAGGCCCTCGGGGTGCGCGTCGACGACCGCGCGGACGAGGTCGATCTGTTCGAGGGTGACGGCGACGGCCCGCCGCCCGGCGTCCCCGCCGGCCCCCTCGGCCGTGTCCCCCGGTAGCCGCAGTGCCCACAGCACCGCGCCCACCTGGCCCTCGCGCAGGCGGGGGATGTCCGTGTCGACCGCGCTCTCGCCGAGTTCGAGGTCGTACCAGGGGAGGCCGCGCAGGACCCAGGGGAGGGTGCCGTAGCCGTCGGCGACGGGGTGGTCGGTGAGGAGTTCGCGGGCGCGTTCGAGGGGGTCGCAGGCGTACGGGGTCTCCTCGAAGGGTGCCTCCAGCGGCAGCTCGCCGGCCTCGGCCGTGGGGTGCAGTTCGTTCTGGAGGTCTGCCATGAGGGGGCTCCGTACGTCGTGATCCGGGTCGTGATCAGCGGTACGGTCCACCGTCGCACGGGGTACGGCGGGTCACCCGGCGGACGGGGCGTTCGGGGGTACGCGACCTGTTTCACGTCCCCCGAGGCCCGTATGTCCTCAGCCGACGACGCCGTCGAGGTCCTCGATCCGCGCCGACGACGGTCCGCGCGTCCCCTGGATCCCGCGTGCCACGTCCTCCGCCGCGCCGAGCACCCGGACCGCGTTCTGCCAGGTCAGCTTGGCGAGGTCGGTGCGGGACCAGCCGCGGTCGAGGAGTTCGGCGAGGAGGTTGGGGTAGCCGGAGACGTCGCTGAGGCCGTCCGGCGTGAAGGCGGTGCCGTCGTAGTCGCCGCCGATGCCGAGGTGGTCGACACCGGCGACCTCGCGCATGTGGTCGAGGTGATCGGCGACCGTGGCGACCGTCGCGACGGGGCGGGGGTGGGCCGCCTCGAAGGCGCGGTGGACGGCCATCGCCTCGGGGGTGGTGGCGAGGTGGTGGAAGCCGTGGGCACGCATGTTGTCGTCGGCCGCGGCCGTCCAGTCGACCGCCGCCTGGAGGACGAACTTCGGGACGAACGTCACCATCGCCATGCCGCCGTTCGCGGGGAGGCGTTCGAGGACGTCGTCGGGGATGTTGCGGGGGTGGTCGCAGACCGCGCGGGACGAGGAGTGCGAGAAGATCACCGGCGCGGACGACGTGTCGAGCGCCGCCCGCATCGTCGTCGGCGCGACGTGCGAGAGGTCGACGAGCATGCCGAGCCGGTTCATCTCGCGGACGACCTCGCGGCCGAACGCGGTCAGCCCGCCGACGTTCGGGACGTCCGTCGCGGAGTCGGCCCACGCGATGTTGTCGTTGTGGGTGAGCGTCATGTAGCGAACGCCGAGCGCGTACAACCCCCGGAGCGTGCCGAGGGAGTTGGCGATCGAGTGGCCTCCCTCGGCGCCCATCAGCGACGCGATGCGGCCCTCTCCGCGTGCCGCCTCCATGTCGGCGGCGGTGAACGCGGCGCGCAGGGCGCCCGGGTGACGGTCGATCAACTGCCGTACGCAGTCGATCTGTTCGAGCGTCGCCGGGACCGCGTCGGGCTGGTCGGAGCGTACGTACACGGACCAGTACTGCGCCCCGACGCCGCCCTCGCGCAGGCGCGGCAGGTCGGTGTGCAGGTGGGCGTCCTGGCGTACGGCGATGTCGCGCGCGCCGAGGTCGTAGCGGACCTGCTCGCGCAGCGCCCAGGGGAGATCGTTGTGGCCGTCGACGACCGGGAACTCGGCGAGGAGTTCCCGGACCCGGTCGCGCGCGGCGGCGTTCACTTGCCGAACCCGAAGGACCCCTTGGCCCCCTCGACCTTGGCGCGCAGCCGCTTGCCCTTCTCGGTGGCCTGGTCGTTCAGCTCCTGCTGGAAGTCCCGCATGCGCGCGAGGAGTTCGTCGTCGTGCGCGGCGAGGATCCGGGCGGCGAGGAGACCGGCGTTGCGGGCGCCGCCGACGGAGACGGTCGCCACCGGCACGCCGGCCGGCATCTGCACGATCGACAGCAGCGAGTCCATGCCGTCCAGGTACTTGAGGGGTACGGGTACCCCGATGACCGGCAGCGGCGTCACCGACGCCAGCATCCCCGGCAGGTGCGCCGCTCCCCCGGCCCCGGCGATGATCACCTTCAGCCCGCGCTCCGCCGCCCGCTCCCCGTACGCGATCATCTCGTGCGGCATGCGGTGCGCGGAGACGACGTCCACCTCGTAGGCGACCTCGAACTCGTCCAGCGCCTGGGCTGCGGCCTCCATGACGGGCCAGTCGGAATCCGACCCCATGACGATGCCTACGACAGGGCTCATTCGGTGATCGTGCCTCTCAGGTAGCCGGCCGCGTGACGGGCGCGGTCGAGCGCGTCGTCGAGGTCGTTGCCGTAGGTGTTGACGTGGCCGACCTTGCGGCCGGGCTTGACGTCCTTGCCGTACATGTGGATCTTGAGCTGGGGGTCGCGGGCCATGCAGTGCAGGTACGCGGAGTACATGTCGGGGTAGTCGCCGCCGAGGACGTTGACCATGACGGTCCACTTGGCGCGGGGGCGGGGGTCCCCCAGGGGGAGGTCGAGGACGGCCCTCACGTGGTTGGCGAACTGGGACGTGATCGCGCCGTCCTGGGTCCAGTGGCCCGAGTTGTGGGGGCGCATCGCGAGTTCGTTGACCAGGATGCGGCCGTCGCGGGTCTGGAAGAGTTCGACGGCGAGGTGGCCGACGACGCCGAGTTCCTTGGCGATCGTCAGGGCCATCTCCTCGGCCTTGAGCGCCAGTTCCTCGTCGAGACCGGGGGCGGGGGCTATCACGGTGTCGCAGACGCCGTTCACCTGCTGCGACTCGACGACCGGGTAGGCGACGGCCTGGCCGTGCGGGGAGCGGACGACGTTTGCGGCCAGCTCGCGGACGTAGTCGACCTTCTCCTCCGCGAGGACCGGGACGCCGGCGCGGAAGGGGTCCTCGGCGTCCTCGGGGCCGTCGACGACCCAGACGCCCTTGCCGTCGTAGCCGCCCCTGACGGTCTTGAGTACTACGGGGAAACCCGTACCCTCCGCCGCGAACGCGGCGACGTCCGCCGGGTCCGTCACGATGCGGTGCCGCGGGCAGGGGACGCCGATCTCCGTGAGCTTCGCGCGCATCACGCCCTTGTCCTGGGCGTGCACGAGGGCGTCCGGGCCGGGGCGGACCGGGATGCCGTCCGCCTCCAGGGCGCGGAGGTGTTCGGTGGGGACGTGTTCGTGATCGAAGGTGATCACGTCGCAGCCCCTCGCGAAGGCGCGCAGCGTCTCCAGGTCGCGGTAGTCGCCGATGACGACGTCGCTCACGACCTGGGCCGCCGAGTCCTGAGGGGTGTCACTGAGAAGCTTGAACCTGATGCCCAACGGGATGCCCGCTTCGTGCGTCATACGCGCGAGCTGGCCACCGCCGACCATGCCGACTACCGGAAACGTCACACCCCTAGGGTATCGGCACGCCGTCCGGCCGGTTTCCGCCCGCTCTTACTGCGGGTTTCCCTCACTCATACCGGGAGTTTCCCCCCTGCTTCCCGAGCTGTTTCCAACCCGTGAGGTCGACCACAGGAAACCTCCATCGGGGGTGGTTAGCATGGCTGGGTTGACGAAACCGAACCCGGACGGGGGCTTGTACGAGCATGGAACACGGTTCCACGGGGCATGCTTCCGGTTTGCGCCGCATCCTTCGCGAGGTGGCCAAGTTCGGTGCGGTGGGTGGGGCGGGGTTGCTGGTCAACCTCGCCGTCTTCAACCTCGTCCGGCATGTCACCGACCTTCAGGTGGTCCGGGCCAGCGTCATCGCCACCGTCGTCTCCATTGTCTTCAACTACGTCGGGTTCCGGTACTTCACCTACCGTGATCGCGACAAGAGCGGGCGGACCAAGGAGCTGACGCTCTTCCTCTTCTTCTCGGTCATCGGGATGGTCATCGAGAACGGGGTGCTCTACGTCGCCACGTACTCGTTCCACTGGGACAGCCCGCTGCAGAGCAACATCTTCAAGTTCGTGGGCATCGGGGTCGCGACGTTGTTCCGGTTCTGGTCGTACCGGACCTGGGTGTTCAAGGCGATGCCGGCGGGGGAGGCTGTGGCCGGGGCCGAGGCGATCCTGGAGCAGCGGTCTCCGGCGGTGGGGCGGGTCAGCGAACGGGCCTGAGCCCCTAAAGAGCAAAACCCTCACCTGACCGTCGGTTCGTCCGTTTCCGTTGACTTCTTCAGGGGAGCCGTGCGGGACAGGAACAGGCCGAAGACCGGCGGTTGCGCCTGGAGCATCTCCAGGCGGCCGCCGTCCGCTTCCGCCAGGTCTCGGGCTACCGCGAGGCCGATGCCCGTCGAGTTGCGGCCGCTGATCGCTCGTTCGAAGATGCGGGCGCCGAGTTCTCCGGGGACGCCCGGGCCCTCGTCCGTCACTTCGATGACCGACTGGTTGCCGGTGACGCGGGTGCGGAGGGCGACGGTGCCGCCGCCGTGCATGAGGGAGTTCTCGATGAGGGCCGCGAGGACCTGGGCGACGGCGCCGGGGGTGCCGACGGCCTGGAGGTGGCGTTTGCCGGAGCTGACGATCGCGCGGCCGGCGGAGCGGTAGGCGGGGCGCCATTCGGCGAGCTGCTGCTGGATGACCTCGTCGAGGTCGAAGGAGACGGCGTTGCCGGTGCGGGGGTCGCGGGAGTTGGTGAGGAGGCGTTCCACGACGTCCGTCAGCCGCTCCACCTGGGTCAGCGCGACGTTCGCCTCCTCCTTCACCGTCGCCAGATCGTCGGTGAGGGTGATCTCCTCGAGGCGCATCGACAGGGCCGTCAGCGGCGTGCGGAGCTGGTGGGAGGCGTCGGCGGCGAGGCGGCGTTCGGCGGTGAGCATGCGGCCGATCCGCTCGGCGGAGGAGTCGAGGACGTCGGCGACCCGGTCCAGCTCGGGGACCCCGTACCGCTTGTGCCGGGGGCGGGGGTCGCCGGAGCCGAGGCGTTCGGCGGTCTCCGCGAGGTCGGTGAGGGGGGACGCCAGCTTGTTGGCCTGGCGCACGGCGAGGAGGACGGCCGCGACGACGGCGAGCAGCGCGACGAGGCCGATGATCAGCAGCGTCCGCCCGACCTCGCGGGTCACCGCGGACTTGGGCTCCTCGACGCGGACGCTCTCCCGGCCCTCGCCCAGTTCCTCCGCGTGGATGACCTCGCCCTCGGGCTTCTGCCCGATCTCGATCGGCGCCCGCCCCGGGATCCGGATCACGGCGTAACGGTCCTGCGTGACCTGGTCCCGCAGTATCTCGGCGGTCACGTCCTCCGAGCCGAGCAGCCGGCTGTCGACGATCCCCACGAGCCGCACGGCCTCGGAGTCGACGCGCTCCTGCGCGCTGGTGCTGATGGTCCGGCTCTCGACGATGACGAGGGAGACCCCGAACACGGCGATGACGACGAGGACGACAGCGAGGGTGGACTGGATCAGACGACGGCGCACGTTCCCACTCTTTCAGGGGCCCGGCGAGCTGTGACCAGCCACGATCCACGCCCCGCACGGCATGACGCGCGTAGCGCCTAGCTCTTCTCGAACCGGAAGCCGACGCCCCGGACGGTGGCGATGTACCGGGGGTTCGCCGCGTCGTCCCCGAGCTTCTTGCGCAGCCACGAGATGTGCATGTCGAGCGTCTTGGTGGACGACCACCAGGTGGTGTCCCACACCTCGCGCATGAGCTGGTCGCGGGTGACCACGCGCCCGGCGTCCCGGACGAGCACGCGGAGCAGGTCGAACTCCTTGGCGGTGAGCTGAAGCTCCTCGTCGCCCATCCACGCCCGGTGCGACTCGACGTCGATCCGCACGCCGTGCGTGGCCGGCGGCTGCGCGGGTTCGGCGGCGCCGCGCCGCAGCAGCGCCCGGACGCGGGCGAGCAGTTCGGCGAGGCGGAACGGCTTGGTGACGTAGTCATCGGCACCCGCGTCGAGCCCCACGACCGTGTCGACCTCGTCCGCGCGGGCGGTGAGGATGAGGATGGGCACGGCATGTCCCTCGGAGCGCAGCCGGCGGGCCACTTCGAGCCCGTCCATACCGGGCAGCCCGAGGTCGAGCACGACCAGGTCGATGCCGCCCTGCATCCCGGCGTCGAGCGCGGTCGGTCCGTCCTCCCGCACCTCGACCTCGTACCCTTCCCGGCGCAGGGCGCGGGCCAGCGGTTCCGAGATGGACGCGTCGTCCTCGGCTAGCAGTACACGGGTCATGAGGCTGATGGTAGTCCGCACGAGGGGTGGCCAGGGGTGTGATCGGCACGCCTGTTTCTTACCAAGGGGCAAGTGGGGGCAACTCGGGCGGTCCGGGGGGCGTGTCCGTCGTACGGATTCTTGGTATGGACCTTGTGATCCATGCCTCAAACCCTTCCATTTCGCCCCCTACCCTGCCGTAGGGTGGCCGGACGCCTGTTGCACTGTGGGGACCGTCGGCGAGGGAGCCGGGGGTCCTTTTTCGTGCGTAGCGGTGTAAGCGACCCGTAAACAGCAGCAAGGATCCATCATGGCGTCCAGCCTGACGAAGGACTCGGCCCGGCCGGTGAACCCCGGCTCCGCCGGTACCTTCTTCGGCCACCCGCGCGGTCTGGCCACCCTCTTCCTGACGGAGATGTGGGAGAGGTTCTCGTACTACGGCATGCGGGCTCTGCTGCCGCTGTACCTGGTGGCACCGGGGGGTATGCACCTGAGTGCGGGGACGGCGACGGCGATCTACTCCGTCTACGTCTCGCTGGTGTACCTGCTCGCCCTGCCCGGCGGCTGGTTCGCGGACCGGGTGCTCGGCCCGCGCAAGACAGTGGCCGCCGCCGGTCTGGTCATCATGGTCGGCCACGCGTGCCTCGCCGTGCCGTTCTCCGGCTCCTTCTACGGCGGCCTCGCCCTCGTCGCGCTCGGCTCCGGCCTGCTGAAGGCCAACATCTCGACGATGGTCGGCCACCTCTACGACGGCCCGGACGACCCGCGCCGCGACGCCGGCTTCACACTCTTCTACATCGGCATCAACCTGGGCGGGTTCTTCGCGCCGCTGGTCATCGGCACGATCGGCGAGAACGTCGACTGGCACCTCGGCTTCGCGCTCGCGGCCGTCGGCATGGCGCTGGGCCTCGGCCAGTTCCTGCTGGGGACGCGTCACCTGAGCGAGCGCAGCGACGTCGTGCCGACCCCGCTGTCCGCCGCCGAGAAGGCGGCCACGCTCCGCAAGGGGCTGATCTGGCTCGCGATCGCGGCGGTGTTCTACTCCGTCGTCGGCTTCACCGGGCACTACACGCTGAACTGGGTGCTGATCCCGCTGACGGTCATCGGGCTCGTCGTGCCGGTCCTCGTGCTCGGGCGGATCAAGCGGGACAAGGACCTGGACGCGGCCGAGCAGTCCAAGGTGTCGGCGTACATCTGGTTCTTCCTCGCCGCCGCCGTCTTCTGGATGATCTACGACCAGGGCGGCTCGACGCTGTCGCTGTTCGCCGAGGGCAAGGCCGACAACACGGTGTTCGGCTGGGAGTTCCCGGTCTCCTGGTACCAGTCGGTCAACCCCGTCATGATCATGGCGCTCGCGCCGGTCTTCGCGTGGCTGTGGCTGTGGCTGAACCGGCGTGGCCAGGAGCCGAGCACGATCGTGAAGTTCGCGACCGGTCTCGTGCTGGTCGGCGCGTCGTTCTTCCTCTTCCTCGCGCCGCTGTCGATCGCCGAGGGCGGTCACAAGGCCGCCGCGCTGTGGCTCGCCGGGATCTACTTCGTGCAGACGGTGGGTGAGCTGACCCTCTCCCCCGTCGGGCTCTCCGTCACGACGAAGATGGCGCCCGCGAAGTACGCGTCCCAGATGATGGGCGTCTGGTTCCTCGCGGTGACCGCCGGTGACTCCGTCACGGCGCTGCTGTCGAACCCCGCGGTGGGCGGGGTCGACCTGGACCGGATGGGCTTCGTCGCCCTCGAAGCCGTCCTCGCCGTCATCGCCGGTGTCGCCGTGTGGATGTACCGCAAGAAGGTCAACTCCATGATGGGCGACGTGCGCTGACGTCTCGCGCGTCTCGCGCGTCTCGCGCGTCTCGCGTGTCGAGGGCCGTCCTGGTGGGAACCGGGGCGGCCCTCGCCGTGTCCACCGCGTGCCGTCGTTTCCCTTCCCTCCTCACGCTCCCCGGCGTACCTTGGCGCACCAAATCTGATGAGGCGTCAGGGGTGAGGGATCGTGGCCAAGCGGAAGCGGAGTGTCGTGCTCGCGTCGGGCGCGGTCCTGGCCGGGGCGGGGGTGCTGGTGGTGGCGCCGGGCGCGCGGGCAGCCGTCGTCGACGTCAACTACGCCTGCAAGACGCCGATCGGGGACAAGAGCGCGGTCTCGCCGATCGACATCAAGGGCGTGAAGAGCGGCAGCGGTTACCGGATCACCATGTCGTGGCAGAAGGGCGTGTCGTCCAGCCCCGTCGAACTCGGGGCCGGCGCGATGAAGCCCTCGGCGACCGTCAAGGTGGGCGGGGCCGACAGCGGGACGCTCACCGTCACCGGGGCCGCCAACCAGGCGAAGATCCCCGCCAACACCCCCATAAAAATCAGCGACTTGAGCGGGACCTACACGCCGAAGGCGGCCGGGAAGGTGACGTTCACCGCCGGGACGCTGACGATCGTGGCGCTCGGCACGACGACGACCTGCACGCCGACCAACTCCCCGGGCGCGTCACTGACGTTGGACGTGACCGCGGGCGACTCCGACTCCCCGCCGGCCGCCACGCCCCAGCTCCCGCAGACCGGCCCCGAGGACTCCTTCGTCGCGCTCGGCACCCTCGGGGGCACGGTCCTGCTGGCCGGCGCGGCGGGCGCCCTGTGGCTGACACGCCGTGCCCGTTAGCGCCGTGCCTGTCAGGAGGGTCGCCGCCCTGCTGGCCGCCCTCACACTGCTGCTGACGGCGACGGTGGCAGGGATAGCCGACGCCGCACCGCAACCAACCCTGAAACTCGCCAAATCCGAGGCGGGCAAGGGCAGTTCCCTCACCGTGACCGGCACCGGCTGGCCCGCGAAATCCCTGCTGACCCTGCTGCTGTGCGGCCGGTCCAGCCCCGAGCGCGGAGTCCTCGGCGGCACCAACTCCTGCGCCAACGCGGACGGCCGCGCCGTCACGACCGACGCGCGCGGACGCTTCACCCGCGAACTCCCCGTCGTGGGACCGCCGGTGCCCTGCCCGTGCGTGGTCCACGCCGCGACGGCGACCGGACCCAAGGCACAGGCCGACGCCGCGCTGAAGGTCGCCGGACACGAGGAGAAACCGCTCCCGGAGATCTCCGGGGCCGGCGAGATCCGCGTCCTGACGGACCCTCGACTCAAGGGTTCCAGCGGCCTGTTGACCTGGTTCGGGGCGCCGCCCGCCCGCACGTTCACGGTGACCGTCGGCAACGCCGGCACCACCCCCGTCACGAACCCCGTCTTCCAAGTCGGCACCGCCCACGGGGTGTTCGCGCCCCAGTGGGACGACCACCAGTGGGACGGCACCCTCGCCCCCGGTCAACGCGCCCGCCTGGAGCTGCCGTTCGAGCTGGGCAGCGGGGCGCACGGCGACTACACGGTCTCCCTGAGATACGGCGGCAAGGTCCTCGCCGACCGGGACTGGGACGTCGGCCGGCCCTGGGGCGTCGTCCTGTTCTGGGCGCTCGTCGCCGTCGTCGTCCCCTCCGCGCTGTTCCGGATCGGCATGGCGATCGTCGACCGGGTGCGCCCGCGCCCGCACCACCGCACGTGGCGTCCCCTGCACGGCCGTTACCGGAAGCGGGAGGAACCGGCACCGGCCGTCGAACGGACCCTGCCCTGGTTCGCCCCGGACACCCAGGGCCGCCTCTCCGCACCGCACGACGACCGAACGACCCCCAGCAGGAAGGGCATGACGTGAGAGCCACCAGGAGAGCGGCCGTCGCAGTGGTCGCGGTCGGGACGGGCGCCCTGCTCGGGCTCACGGCCGTCCCCGCCATGGCCGCCGAGGTGTCGTACACCACCCACTGCGTCCCCCCGGCCGGGATTCCCCCCGTCGACGGGACCACCAAGGTCGCCGTCACCGCGCCCGCCACCGCGAAGGTCGGCGACACCGTGGACGTCGTCTGGAAGTTCGTCCAGGCCGCGTCCAAGAACCCCGACATCATCGACCTGCCCGCCAACTCCGTTCAGCCGTCGGGGACGTTGAAGGTCTCCGGGGCGCAGAGCGGGGACCTCGCGATGACCGGGCCGCGCGAGAACCCGGCGATCCCCAAGGGCGGCGCGATGGTGCTGGCCGACATGAAGGGCTCGCTGAAACTGACCGCGCCGGGGGAGGTGAAGCTGACGCCGGACGCGTATGTCGTCAACGCGATGGGGACGAACACGGAGTGCGCGCCGACGCAGGCGGTGGCGCAGGCGGCGACGATCACCGTGACGGGCGGGTCCTCCGACTCGCCGAGCCCCAGCGGCTCTTCGTCGCCGTCGCCGTCTCCCTCCCTCTCCCCCTCGCCGTCCCCCTCGGTGTCGCAGTCGCCCTCGCCGTCCCCTTCGCCGTCCGTCACCGGCTCTCCGGAGCCGACCGACTTCACCGGCAAGGTCGTCGAGGTGCCGTACACCTGCCAGTCGCCGCTCGGGGAGAAGAAGGCGACCTCGCCGGTGCAGATCAACGCCACCAAGAGCGGCGGGAGTTACGCCCTCACCGTCCAGTTCAAGAAATCGGTGATGAACAGCCCGGCCGACATCCCCGCCGGGTCGGTCAAACCGTCCATGGAGGTGAAGCTCGGCGGCGCGGACACCGGCACCGTCCACGTCGAGGGGCCCCTCAACTCCGCCCCGATCAAGACGAACGACCCCATCGAGATCCCCGACCTCAAGGGCACCTACAAACCGGGGGCGACCGGTGAGTCCACCCTCGCGCCCGGGGTGCTGCTCATCGAGGCGCTGGGCACGAAGACGACCTGCACGCCGGACCAGAGCCTGGTCTCCCTGACGCTCAAGACGCAGGAACAGGAAGGGGGCGCCTCGGGCGGGACGTCCACGGGCGGCGGGTCCGCCGCCGGCGGCACCGGCACGAGCGGCGGCCTCGCCGACACCGGCGCCGAGAACCACGGCGGGCTGAAGGCACTGGGCCTCGTCGCCGGGACGGCGATCCTGCTGGGCGGGGCGGTGTTCACGTTCCTGCCGAAGCGGCGGACGCGGTAGACAGAGCGAGGGCGTCCCTGCCGACGGAGACGACGGCAGGGACCCGGCGATTCACCCGCATCCCGCGGTGCCGGAACGCTCCCGTGGGGGCGACCCGGGCGAACAGGCGTGCGCGTCGGATCGGACGGCGTCCGTGACGAGTTCGGAGACGACGAGGAGGACGTCGCCCTCCTCTGCGCGCCGGGCGGCCTCGACGTCGAGGCCATGTGCAAGGTGAAGGTGTACGAGCTCATGGCCGACCAGGGGATGACGTCCGGTCGTTCGTCCTCGTGCGCTTCCCGAGCACCGGTGAAGGAGCCGAGCAAGTGGACGGCCCCGCCGTGGTCTTCACGGGCGGCGCCAAGCGGTCGTGGGCGAGTTGGGGCGCGCCCGGTCCCCGGTGGACCGGGCGTGCTCCGCGTCACGCTGGCGCGCCCACCTCCGCCCAGACCGTCTTCCCAGTCATCCCCGGCGTCCGGACGACCCCCCAGTCGAGGCACAGGCGTTGCACGATGAACATGCCGTGGCCGCCGGGGCGGCCGGCGCGGTGGGGGGTGCGGGGGGACGGCTGGCCGGCGCCGCGGTCCTCGACCTCGACGCGGATCACCTTGTTGTCGCAGGAGATGCGGATCTCGTCGGGCCCCCCGGCGTGCAGGCAGGCGTTGGTGACGAGTTCGGAGACGACGAGGAGGACGTCCTCGGCGGCGGCCCGCCGGTCCGCGCCGACCGCTGGAAGCCACCCCCAGGCGTACAGCGCCTGCCGGGCGAAGTCGCGGGCGAGCGGCACGACCCCACTGGCTCCGTCGAGCCGCAGTCGGCGGACCCCGCCGGACGGCACGGGCTCCGGGCCGCGGTCGCTCGGCACAGGGGGCCGCGTGGTGCTCATCAGCGCTTCACCTCACCAGTTCACCGGGGCCAGAAGTACCAGGTCCCTCTAGGGATCGACGGCGCCCCTCCCGCAGGGACACGTGCCGTCGACATGTTCACGAAGTCTCCTGCCCGGCGCGGCGTGGGGAACACACCCCGGCGGGCCGATGGTGGCTCAGCCGTCAGTGCCGGGCCCCGGAAGCGCCTCGGCGACCGTGTCGTGGACGGTGAAGACGGCCTCCGCGCCGGTGATCTCGAAGACGCGGGCGACGACGGGCTGCATCGCGACGAGATGGACGCCGCCCCCGGCCGCCTCCGCCTTGAGCCGGGCCCCGAGCAGCACGTTGAGGCCGGTGGAGTCGCAGAACTCCAGGCGCGAGCAGTCGATGACGAGGCGGCTGAGGCCCTTGGCCAGGCAGCCTTCCAGAGGTTCGCGCAGCAGGTCCGCGGTGTGGTGGTCCAGCTCACCCGCGGGGGTCACGACCGCGCTGGCCCCCTCTTCCCGCACCTCCACCAGCAGCCGGCCCGACTGTGCGCTGCCGACCGTCCCGTGGTCCATGCCGTCATCTCTCCCGAGGTAGTCCGCCGTGTACCGATGCTCTCGAACATTACGCCCCCTCCCTCCGCTCCTCCACCGAGTCCGAACAGCCGAACAACCGTACACGGCTTGAAAAATGGGGCGAATCGGACTTGCGGTCGGGTCGCGGAAGCAGGTAGGGCTAGTAGGAAGCCCCGATTCCCGGGGGAACGACCGGACGGCCTCGGAGGCGCCGCACACCGCAGTCCACAGGTACTGGCTTCGGCAGCCATTCGCCACACCTGCCGAGAACGATGGAGGACGACATGTCACCCCGGCTCGACGCATCCCGGCCCCCGACGGCGGCGTCGACACCCCCACCGGAACAGCTTGATCCCCACCACGAAGACTTCGCGGATCCTCTGGATCCGCTGGCGGATCTCCCCGAGATCCCCCCGTACGACGAGATCGGCGCCGTCGACGCGCGCGCACTGTCCAAGACGCTCTTCGCCCGGCTCGAATCCCTCGAAGAGGGCACCCACGAGCACGCCTACGTCCGCAACACGCTCGTCGAGCTGAACCTCGCGCTCGTCAAGTTCGCGGCGGCGCGCTTCCGCTCCCGCAGCGAGCCGATGGAGGACATCGTCCAGGTCGGCACGATCGGGCTGATCAAGGCGATCGACCGCTTCGAGCTGAGCAGAGGCGTCGAGTTCCCGACCTTCGCGATGCCGACGATCGTCGGCGAGATCAAGCGGTTCTTCCGCGACACCTCCTGGTCCGTGCGCGTCCCCCGACGCCTCCAGGAGCTGCGGCTCGAACTCGCCAAGGCGGGCGACGAGTTGTCGCAGCGCCTCGACCGCTCCCCCACCGTCGCGGAGCTGTCCGAGCGGCTGGGGATCTCGGCCGAGGAGGTCGTGGAGGGGATGGCCGCGTCCAACGCGTACACGGCCTCCTCCCTCGACGCCCAGCCGGACGAGGACGAGACCGAGGGCGCGCTCGCGGACCGGATCGGGTACGAGGACCACGGGCTTGAGGGGATCGAGTACGTCGAATCCCTCAAGCCCCTGATCGCCGCGCTTCCGCCCCGCGAGCGGCGGATCCTGTCGCTGCGGTTCGTCGCCGGGCTCACCCAGTCCGAGATCGGCGAGGAGCTGGGCATCTCGCAGATGCATGTGTCGCGGCTGCTGGCCAGGACGCTGGTGCGGCTGCGGAAGGGGCTGACCGTGGAGGAGTGACCCCGGTCACACCTCCCGTACGCCCTTGCGCCACACCCCCGTCACCAGCGGCACGCCCGGCCGGTAGGCCAGGTGCACGTGGCTCGGGGCGTCCAGCAGGACCAGATCCGCCTGGGCGCCCGGGGCCACGCGCCCCACGTCCGTGCGCCGCAGCGCCGCCGCGCCCCCCGCCGTCGCCGCCCACACGGCCTCGTCCGGCGTCATGCCCATGTCCCGCACCGCGAGGGCGATGCAGAACGGCACCGAGGACGTGAACGACGAGCCCGGGTTGCAGTCGGTGGACAGGGCGACGGTGACGCCCGCGTCCAGCAGCCGCCGGGCGTCGGGCCACGGGGCGCGCGTCGAGAACTCCGCCCCCGGCAGCAGAGTCGCGACGGTGTCACCGCTCGCGAGGGCGTCGACGTCGGCGTCCGTCAGGTGCGTGCAGTGGTCGGCGCTGGCCGCGTCGAGTTCGACGGCGAGCTGGACGCCGGGGCCGTGGGTGAGCTGGTTGGCGTGGATGCGGGGGTGCAGGCCCTTGGCCCGGCCCGCGGTGAGGATCGCGCGCGCCTGGTCGCCGTCGAAGGCGCCCTTCTCGCAGAAGACGTCGATCCAGCGGGCGTGGGGCGCGCAGGCGTCCAGCATCTCGCCGGTGACCAGGGCCACGTACGCGGCCGGGTCGTCGGCGTGGTCGGGGGCGACGATGTGGGCGCCGAGGTAGGTGGTCTCGTCGGTGTGGCGGGCGGCGAGGCGCAGGGCGCGGGCCTCGTCGGCGACCGTGAGGCCGTAGCCGGACTTGGTCTCCATGGTCGTCGTGCCCTGGCGGAGGGCTTCGTCCAGGTAACGGGTGAGGTTCGCCTCGAGTTCCCGGTCGCTCGCGGCGCGGGTGGCGGCGACGGTGGTGCGGATGCCGCCGGCCGTGTAGGGGCGGCCGGACATGCGGGCGTTGAACTCGGCGGTGCGGTCGCCCGCGAAGACGAGGTGGGAGTGGGAGTCGACGAAGCCGGGCAGGACGGCCCGGCCGCCCGCGTCGAGGGCGTTGTCAGTGGTGGGTGCTTTGCTTGATTCACCGGTCCACACGACGCGGTCGCCTTCGATGACGACGGCCGCGTCCTGGATCAGTCCGAGTGGGGAGTGGTCGCCCAGGGAGGGGTCGTTGGTGACAAGGGTGCCGATGTTCGTGATGACGGTCGTCGTGCCGGTCGTGCTGTTCGCCTGGTTCGGCCCGGCGGGGCTGCTCGGCGTGGTGGGCGTGTTCATGGCGTCCTCGTGGGTGGCGAAGGTCAGGACCGCAGCGCGGCGACGGCCTCGGCAAGGGCTCGCGGCGCGTCCGGCACGGCTGTGTGGGCCCCGTCCCGTACGACGTGCCGGCCGCCCACGACCGTATGGCGGACATCTGCCGCCGACGCCGCGAATACGGCCGTCTCGGCGCCCAGCCGCGGCAGCGGGCCCGCGGTTCTGACGGAGTCCAGGGCGACGGTCGTGAAGTCGGCGAGGGCGCCCGGCGCGAGGGTGCCGGCGTCGTCCCAGCCGAGTGCGGCGTGGCCGTCCGCCGAGGCGGCCCGCAGGAGGGCGGCGGCCGTCCAGTGGCCCCGGGTGCGGGTGCGCAGGCGCTCGTTCAGCTCCATCGCGCGAGCCTCCTCGAAGAGGTCGATGACGGCGTGGCTGTCGGAACCGAGGGAGAGCGGGGAGCCGGCCCGCTGGAGGGCGACGGCGGGTCCGATGCCGTCGGCGAGGTCCCGTTCCGTCGTCGGGCACATGCAGGTGCCGGTGCCCGAGCCGCCGATGAGGGCGATGTCCTCGTCCGTCAGGTGGGTGTTGTGGACGCCGGTGGTGCGGGCGCCGAGGACGCCGTGGTCGGCCAGGAGCCGCGTGGGTGTGCGGCCGTGGGCGGCCCGGCAGGCGTCGTTCTCGGCGGTCTGTTCCGAGAGGTGGACGTGCAGGGGGGCCCGGCGGTCCTGGGCCCACCGCGCGACGGTCGCGAGCTGGTCGGCGGGGACCGCCCGTACCGAGTGGATCGCGGCGCCGATCCGTGCGTGATCCCGTTCCTTGAGTCCTGAACAGCGTGTGGCCCAGGCGTCGGCGTCGCCGTCGGAGAAGCGCCGCTGGTGGGCGTTGGGTGCCTCGCCGAACCCGGCCGACAGGTAGCAGGCGTCCAGCAGGGTGATCCGGATCCCGGCGTCCGCCGCCGCCTGGATCAGCGCCTCGCCCATCGCGTTGGGGTCGGCGTAGGGGGTGCCGTCCGGGTTGTGGTGGACGTAGTGGAACTCGCCGACGGCCGTGACGCCGGCCAGCGCCATCTCGGCGTACACCGCGCGGGCCAGGGCGTGGTAGCTCTCGGGGGTGAGGCGGGCGGCGACGCCGTACATCACCTCGCGCCAGGTCCAGAAGGTGCCGCTGCCGACCTGGACCGTGCCGCGCAGGGCGCGGTGGAAGGCGTGGGAGTGGGCGTTCGCCAGGCCGGGGAGGGTCAGGCCGCGCAGCACCTCGGCGCCGGGGGGCGGGGTGTCGACGCCTGTGCGGACGGCGGTGATCCTGCCGTCGGCGACGTCGAGGGCGACGCCGGGTTCGACGACCGGATCCAGCCAGGCGTGCTCCAGCCAGTACGTCTGTGCGGTTGTCACTTGCCGGCCAGCCCTTCCACTACGTCGGCGAGCGCCCGCACCCCGGCGACGCAGTCGTCCTCGGCCGCGAACTCCGCCGGGGAGTGCGAGACGCCTGTGGGGTTGCGCACGAACAGCATGGCGGTCGGGACGCGCCCCGACAGGATCCCGGCGTCGTGTCCGGCGCCGGTGCCGAGCACGGGGACCGCGAGGGCGGGGTCCTTCTCCTTGCCGAGGATGCGGGCGAGTTCGTCCCGCAGGGCGTGGTCGAACTCCACGACCGGCGTGAACGACTCGCGCACGACGTCCAGTTCGACGCCGTGCTCCCGCGCGTACGCGTGCGCGGCCTGCTCGACGCCGGTGACGACCGCGTCCAGGCTCTCCTGGTCGGCGGCGCGGGAGTCCAGCCAGCCCCGCACGAGCGAGGGGATCGCGTTGACGCCGTTCGGCTCGACGGCGATCTTCCCGAACGTCGCGACGGCGCCGGCGAGCCGGGCCTCCCTGCGGGCGGCGAGGACGGTCTCCGCGTACGACAGCATCGGGTCACGCCGGTCCACGAGCCGGGTCGTCCCCGCGTGGTTGGCCTCGCCGCGGAAGTCGAACCGCCAGCGGCCGTGGGGCCAGATGGCGCTGGCGATGCCGACCCGGTCGCCGCTCAGGTCGAGGGCGCGGCCCTGCTCGACGTGGAGTTCGACGAACGCGCCGATCCGGTCGAGGCGGTCGCTGTCGACGCCGATCGCGTCCGGGTCGTACCCGGCGGTCTCCATCGCCCTCGGGAGGGTGATGCCGTCCCCGTCGGTCAGCCGGTGCGCCTGCTCCTTGGTGAGCTGCCCCGCGGTGAGCCTCGATCCGACGCAGGCGAGGCCGAAGCGGGCGCCCTCCTCGTCGCCGAAGTTGACGATGGCGAGGGGTCTGGTGAACTCGACGCCCCGGGCGCGGAGTTCGTCGAGCGCGGCGAACGACGACACGACCCCGAGGGGGCCGTCGAAAGCGCCCCCGTCGGGCACGGAGTCGAGGTGCGACCCGATGACGACAGCGTCCCCCGCGCCCGGGTCGCCCACCCAGGCCCACTGGTTCCCGTTCCGGTCGACCTCGTACACAAGCCCCCGCAACCGCGCCTGCCCCTCGAACCAGCCCCGGCACTCGGCGTCGGCCGGGGTCCAGGCGAAACGCCGGTAGCCACCGGAGTCGGGGTGCCGGCCGAGGGGGCGCAGCTCCCGCCACATCTCCTGGAAGGTGGGGGGCGTGGGCGACGGGGGGTGGACGGGGGGTTCCGGGGCCGGGGACGAGGGCCGGGCGGGGTGGCCCGGGGCGGACGCCGAGGGCCGAGCGGGGTGGCCCGGGGCGGACGCCGAGAGCTGGACGGGGCGGCCCGGGGTTTGTGACGGGGGTTGGACGGGGTGACCCGAGGCCGACGCCGAGGGCTGGACGGGGCGGCCCGGGGTTTGTGACGGGGGTTGGACGGGGTGACCCGAGGCCGACGCCGAGGGCTGGACGAGGCGGCCCGGGGTCTGTGACGGGGGTTGGACGGGGTGACCCGAGGCCGACGCCGAGGGCTGGACGAGGCGGCCCGGAGTCTGTGACGGGGGTTGGACGGGGTGACCCGAGGCCGACGCCGAGAGCCGGGCGGGGCGCTCCGGGACCGACGCCGAGGGCCGAGCCGGGGGTTCCGGGGCCGGGGACAAGGGCCGAGCCGGGTGCTCCGAGGTCGACGCCGAGGACCGAGCCGGGGGTTCCGGGACCGACGCCGAGGACCGAGCCGGGGGTTCCGGGACCGACGCCGAGGACCGAGCCGGGGGTTCCGGGACCGACGCCGAGGACCGAGCCGGGGGTTCCGGGACCGACGCCGAGGACCGAGCCGGGGGTTCCGGGACCGACGCCGAGGACCGAGCCGGGGGTTCCGGGACCGACGCCGAGGGCCGAGCCGGGGGTTTCGGGGCCGGGGACGGGGGCTGGGCGGGGTGGGCCGGGGTGGGCGGCGGGGGCGTGCTCCGGTTCCCCGCCGCAGTGGTGTCGTCGCTCACGCGGCGCCGCCCTCGCGCATCGGCACCCGTACGCCCCGTTCGTCGGCCGCCGTCTCGGCGATGTCGTAGCCGGCGTCGACGTGGCGGATGACGCCCATGCCGGGGTCGTTGGTGAGGACGCGGCGGATCTTCTCGCCGGCGAGCTGAGTGCCGTCGGCGACGGTGACCTGGCCGGCGTGGATGGAGCGGCCCATGCCGACGCCGCCGCCGTGGTGGATGGAGACCCAGGAGGCGCCGGAGGCGACGTTGACCATGGCGTTCAGCAGCGGCCAGTCGGCGATCGCGTCGGAGCCGTCGAGCATGGCCTCGGTCTCGCGGTAGGGGGAGGCGACGGAACCGGCGTCGAGGTGGTCGCGGCCGATGGCCAGCGGCGCGGCCAGCTCGCCGCTCGCGACCATGTCGTTGAAGCGTTCGCCGGCCTTGTCGCGCTCGCCGTAGCCGAGCCAGCAGATGCGGGCGGGCAGGCCCTGGAAGTGGACGCGCTCACCGGCCATCTTGATCCAGCGGTGCAGCGATTCGTTCTCGGGGAAGAGGTCGAGGATCGCCTTGTCGGTCTTGGCGATGTCGGACGCCTCACCGGAGAGCGCGGCCCAGCGGAAGGGGCCCTTGCCCTCGCAGAACAGCGGGCGGATGTAGGCGGGGACGAACCCGGGGAACGCGAACGCCCGGTCGTAACCGGCGAGTTGGGCCTCGCCCCGGATGGAGTTGCCGTAGTCGAAGACCTCCGCGCCGGCGTCCATGAAGCCGACCATCGCCTCGACGTGCCGGGCCATGGACTCGCGGGCCCGCGTGGTGAACCCGGCCGGGTCCTTCGCCGCCGCGTCGGCCATGTCCTCGAAGGCGACGCCGACCGGCAGGTAGGACAGCGGGTCGTGGGCGGACGTCTGGTCGGTGACGATGTCGATGGGGGCGCCCTCGGCGAGCATCTGCGGAAGCAGCTCGGCGGCGTTGCCGAGGAGGCCGATGGAGAGCGGCCGACGGGCGTCGCGGGCCTCGGTGGCGAGCTGGAGCGCGTGGGCGAGGTTGTCGGCCCTGACGTCGAGGTAGCGGTGCTCGATGCGGCGTTCGATGGCGCGCGGGTCGCAGTCGATGCAGATCGCGACGCCGTCGTTCATGGTGACGGCGAGCGGCTGGGCGCCGCCCATCCCGCCGAGCCCGGCGGTGAGGGTGATCGTTCCGGCGAGGGAGCCGCCGAACTTCTTCGCGGCGACGGCGGCGAACGTCTCGTAGGTGCCCTGGAGGATCCCCTGCGTGCCGATGTAGATCCAGGACCCGGCGGTCATCTGGCCGTACATGGTCAGCCCGAGCGCTTCGAGGCGGCGGAACTCCTCCCAGTTGGCCCAGTCGCCGACGAGGTTGGAGTTGGCGATGAGGACGCGCGGCGCCCACTCGTGCGTCTGCATGACGCCGACGGGACGCCCGGACTGGACGAGCATGGTCTCGTCCTGCTTGAGCGTGCGCAGGGTGCGGACCATCGCGTCGAAGGAGCGCCAGTCGCGGGCGGCCTTGCCGGTGCCGCCGTAGACGACGAGCTTGTCGGGGTGCTCGGCGACCTCGGGGTCGAGGTTGTTCTGGAGCATCCGCAGGGCCGCCTCCTGCTGCCAGCCCAGGGCGCTCAGTTCGGTTCCGCGGGGGGCTCGCACGGGCCGGGGTCCTGACATGGGCTGCCTCCTGGGGGCACGTCGCCGATATTCCGCTTGTATTCACATCCTGGCCAGGTGAATAGAACTAGTCAATAGCGCGCGGAACCGACACGCACGCCGTACGGGTGTTTGGCTGGAAGGAGGAGCACACCCGGCCGACGGACGGGGCATGCTCCGCTCGCGATACCGGACGACCTCGACGGGGGCTGATGTGCGGCAGACGGCGGACGAGGCGCGGGCGGCGCGCCGGGACGACGCGGTGCGCGCGGCGGTGGAACAGGGCCTGCTCGGGGCGGACGTCCCGGTCGTGGGGCTGCTGGACGCGGTGGGGATCAGGGAGTCGGCGCGGGAGCTGCGGGCCGCGTTCGACGCCGTCGTCCCCGCGGGCACCCCGGTCCTGCACGCGTTCGCCGTGAAGGCTGCCCCTCTGGTAGGGGTACTACGACTCCTGGGGGACGCCGGTCTCGGCGCGGAGGTCGCGAGCCCCGGCGAGCTGGCGCTGGCGCGGGCGGCCGGCTTCGGGCCCCGGGCGACCGTCCTCGACTCCCCCGCGAAGACCCCGGCCGAGCTGCGGGAGGCGCTGGCGCTGGGGATCGCCGTCAACGCCGACAATCCGCAGGAGCTGGCGCGGATCGACGCCCTGATGCGGTCGGCGCCGAGCACGTCACCCCTGGGTATCAGGATTAACCCCCAGGTAGGGGGCGGGACGATCGAGTCGACGTCCACGGCGACGGCGACCTCCAAGTTCGGGGTGGCCCTGCGGGACGAGGGCGCGCGGGAGTGGGTGATCGGGGCGTACGCCGAGCGCCCGTGGCTGACCCGGCTGCACGCGCACACCGGCTCGCAGGGGGTGCCACTGACGCTGATGGCGCGCGGAGTGGCCGAGGCGTACGCACTCGCCGAGGAGATCAACCGGCGCGTCGGGCGCCGGCAGATCGACACCGTCGACATCGGCGGCGGTCTGCCGGTCCACTACGCCTCCGACGAGACGACGCCGACGTACGCGCAGTACGCCGGTCTGCTCCGGGAGGCCGTGCCGGGGCTGTTCGACGGGCGGTACGGGCTGGTCACCGAGTTCGGGCGGTCGCTGCTGGCGAAGCAGGGGACGCTGGTGGCGCGCGTCGAGTACGCCAAGCACGCGGGCGGGCGGCGGATCGCCGTCACCCACGCGGGCGTCCAGGTCGCCACGCGGACCGTGTACGCGCCGGCGGCCTGGCCGCTGCGGATCGCCGCGTACGACGCGAAGGGGCGGGTCAAGGGCGGGCCCGAAGTCGTCCAGGACGTCGCCGGGCCCGCCTGTTTCTCCGGGGATCTACTCGCTCGGGGGCGGAGTCTGCCGTTGCTCGAACAGGGGGACTACGCCGCCGCGTTGGACACCGGCGCGTACTGTTTCATCCACCACTACGCCTACAACTCCCTTCCCCGGCCCGCCGTCTACGGGTACGCGCCCGGTGCGGACGGGCGGGTCGAGTTCGCGTTGGTCCGTGCGGCCCAGTCGGTCGAGTCGATCGTCGCGGAGGCGGGCGGGGCGTACGCGGACGCGCTCACTTCTCTGGGTCCCCGATAGCCCCGAAAACCAGGCAAACTCGCCTACTCTAGCTTGCCGTTGGCATTTTCCAAGTGAAATTGCCAAAGCCCTCACCCGTCGCACACACGGTCTGTAGCGTCTCTCTCACTCAGCCGTACCACAGGGGGAGGGAGTCACTGGTGCCCGGAATCGACGAGTGTCTGCTGGAGGCCATGCGCCTGCCCGGCGCCCGGGGTGCCGCCCTGGTCGACTGGACCAGCGGGCTCGCCCTCGGGATCGTCGGGGAGTTTCCCGGCGGGGATCCCGAGATCGCGGCGACGGAATCCGCCGAACTCGCCCGACTGGCCACGGAACAACGCGCATTCACCCCGGACCCCTCCTCGACCCCCTCCCCCTCCGACGCCCCTCCCATCACCGACCTCATCATCACCAACCCCGACAGCTACCACCTCCTCCACTTCCTCCCCACCTCCCTCGACACCACCGCCTTCCTCCACATCTGCCTCACCCGCCACGAGGGCAACCTCGCCCTCACGCGGATCCGCCTGGAGGAACTGGCGAGGAAGCTGGTGCTGGCGTGAGGGGGCGGGAGGTTGGGGTGCTGAACGGCTTGGGTGGCGTGGGGAGTTGGAGGGCGGGATTGGGGGGTGGAGGCCGGCACGCCGGGGGCGGCGGGGTGGAGATCTGCGGGAGCGATGCCCTTGACTCCGGGCACGACTTCGCGGGTTGGAAGGCTGAGCTGGAGAGCGGGTGCCGGCGTGCCGGGGACGGCGGGGCGGGGATCGACGGGGGCGATGGCCTGAACCCCGAGACCGGCTCCGCGAGTTGGTCGACAGGCGTCGGGGGCGCCGGCCAGGGGATCGGGGCCGGAGGCCGGGGAGGCGAGGGCGGGGCGCAGGGTCTGACCGCCCGGTCCGGGTGCGACCACCGGAACTCTGGTGCTGATAGCGCGAGTTGGGCGAAGGGCCCCGGCGGTCGAGCGGCCGAGGGCGGGGCCAGTCGAACGGACGGCTTCGAGGGCCGCAGCCCTGACTCCGAGCCCGGCCCCGCGAGTTGGGCGGCTGACGCCGGGGTGGGGAGTCGAGCGGTCGGCTTCGAGGCCGGCGGCCTGAACGTCGAGGGTGACGCGGTGAGTTGGGGGGTTGGCGGCAAGGGTCGGGGAAGTTGGGGGGAGAACGGCGGAGAGGTGGCTGGTGCTGGGCGGTGGGAGCGTGGGGGCGACGGCCGAGGAGGCGGGGCGCGGTGCCGGGCGACCGGGGCTGCGGTCCGTGTCCGGAGTACCCAGTGCGGTGCCGTGAGTTGGGCAGCCGGTGCGGGCTGCCGGGGCGGCGCCTGGGTCGGGAGTCGAGCGGTCGGCTTCGAGGCCGGCGGCCTGAACGTCGAGGGTGACACGGCGAGTTGGGCGGCCGGCGACGAGGGCCGGGGAAGTTGGGGGGAGAACGGCGGAGAGGTGGCTGGTGCTGGGCGGTGGGAGCGTGGGGGCCAACGCCTCGCCTTCGTCCACGTCCACGACTTCACTTCCGCCCTTGTCCTCGCCCCGGCCTTCGCTCTCGCCCACGCCCTCCCCCTCACCCACGTCCTCGTTCCCGCACACGCCTTCGCCCTTGCCCACGCCCTCCCTCTCACCCACGTCCTCGTTCCCGCCCTCGCCCTCAACCTCCCTGTGAGGGGGTGGTGATGGTGGTCGTGGAGGCTCTGCCCGTTCGGGCTCATCTTGTGGGGGAGGTTTCGGGGTTGTTGGCTCGGGTTGCGGGGGAAGGGGCGAGTGGGGTGTTGAGTCGGGCGGGTGGGGTGTTGTGGGTGGTGCGGGGGAGGGTGGTGGGTGCGGAGAGTTCGTCGGTGCCGGGGGTGGGAGCGTTGTTGGCTTCCGGTGGTGTGCTGGAGCGTGATGTGTGGCGGAGTGCTGTCGGTCGGGGGGACGCGGTGCGGGTTCTCGTCGACGAGGGGTATTTACCTCGCGGCGCCGCGGAGGTCTGTCTGCTCGGGGCCCTCTACGACGCCGCGTACTTCACCCTGACGCCCGCCGATGCGCCCGCCCGGTTCCGGTATGACGACGCCGGGGACGTCCCCGGCGTCGTCCGCCCCGTCGAGGCCGGCGCGCTGGAGCGGGAGACGGTTCGACGCCGGGCCCTGCTGGAGCGGGCCTGGCCGGACGGCCGCGTCGACGAGGCGCCCCTCGTGCGCGCCGACTCCCGTCCGCCGCCACAACTCCCCGCACGGCGACGCGCGGTGCTCGACGAGGTCGACGGCGAGCGCACGGCCTCCGACATCGCACGCCGGCTCGGACGCCGGGGTTTCCCGGTCCTGCTCGACGTCCGCCGGCTGGCCGCGGCGGGGTTGGTGACGGCGAGGCCGCAGGCTCCGCCAACTGACGCCAGCCACAGGGCCGTTGGCCCCACCCCGTCCACAACCCTCGCACCGGCCGCCGGATCCACGTCAACTGCCGCATCCGCGCAGCCTGTTGGCCCTTCCCTGGCTGCCGCATCCGCACCGCCCGCCATCCCTTCCCCAACTTCCGCATCCGCGCCGCCTGTTGATCCTTCCCCGGCTGCCATCTCCCCGACGTCCACATCCGCGCCGCCTGCCGAACCTCCCCCGACCGCCACCACTTCCCCAACCACCCCCGCCCCGCCCCCTCCGGACGAGGTGGGCCCCGATGACGACCCTCACATCAACCTGCTGAGAAGGCTCAGAGATGCGCTGGAAGCCCTTTGAGCGGTATCGGCCGCAGGCCGAGAGGAGAGACCTGATGGCTCACGAGGCCGAGATACTCGACGAGTTGAGGCGGCTTCGGGTAGGAGTCCCGCAGCTCACGGGCGTGTTGGCGGCCAGCGTCGACGGACTCGTCCTCGCGGCGGACACCCCCGGCGTCGAACCGGAGGGCGTCGCCGCCCTGACCGCCGCCGCGCTCGGCGTGGCCGTCCGCCTGGCGGAGGCGACCGGGCAGGGCGAACTCCGGGAACTGCTGGTCCGGGGAGTCGACGGGTACGTCGCGACGTACGCCGCCGGCGACGCGGCCGTCCTCACGCTGCTCGCCCAGGACCGCGTGAACGTGGGCCGCCTGCACCTCGAAGGACGCCGGACCAGCACGCGGATAGGGGAGTTGGTCGACGCGGCGGCCAAGGAGAGAACGGCGCGAAAGGGCACCGCGACGAGAAAACCGTCCACTCCCGCCAAGCCCACCTCTCCCCCCGCCCCCGGCGCCTCCGACGGCGTCCCCCTCCCCACGCTTCCCCCCTTACCCGCGCGCACTCCATCCAACAACGCGCGCTCCACCGAAGAGAGTTGAAAGGAACCACCGTCATGGCCAACACCGAGACCGCCTTGAAGGAAGCCCTCGCCTCGATCGAGGGGGCCACCGCCGTCGCCCTCGTGGACTACACCAGCGGCATGGCCCTCGGCACGCTCGGCGGCAGCAAGAGCTTCGACCTGAACGTCGCCGCCGCCGGCAACACGGACGTCGTCCGCGCGAAGATGCGCACGATGGAGCACCTGGGCCTGAAGGGCCAGATCGAGGACATCCTCATCACCCTCAGCGACCAGTACCACCTGCTGCGGCTGCTCAGCGGTCGCAGCGGCAACGGCCTCTTCCTGTACCTCGTCCTGGACTCCAAGCGCTCCAACCTGGCGATGGCGCGCCACCAGTTGAAGCGGATCGAGGAGGAGCTGGAGGTCTGAGGCCCTTCAGGACGAACGCCGGTCCCCGGGCGGGGCCCCACACCCGCCCGGCCCGCGTCACATCACGGCCGACCCGAAAACCCGGGCCACCGCCCGCTCACGCCGAAGCCCCAGCCCGTCGGCGCGCTCCCCCAGGAGCCGCATCGCCCGCCGCGATCCCGGTACTCCGGAACCCCTTGACCCCCTTGCCGACCACCCCGCCCCCACGCCGCCCCAGCCAGTCCACCCGCACCCACAGCAGTTCCCCGGCCCCCCGCTCCCACCGCCCGAGCCGGACGGCCTTCCACCACAGCCCCACCCCGCACCCGGCGATCAGCATCCCCACCCCCGCGGGCACCACGAACGAACTCCCCACCGCCACAAGGAACGCCCCGGCCAGCCCCCACCGATGCCCCCGCCGCCAGTTCCGCACGCTGACGCCCCGGTCCTGGAGCAGGTCGTGCTTCCCCGCCCGCACGGCCCCCCGCGCCAGCGCCTCGTACCGCCGACGCCGCGCCCACGCGACAACGAACGCCGCCACGAGGAACCCCGCGGCCCCCGCGAGCACCCCGATCCGCCGCCCAGTCACCCCCGGCACCAACACCCCGACCCCCGCCCCCAACACCCCGCACCACCACCAGCCCACAGCAGCGGCCCGCACCACAACAGCCACCCGAACCAACCCTTGCCCACCGCGCACGACGCCTCGCCTCCCCAAGCCGATCCTCCGGTCCGGACTTCGCCGGGAAACCTACCGACCGAACGTGAAACGAACCTGAGAAAGCCCCGCCCCCCCCTGACGCCCCCTCACTCCACGAACAACCCCCGAGCCGCAGCCCCCGCGTCGAACTCCTCCAACCAAGCCTGCGCCTCCGGCAAGTCATCACACATCGCCTCCAGCAACACCCGCCCGAGCAGCATCGGCGCACAGGCGGTATCAAAGGCGAGCCCCGTCCCCACAGCCGCGGGCAGCATCAGGTCGGACACCTTGGCGACCGGCGCGAACGCGGAGTCGGCGACGGTCACGACCGTCAGCCCCACCCCCTTCGCGTACCCCAGCGCCTCCACGACCTCCCGGGGATGCCGGGGCAGCGCGAAACAGAGCAGCGCGGAGGCCCCGGCACGGACGACCGCGTCGATCCGGTCCCGCAGCATGGACCCCCCTTCGTCGAGCAGCCGCACATCGGGGTGCACCTTCGCCGCGAAGTACGAGAACCCGTACGCCTGGGACGCCGCGGCCCGCAGCCCCAGCACCGGCAGCGGCCGGGACGCGGCGAGCAGCCGCCCGGCCCGCCGGACGGGCCCGTCGTCCGCCAGCGCCTCCGCGAGATGCCGGAGATTGGAGATCTCGGCCTCGACGGCCTGCTGGTACGCGTTGAACGGCCGGGAGGCCGCCGCCGACTCGACGGGCGCGACCTCCCGCAGGTGGCGCCGCAGCGCGGGATACCCGTCGAACCCGAGGGCCACGGCGAACCGGGTGACGGACGGCTGGCTCACCCCCGCCAGCTCCGCCAGCTCGACGCTGGACAGGAACGGCACGTCGGCGGCCCGCCGCACCATGCTGTGGGCGATCCGCCGCTGCGTCGGCGTGAGCCGGTGCCCCTCGAAGAGCGCCTGAAGCCGCGCGGCGGGACCCTCGGACACGCTCATCTTGTGCTCCCCCTGGCTATTCAGGCTGCGACGTCCCTGCATGTTGTCATACAGGCCGCACCGCTCCCCCGCACCACCGCCCGGCAAAGGATCGTTAAACAGGCACGCAGAGTAAGTGACTGCGCGCGTACGGTGATTCATCCCTCCCGTGAGGATCCACGTACGACCCCGAGGAAGCGTCATGCCCTCCAACCGCCGGGCTTTCCTGACGGCCAGTGCCGTCGCCGCCCTGGCCACCGCCCCCGCCGCCGCCGCGACCCGCGCCCCGCGCAGCCGCCGTCCGCACCGCACCGGCCCTCCGGCCACCGCCGCCGAGGCCCTGGCCGAACTCCTCGCCGGCAACCGGCGTTACGCGGCCGGCCGCCCCAGCCACCCGCACGAGGACCGGCGCCTGCGCCACGCCCTCGCGGGCGGCCAGCACCCGTACGCCGTCGTCCTCGGCTGCGTCGACTCCCGTGTGCCGCCGGAGCTGATCTTCGACCAGGGCCTCGGCGACGTGCTGTGCCTGAGAACGGCGGGGCAGGTGCTGGACGAGGCCGTCCTCGCGTCCGTCCAGTACGGCGTGGCGGAGCTGCGCATCCCCCTCGTCCTGGTCCTCGGCCACGAGCGCTGCGGCGCGGTCGCCGCGACCCTCGACCACCTGCGGTCCGGCGCCGACGCCCCCGGCCACCTCGAACTCCTCGTCGAGGAGATCGCCCCCGCCGCGCACCGCACCCGCGCCGTCCCCGGCGACTGGGCCGAGCACACCATGACCGCCCACACGGTCCGCGTCCGCGACACCCTCCGCCACGACCCGGCGTTCTCCGGCGCCCAGGTGACCGCCGCCCGCTTCGACCTCGACACGGGCCTGGTGACCGTCCTGCCGTAGCCGCTCGGGACGCCGGCACCCGCGCCGCCCTCCCGGCGTCCCCCGCCCCAAGAGGGGGGCTACCCCCCGTGCGGCGCCGCGCCACGCTCCCTAGCCTGGAGGAGGTTCCAGGGGATTGAGGAGACGACGATGACGGCCGGCCGGGACACCGAACTGAAGAAGGAACTCGACGCGACGCTGCACGCGCGCAGGGAGCTGGGCGAGGAGTACGACTCGGCGCTGGTCGAGTCGTTCCTGGAGAAGGTGGACCAGCGCATCGACGGGGCGGTGGAGCGCCGGGTGCGCCGGCAGTTCGCCGAGCAGCAGATGTCGGCGGCCCGGGACGCCCGTACGCCCGGCCCGGCCGACTCCTGGGGCGAGCGCTTCGGCTTCGGGATCGTCTCTCTCGTCCTCGCGATCCCCCTCTCGGCGATCGCCGTCGTCAACGCCGACCTCCCCGGCCTCTTCGTCGCCTGGGCCGGCATCGTGGGCGTCAACGCGGTCCACGCCTTCCGAGGATCCCCCGGCCTCGTCGAGGCCCTGCTGAGCCGCCGCCGGGGGAAGTCCCGGAAGGACGACCGCTGGGAGGACTGAACCCGGCGCACAGGTAGTCCTCCAGGTCGACGGCGCCGGACGACAGGTGCGCCGACACCTCCGCGAAGCGGTCGACCGGCACCCGCAGCACCGCCCCCACCAGGTCCGCCAGGTCCAGCGCCAGCAGCAGGTGCTCGCGCTGGGCGCGGGCGTCCGCGAGGAAGACGTGGTGCAGGTCCTCCCCCAGCAGCTCACCGATCTCGACCCCGTCGTACCCGGGGTCGTTCACACACGTCGCCGCGGTCCCCAGCACCGCGCACAGCGCGTCCCACGCGGTGTCGTCGGAGAAGTCGGTACGCACGACGAGCGAGGTCAGACCGTTGGGCTGGGGAAGCGGCATACGGCACATCCTCGCAGCCGCCGTAGTACCCGTAGTACCGCTGAGGGTCCCCGGAAAGAGATATGCGCGGGGACCGCCGCACCCCCTGTGAGGGGGGCGGGACGACGGCGGTCCCCGCGAGGGACGCGGGCTGAACCCTGCGTCCTAGGCGTCTGTGGAGGTCCGGGAGCCGCTCCGGAGGTCCGTGACGCCGTTCGGTTCGCCGGTTCGGCGGGGAGCCGCTCCCGCCTGCCGACACCCACCAATGTGCCGGACTCGTGTTAAGCGAGTGCTGCGCGGACGTGACGCGCTCGTACCACTTCCGCGAAGTCCATCGTTTCGGTGGGTAAAAGGATGTTCAACGGTGGAACCCGGGGGGCACCGCAGGTTTCCCCGCCGTACACCCCGAGCGCCGGTCGACTTACGCGCCGCTCACTTGCCGTTCTTCGCGAGGAACGCGAGCAGGTCCTGCCGGCTCACGACCCCCTTCGGCTTCCCCTCGACCAGCACGATCGCCGCGTCCGCCTCGCCCAGCACCGACATCAGGTCCTCGACGGGCTCCCCGGAGCCGACCTGCGGCAGCGGCGCCGACAGGTGCTTCTCCAGCGGGTCGACGAGCGACGCCCGGTTGGAGAACAGCGCGTCCAGCAGCTCCCGCTCGACGACCGAGCCGACGATCTCCGCCGCCATCACGTCCGGGTGCCCGGCGCCCGGCTTGACGACCGGCATCTGCGAGACGCCGTACTCGCGCAGCACCTCGATCGCCTGGCCGACGGTCTCGTCGGGGTGCATGTGCACGAGCGAGGGGATCGCGCCGTGCTCCTTGTCGTCGAGGACGTCGCTGACGCGCGCGCTCAGGCCCTCGTCCTCCAGGAAGCCGTAGTCCTTCATCCACTCGTCGTTGAAGATCTTCGACATGTACCCGCGCCCGCTGTCCGGCAGCAGGACGACGACGACGTCGTCCGGGCCGAGGCGTTCCGCGACCCGCAGCGCCGCGACGACGGCCATCCCGCAGGAGCCGCCGACCAGCAGGCCCTCCTCCTTCGCGAGGCGGCGGGTCATCTGGAAGGTGTCCTTGTCCGAGACGGCGACGATCTCGTCGGCCACGCCGCGGTCGTACGCGCTCGGCCAGAAGTCCTCACCGACGCCCTCGACGAGGTACGGGCGTCCCGAGCCGCCCGAGTACACGGAGCCCTCCGGGTCGGCGCCGATGACCTTGACCCGGCCGTCGCTCGCGTCCTTCAGGTAGCGGCCGGTGCCGGAGATCGTGCCGCCCGTGCCGACGCCGGTGACGAAGTGGGTGATCCGCCCCTCCGTCTGCGTCCAGATCTCCGGGCCCGTGGACTCGTAGTGCGACAGGACGTTGTTCGGGTTCGAGTACTGGTCGGGCTTCCACGCGCCGGGGGTCTCCCGTACGAGGCGGTCCGAGACGTTGTAGTACGAGTCCGGGTGCTCCGGGGCGACGGCCGTCGGGCAGACGACGACCTCGGCGCCGTACGCGCGCAGCACGTTGATCTTGTCCAGGCTGACCTTGTCGGGGCACACGAAGATGCACTTGTACCCCTTCTGCTGGGCCACGATCGCCAGCCCCACGCCGGTGTTTCCGCTGGTCGGCTCGACGATCGTGCCCCCGGGCTTGAGCTCACCGCTCTTCTCCGCCGCCTCGATCATGCGTACGGCGATGCGGTCCTTCACCGAGCCGCCCGGGTTGAAGTACTCCACTTTCGCCAGGACGGTCGCCTGAATGCCCTGGGTCACGCTGTTGAGCTTCACCAGCGGGGTGTTGCCGATGAGGCTGATCATCGAGTCGTGGAATTGCACCGTTGTCTCCGGTCACTTGCAAAAGGTTGGTCGTGATGGTGCCGCCAGCCTAAAGCCCTGACCGGGGGCGGTGCCGGACGGCGAGAGTCGCGGGCCCCCGGGAGATTGGGTGGCGGGGTCCGCGGGGCAAGGAGAGGTTGTACGGCGACGAGGGAGGTGGCGGCGAGGTATGACCAGCATGTCGAGGGCACGGGTGGCCCGGCGCATCGCGGCGGGCGCCGCGTACGGCGGCGGCGGAATCGGGCTCGCCGGGGCAGCGGCGGTGGGACTCCTCCTCGCGGAGGCCCAGTGGGCCCGCCGGCACGTGGAGAACGTGACGTCGGCCCGGGTGCCGCAGGCGGACGGGGTGTACGGGAGCGTGTACGCGGGGGTGGGGGCGGGGGTGACGACGCCGTCGGGGTTGACGGCGTCCTCGGGCGCGGCACCGGGCTCGGGCCCGGCGGTCTCCGGCTCGGCGGTCTCCGGCTCGGCGTCGGACTCGGGGCCGGCCTCGGCATCGTCCTCGGCGTCCAGCGAGGGCACGGCGTCCGCGTCGGGCTCTGCCGAACCCCCGTTGCGGCTCGTGCTTCTGGGTGATTCCACGGCTGCCGGGCAGGGGGTGCACCGGGCCTCGCAGACGCCGGGTGCACTGCTCGCGTCGGGGCTCGCCGCGGTGGCGGAGCGTCCCGTGCGCCTGCGCAACGTCGCTCTCCCCGGGGCGCAGTCCGACGACCTCGACCGGCAGGTCTCCCTCGTCCTCGGCGCCGGCGAACCCGTGCCGGACATCTGCGTGATCATCGTCGGCGCGAACGACGTCACACACCGCATGCCGCCGACCCGGTCCGTGCGGCACCTCTCCGCGGCGGTGCGGCGGCTGCGGACGGCGGGCGCGGAGGTGGTCGTCGGCACGTGTCCCGACCTCGGCACGATCGAACCGGTGGGCCAGCCCCTGCGCTGGCTGGCCCGCAGGGCGTCCCGCCAACTGGCGGCGGCGCAGACGATCGGGACGGTGGAGCAGGGCGGGCGGACGGTCTCCCTGGGCGACCTCCTGGGCCCCGAGTTCGAGGCGAATCCCCGGGAGCTGTTCGGCCCCGACCACTACCACCCGTCCGCCGAGGGCTACGCGACCGCCGCCATGGCCGTCCTCCCCACCCTCTGCGCCGCCCTCTCCCTCTGGCCGGCGGAAGAGGACCGCCCCGACACCTCCCGCCACGAAGGCTTCCTCCCCGTCGCCCGCGCGGCAGCCGAAGCGGCGGCAGAACCCGGCACCGAGGTCACCGCCGCCCTCCCCACCGGCCCCCGAGGCCCCTGGGCCCTCCTCAAACGCCGCCGCAGAAGACTCCCCGAGCCGACGGGCACCCCCTGACCAAGCCGTGACACGAGGTGAGCCGGCGACGGAGCTGAGCGGGAGCACCGGGGGGGAGGAAACGCGGAAGCGGGAACCGGCGCAGGCACAGACGGGTGGGACGCCGCATCGGCGAGGAGACCACGTCGGCCGGGAGCTTCCCCACCCCGGCCCCGGCCCGCCGCACCCCACCTCCGCCGGCCTCGGCCCCTCTCGCCCCCGCCCCCGCTTCCAGCCCCCCGGCCTCTACCTGCCGCCCGTCCCACTCCCCGTGTCGAACGAGATCCACGTGTCCGGCGTCAAGTCAGGCCGTCCCGGTACCGCACGGTGTTCCTCTGTCCATGCCTCGCCGGCCACCTCCGTGGCGACGCGGCGCCAGAAGGGGGCGGCGGTGGGGTTGGTGTCCTGGAAGGGGATCTGCCAGGGGCCGGGGTGGTGGGAGATGAGGGTGCGGGCGGCGGTGAGGCCGAGGCCACGGCGGCGGGTGGCGCGGGTGATGAAGAAGGTGTTCATGATGGCGGAGGGGCCGTCAAGGCCGCGGATGAAGGAGAGGCCGATGGGGCGGTCGTCGAGAAGGAGGAGGTAGGGGGCCCAGCCGGGTTCGCCGAACGCGGAGTCGACGCGTTCGCTGCGGAAGGAGCCGTCGGGGAAGGGGAGGGTCCCGGAGAATTCGGAGAGGTCGTGGCGGAACATGAGCCAGAGCCGGTCGACGACACCCCGGTCGGCGGGCACGGCGGTACGTATCTGCATGGCGAGCCTTTCAGCGTGGTCCGCGCCCGGGAAACGGGCACGAAAAAAGCCTCCGCGGCGGGGAAGTCCCGCCGTGAAGGCTCGCTGGTGATCGACACCATAGCAGCGAGCCTCGCCCCCTCCCCACCCGTCCAAGCAAGCGCTTGGACAATTGCGGTCAGGGTCACACCACAACCCCCGTGACCAACCCCATACGTCCGGGTAACTTCCAAGCACCAGCTGATCCGTGAACGTCAATGGAGCCGTGATGCCCGAAGCCGTGATCGTCTCGACCGCCCGCTCCCCCATCGGCCGTGCCAACAAGGGCTCCCTGAAGGACCTGCGCCCGGACGACCTGACCGCGACGATCATCCAGGCGGCCCTCGCGAAGATCCCGGAGCTGGACCCGAGGGACATCGACGACCTGATGCTGGGCTGTGGCCTGCCCGGCGGCGAGCAGGGCTACAACCTGGGCCGCATCGTCGCCGTCCAGATGGGCATGGACCACCTCCCGGGCTGCACGGTCACCCGCTACTGCTCGTCGTCGCTCCAGACGAGCCGCATGGCCCTGCACGCGATCAAGGCGGGCGAGGGCGATGTCTTCATCTCGGCCGGCGTCGAGATGGTCTCCCGGTACGCGAAGGGCAGCTCGGACGGCCTCCCGGACACCACGAACCCCCTGTTCGCCGAGGCCCAGGCCCGCACGGCGGAGGTCGCCCAGTCGACCGGCTCGACGTGGCACGACCCGCGCGAGGACGGCCTCGTCCCCGACCCGTACATCGCGATGGGCCAGACCGCGGAGAACCTGGCCCGCGTGAAGGGCGTGACCCGCCGGGACATGGACGAGTTCGGCGTCCGCTCCCAGAACCTCGCCGAGGAAGCCATCAAGAAGGGCTTCTGGGAGCGCGAGATCACCCCGGTCACCCTGCCGGACGGCACGGTCGTCTCGAAGGACGACGGCCCGCGCCCCGGCGTGACGCTGGAGGGCGTGGAGGGCCTGAAGCCGGTGTTCCGCCCCGACGGCCTGGTGACGGCGGGCAACTGCTGCCCGCTGAACGACGGCGCCGCCGCCGTCGTCATCATGTCGGACACGAAGGCCCGCGAGCTGGGCCTCACCCCGCTCGCGCGGATCGTCTCCACCGGCGTCTCCGGCCTCTCCCCCGAGATCATGGGCCTCGGCCCGGTCGAGGCGAGCAAGCAGGCGCTGAAGCGGGCGGGGCTGACGGTCGGCGACATCGACCTCGTCGAGATCAACGAGGCGTTCGCGGCGCAGGTGATCCCCTCCTACCGCGACCTCGGCATCGACCTGGACCGGCTGAACGTGAACGGCGGCGCCATCGCCGTCGGCCACCCCTTCGGCATGACCGGCGCGCGCATCACGGGCACGCTGATCAACTCCCTCCAGTTCCACGACAAGCAGTTCGGCCTGGAGACGATGTGCGTGGGCGGCGGGCAGGGCATGGCGATGGTGATCGAGCGGCTGAGCTGAGCCGGACGGCGGCCCGTGGACGGCCTTTTGACGGCCGTCCGTGACCGCTGTGGCACCCGAAGTCACCGGTCGGCCCGGAGTGAGGGATTCCCCCGAACTCCGGGCCGATTTGTGATCCAATCTCCCCCAGGATGTGACCTATCTCCCTGACCACCGCAATTCCCCAGCTCAGGGCCGTTCCACCCACTGTCTCCGGGCCCAAAGTCCTGTCCGTTTCGTGACGTTACGCACTGACAGTGGGCGAGTCCGCCCGCCAAGCTGAGGTAGGAAGTCGGGGGTCGACTTTGAACCGGGAGTACGTCAGTGAGCGCCTTGCCGATCGCCCTGCTGGTCACCACGGCCGCCACCGGCGCCGTGGGTGTCGCCGTCCTGCGCACCCTGCTGGCGCTGCGCCGCCAGGTGACGGCGCTGAGCACCCAGCTCGCCGAGGACCACGCCGCCCTGGCGCACGGTCTCGTACCCGCCGCGCGCAGCTCCGACACCGACGGGATACGCGCCGCCGTCGCGGAGGCGCTGGCGGAGGAGCGGGAGCGCGAGCTGGCCGAGGCGCGGGCGTTCTGGGCGGCCCAGGAGGCCCGTGACGTCTCCGAGGCGCCCTCCTTCCTCGGGCTGCCCGACAGCGAGCTGTACCTCCCCCGCCAGGCCGACTTCGCCGGCCTGGAGCCGGTGGGCGAACTCCCCTCGGACGCGGACGAGTTGACGGCCGGTGACTCCCCCGAGCTGGCCGCGGCCCGCCGCCGCCACCCCTCCCACCCCGACTTCGTCCCCGTCCAGTCTCCCGTCATGGGCGACCACGAGCGCACGGTGAGCACGCTGGAGGAGCTGGCCGCCGGGCGCGTGGAACTGACGGACGTCCGTCCGGGCCCGCTCGGCACCCTCGACGTCTACGTCTTCGCCGACGGCACGACCCTCTGCATGACCCCGGGCCACCGCGAGACCGCCGAACGCCTCGCCTCCGCCCTCACCGCCGGCCACGCCCCGATCCTGCTGGGCGGCTCCGGCATCTCGGGCGCGTACACCCTGACGTTCGAGTGCGGCGAGGAGACGGTCTACATCCTGGCGGACAGGGTGATAGCGAGCTTGTAGGGGGCGATGCAGGGGCGGGCGCTTGTGGTTTTCAGGGGCGCGGGGCTGTATCGATATGCGGCTCCGCCGCGTGGGCGCGAACAACCACGACGGCGGGAAAGCCGCCAACGCTCCTCAGACCCCCGCCCTCTTGCGCGCGTCTTCCACCACCCGCACCGCCTCCTCGACCTCACCCACGCTCCGCAGGACCACCGCGAGGTCATGCGCGGCGACGGTGATCTGATCGGCGACGGCGAACATCCCGGCGTCCGGCATCACCCGGACCTCGTCCCCCGGCGTCTCCACCTCCTGCGCCCACCGGGCCAGATCCTGAGCGAGCCGCAGCGCCTCAGCGGCAGCGCCCCGCTGGAGACGGCTCTGCGGTGCCGCCCTCAACCGATCCGCAAACAAATCAACCGCGCGCAACAACGGCGTCGTATCCACCACGCCCGCGAGACTACGCCACCACACCCCCACGACTCCTCCGGGACGGGGCTGTTGCCAACGGGCGAACCCTCAGGCACGGTGACTTGAAGGACCGGCTCACACCCCATCGCGTCCGGAGGCGCCGATGTCCCAAGTCTTCTCCGAGGAGACCCATCGCAACCTGCTCGCCCGCATCCCCCACTGCACCGGTCGTGAAGTCTCCGACTGGCTGCGCACCGTCGACGAAGGCCCCGCTCTCCGCTTCGAGGAGAAGGTCAGCTGGCTCCGTCACGAGCACAACCTGGCCTACGGCCACGCGAAAGCCCTCATCCACGAGTACGACCTGAGGAGGGCCGCGCGCAAACTCCGGTAGCCCGCGCGCAAGGTAGCTGCCCCCGCACACGAAAGGGCCCCGCGGCGCGAACCGCGGGGCCCTCTCAGGTACTACGGGTACCGCTCAGGTACTACGGGGTACTAGTCGTCCCCGCCCTGGAGGATCGCCAGGAGCCGCAGGAACTCCATGTAGATCCAGACGAGGGTCATGGTGAGCCCGAAGGCCGCGAGCCACGCCTCCTCGCGGGGCGCGCCGTAGGCGATCCCGTCCTCGACCTGCTTGAAGTCCAGCGCGAGGAAGCACGCGCCGAGCAGGATGCCGATGATGCCGAAGACGATGCCGAGGCCGCCGCTGCGGAAGCCGAGGCCGTCCCCGCCGCCGAAGACGGCGAACAGCATGTTGATCGCCATGAGCAGCACGAAGCCGAGCGCGGCGGCCATCACGAAGCCGTAGAAGCGGCGGTTGACGCGGATCCAGCCGGCCTTGTAGGCGACCAGGACACCGGCGGAGACCGCCATCGTGCCGAGCACGGCCTGGGTGACGACGCCGGCCGAGATGTACGTCGACACCGCGGCGGAGATCACCCCGAGGAAGACGCCCTCGAAGGCGGCGTAGCCGAGGATCAGCGCGGGGGCCGGACGCTGCTTGAAGGACTGGACGAGCGCCAGCACCATCGCGACCAGGCCGGCGCCGATGGCGATGCCGTAGGACTTGCCGAGGTTGGCCTCGTCGACCGGCAGCAGGAGCCAGGAGAGGACCGCGGTCACGATGACCGTGCCGAGCGTCATCGCGGTGCGCGAGACGACGTCGTCGATCGTCATCGCGCCGGAGGCGGCCTGCGGCGGGGCACCTTGCTGGGTCTGCTGGGCGTACGGGTTCGTCGCGTAGGGGTTACCCGCCTGCTGGGCATACGGGTTCGCCTGCGTGGCGACAGCGGGTCCCCCGGCCTGCGGCGTGGCGTTGAAGCCCGCGTAGCCGTTGTCGCGGCTGAAGCCCCGTCGCGAGAAGACCGGGTTTCTGCTCCTCATTTCACTCCTCCATGGCCACCTCGCGTGGCCTTGGCATCAAGAGTAATGGAACGGCAAAGGAATGACCCTAGTGCTTGAGGAGGATCTTTCTCCGCCGTGGTTGCGCCAACACGCTACGCGGCTTGTTGATTCCCTGGCCGGTCGGAACCCATTCATGACCAAGTCGCGACACGTCCGGAACCGGGGGGAGACCGTCCGCTTATCCGCCCCGTACACCTTCAGTACGAGAACCCCGTGTACCCCTCCGCCAGCTCCGCACTCGCCGCCCGCGACCCCGCGATCCGCTCCAGGCGCGCGAGCTGGAGGCGGCTGTCGAAGGGGTCCGCGTCGGGTGCGCGGTGGAGCATCGTCGTCATGTCGTAGGAGAAGCGTTCGGCCTGCCAGATCCGGTGGAGGCAGTCCGCCGAATAGGTGTCGAGGAGTTCCGGTGAGCCGGTCTCCTTCTCGTGCGCGAGGGCCCGCGCGAGGGTCACGACGTCGCCGACCGCGAGGTTGAGTCCTTTCGCGCCGGTGGGCGGGACGATGTGCGCGGCGTCGCCGGCGAGGAAGAGGCGGCCGTGGCGCATGGGCTCGTGGACGTAGGAGCGCATGGGGGTGACGGACTTCTGGGTGATGGGCCCGCGCCGGAGCGTCCAGCCGTCGTCCGTTTCGAGGCGGCGGTCGAGTTCGTCCCAGATCTCGTCGTCGGTCCAGTCGTCCGCGTCGGTGCCCGCCGGGACCTGGAGGTAGAGGCGGGAGACGGACGGGGAGCGCATGGACAGGAGGGCGAAGCCGCGGTCGTGGCGGGCGTAGACGAGTTCGTCGTGGGACGGCGGCACGTCCGCGAGGATGCCGAGCCAGGCGAAGGGGTAGGCGCGCTCGAAGGTGCGGGACACCTCGGGGGGCACGGCCTGCCGGGCGATCCCCCAGAACCCGTCGCAGCCGACGACGTACGAGCACTCCAGCACGTCCTCGGCGCCCGCGTGCCGGAACCGCACCCGGGGCCGCTCCCCCTCGACGCCTTCGACGGCAAGGGCCTCCGCCTCGAACAACAGCGGCCCCCCGTCGGCGAGCTGGAGCGCTATGAGGTCCTTGCAGACCTCGGTCTGGGCGTACACGGTGACGGACCGTCCGCCGGTGAGGCCGGGGAAGTCGACGCGGTGCCGGCGCCGCTCGTACCGCAGCTCGATCCCGTCGTGCCGCAGTCCCTCCTTGTCGAGCCGTACCCCCGCTCCGGCCGCCCGGAGGACGTCCGCCGTCCCCTGTTCCAGGATCCCGGCCCGCTGGCGGTGCTCGACGTACTCCCGGTCGTGGCTCTCCAGTACTACGGAGTCGATGCCGGCGTCGTGGAGCAGGCGTGCGAGGAGGAGGCCGGCGGGGCCGGCGCCGATGATGCCGACGGTGGTGCGCATCGAGCGTTCCCTTCAAGGGTGTTCGCGTAGTGAAGTTTCCTTCACCAACCTCTGCCCATGAGTCTGCGCCCGCCATCAGGCAGTGTCAACGGGTTCGGGGAGCGCGGTCGGCGCAACGGTCGCCGCGGCGGCCGGCACGGTGGTCGGCGCGGTCGAACAAAAGGGTCATACGTTCGCCGAAGGGGGCGGAGGTGCCCAGAGCCGGACTTGAACCGGCACGCCCGCTTCGGGGCAGCGAGGTTTAAGCTCGCCGTGTCTGCATTCCACCATCTGGGCTGGCCAAGGGCTCCGCGACGTCGCGTCCCGAGCCTATCGGGGCCCTCCCCCCCAACAGTGGGCGGGGGAACCGATGTTGTCTTATTTTATTGATGTCTGAGGGAGCATCAGGCCGCGGAACAGGCCATACGCACTTGCCAGTAGCCTTACGGGCGATCACCGCGCGTGTACGCGGAATGACGGAATTTCACCGCCTGAACAAGGGCGCTCCACCGGTTCTCGACAACCGCCCCCGCCGCACACCGTGTTCCCACCGTCACCTCCGGTGTCAGGGTCACGGCTCCTCCCCAGGTATGACAAGAGCGCCTTGTGTCAGACCCGAGAGGGCATCTCCAGATTGAACTGAAGAGTGACTACAACGACGGGGTGCGCCGTCGACGATGGACGAGTCCAGCCCCCGTCCTCAGGAGCGCATCCCGTGACCACCAGCCCTCTCGCAGCTCGGCCCACCGCCGCCGTGGCCGCCCGAGCCACGGATCTTTCGAAGATCTACGGCCAGGGAGAAACCCGGGTGGTCGCCCTGGACCGCGTCTCCGTGGACTTCCACCAGGCCCAGTTCACGGCGATCATGGGCCCCTCGGGCTCCGGCAAGTCGACGCTCATGCACTGCGTGGCCGGCCTCGACACCTTCTCCTCCGGCTCGGTCCGCATCGGGGACACGGAGCTGGGCAGCCTGAAGGACAAGCAGCTCACCAAGCTCCGCCGGGACAAGATCGGCTTCATCTTCCAGGCGTTCAACCTCCTGCCGACGCTGACGGCACTGGAGAACATCACGCTGCCGATGGACATCGCCGGCCGTAAACCCGACAAGCAGTGGCTCGACACCGTCATCGGCATGGTCGGCCTGTCGGGCCGGCTCAGCCACCGCCCCTCCCAGCTCTCCGGCGGCCAGCAGCAGCGCGTCGCGGTGGCGCGGGCGCTGGCCTCCCGTCCGGACATCGTCTTCGGTGACGAACCGACCGGTAACCTCGATTCCCGCTCCGGCGCGGAAGTCCTCGGATTTTTGCGTAATTCCGTAAGGGAGCTCGGCCAGACGGTCGTGATGGTGACCCACGATCCGGTCGCCGCGTCGTACGCGGACCGCGTGATCTTCCTGGCGGACGGCCGCGTGGTCGACGAGGTCCACAACCCCACGGCGGACTCCGTCCTCGACCTGATGAAGCAGTTCGACGCGAAGGGCCGTACGAGCTGATGTTCCGCACCGCCCTGCGCAACGTCCTCGCGCACAAGGCCCGCTTGCTGATGACCGTCCTCGCGGTCATGCTCGGCGTCGCGTTCGTCTCGGGGACCCTCGTCTTCACCAACACCCTCTCGGGCGCCCTGGAGAACAGCTCCGCGAAGGGCTTCGACCAGGTCGATGTCGCCGTCCAGCCCAAGGCCCAGAAGGCCAGGGCCGACGAGGTCGCCAAGCGGCCCGAGCTGACCGACGCCCTGCTGAAGCGCGCCGCCTCGGTCGACGGCGCGGCCTCGGCGACCGGCGTGGTCACCGGCTTCACCGCCCTCGCCGACAAGGACGGCGAACTCATCGGCGAGGGCTTCGACTCCCAGGGCGGCAACTACTGGGGCGCCCAGGACCCGCGCTACCCGCTGACCAGCGGCACGGCCCCGAAGGGCGCGGACGAGATCGCCCTGGACGCCGAGACGGCCAAGCGCGCCGGCTACCGGGTCGGCGACACCGTCCGCCTCTCGGTCGACGGCCCCGTCCTGACCCCGAAGGTCACCGGCATCTTCACCACGAACGACGGCAACGTCGCGGCGGGCGGCAGCCTCACCCTCTTCGACACGGCCACCGCGCAGAAGCTCTTCGGCAAGACCGGCACGTACGACGAGATCGACGTCAAGGCCGCCGCCGGCGTCTCGCAGACGGCCCTCAAGTCGGCCCTCGACAAGGCGCTCCCGACGGACAAGGTCGAGACGACGACGCGCGACCAGCTCGCCGCCGACCAGGCCGAGGTGATCTCCGCGTCGATGAGCGGCCTCAAGCAGGGCCTGCTGGTCTTCGCCGGGATCGCCCTCTTCGTCGGCACCTTCATCATCGCCAACACCTTCACGATGCTGGTCGCCCAGCGCACCAAGGAACTGGCGCTGCTGCGCGCGGTCGGCGCCTCGCGCCGGCAGGTGACGCGGTCGGTGCTGATCGAGGCGTTCGTGGTCGGCCTGGTCGCCGGGGTGAGCGGCCTCGTCGCGGGCATCGGCATCGGCGCGGGCCTGCGCGCCCTGCTGGGGATGACGGGCGCGATCCTCCCGGACGGCCCGCTGGTCGTCTCGTCCGGCACGATCGCCTCCGCGCTCGCCGTCGGCGTCGTCATCACCATGCTCGCCGCCTGGCTGCCGGGCCGGCGCGCCGCGAAGATCCCGCCGGTCGCCGCGATGAGCAGCGTGCACGCCCAGGCGACGACGCGCTCCCTCGTCGTGCGCAACACGCTCGGCTCGCTGGTCTCGGCCGCGGGCGCGGGGACGGTCCTGGCGGCCACGACGATGCAGGGCACCGAGGCGCGCACGGCCATGGGCATCGGCGCGGTCCTGCTGATCATCGGGGTCTTCATCCTGACGCCGCTGCTGTCGCGCCCGCTGATCGCGGCGGCCGGGCCGCTGATGCGGGGGTTCGGGATCTCCGGCAAGCTGGCCCGCCAGAACTCGGTGCGCAACCCGCGCCGGACGGCCGCGACGGCGTCCGCGCTGATGATCGGGCTGACGCTGATCACGGGCATGACGGTGATCGCGGGGAGCCTCCAGAAGGCGATCGAGAAGATGGCGTCCGACTCGATCCGCGCCGACTACGTCGTCTCCATGGCCAACGGCAACGCCCTCTCGCTCGACGTGGAGCGCAAGCTGAAGGAGACGCCGGGCGTCGAGGCGACCAGCCCGCTGCGCAACGCGCCGTCCAGGATCGACGGCGACACCGAGTACCTGACGGGTGTCACCGGCGCGGTCATCGGCGACCTGGTCGGCCCGAAGGTCGAGGAGGGGCGCTTCGAGGTCGGGGGCACGAACGTCGTCGTCGACAAGTCCACGGCCGGGCTGCACGACTGGAAGCCGGGTTCGGTGTTCACCGTCCACTACGAGGACGGCAAGGACCAGAAGCTCACGGTGAGCGGGATCTACGAGGGCAACGACTTCCTGCGGGGCATCCTCCTCGACACCGCGACGCTCGCGCCGCACCAGAGCGACGCGACCGACATGCAGGTCATGGTCAAGACGGCCGGCGGCACGTCGGCCGCGGTGAAGGACGGGCTGGAGAAGGCGCTCGGGGACAACCCCGGCATCAAGGTCCAGAGCAAGAAGGACATCTCGAACGAGATCGCCCAGTTCTTCACGCTGCTGCTGAACTTGCTGTACGGGCTGCTCGCGATGGCCGTCATCGTCGCCGTCCTCGGGGTCGTCAACACGCTCGCCATGTCGGTGTTCGAGCGGTCCCAGGAGATCGGGATGCTGCGGGCGATCGGGCTCGACCGGCGGGGCATCAAGCGGATGGTCCGGCTGGAGTCCCTGGTCATCTCCCTCTTCGGCGGTGTCCTCGGCATCGGGCTCGGCATCTTCTTCGGCTGGGCGGCGGGTGAGCTGATGAAGAGCGGCCTGCGGACGTACGAACTGGTCCTCCCCTGGGACCGCATCGCCCTCTTCCTCGCCCTCGCGGGTGTGGTGGGCATGCTGGCGGCGCTGTGGCCGGCTCGGCGCGCGGCCCGGCTGAACATGCTGGGGGCGATCAAGTCCGAGTAGCGGGGGGTGGGTTGAGGGGGGGTGGGTCGAGGGGCGGTCTCCCATAACGGGGGTGGAGACCGCCCCGTCTCTCATGTGCGGGGTGTTTCCGGGCAGGGGCTGTGGGGAGGCCCCGTCACCCGGCCCAGACCCGGGTCCGCAGCGGCAGTCCGGAGCTCCCCGACTCGGGGGTGCGGACGGCGAGGACCTGGTTGACGCCGATGCGGTTGCGTTCGAAGGCGAGGGCGGAGGCGGCCATGTAGAGCTGCCAGACCCGGGCCCGTCCGGGGCTGACGAGTTTCAGCGCCCGTTCCCATCCGTCCTCCAGGTTGCTCACCCAGCGGCGCAGCGTCAGCGCGTAGTGCTCGCGGATCGACTCGACGTCGCGCACCTCGAACCCGGCGCGCTCCAACTGCGTGACGGTGGTGCCGAGCGGCGCGAGTTCGCCGTCGGGGAAGACGTACGCGTCGATGAACGAGTCGACCTCGTAGGCGGTTTCGTCCATCCGGGGCGGCCGGGCGATCTGGTGGTTGAGCAACCGGCCGCCGGGAGCGAGGAGTTGGTGGAGCCGGCGGGCGTACTCCAGGTACTTCTCGGCGCCGACGTGCTCGGCCATGCCGATGGAGGAGATCGCGTCGAAGGGGCCGTCGTCGACGTCCCGGTAGTCCTGGACGCGGATCTCGACGACGTCCGTGAGCCCGGCGTCGGCGACGCGCTTACGGGCGAGGGCGGCCTGCTCCTGCGAGAGCGTCACGCCGACGACTCTGGCGCCGTGCTCGCGCGCGGCGTGGATCGCGAACGAGCCCCAGCCGCAGCCGACGTCCAGCACCCGCTGCCCCGCGCCGACCCCCAACTTCCGGCACACCAGCTCCAGTTTGTCCCGCTGCGCCGCTTCCAGCGTCTCGTCGTCCTCGCTCCAGTAGGCGCAGGAGTAGACCATGGACGGCCCGAGCACCAGCGAGTAGAACTCGTTCCCCACGTCGTAGTGGTGGCTGATGGCGCGGCGGTCCGTGTGCCGGGTGTGCAGATGCCGGACCCGCCGGGCTTCCTCGGGCGGCGGCGTGGGTGCGAGGGGCAGCCCCGCGAGCCTGATCAGCCCGACGACTCCGCGCCTGAAGTCGGCCCGCCGCAGCGACTGCGCCAGTGAGGGCGCCTCCTCCCCGCGCTCCCAGATGACCCCGGCCAGCAGCTCCAACGCCCGGTAGAGATCCCCCTCGACCGTGACGTCCCCCGCCACCCAGGCCCGGGCCAGCCCCAGTTCCCCCGGCTTGAACAACAACCGCCGCAACGCCCGCCGGTTCCTCACCACCAACACCGGCCCCTCCTCCGGCCCGGCCTCGGACCCGTCCCACGCCCGGATCCGCACCGGCACCTCCCCGCCGGCCACCAACTCCAACGCCCCCTTGAGCCGCACCGCGGCACCACCCATGACACCCACCTCCGTGACATCGATCCCGGAACGACCTGTCACCCCCTAAACACCCACCCACCCCCGTTCCACTCCCTTACAACCATCAAGCCACAGTAAATCCGTCAGATCCGGTCACCGCACACCTCAGCCACCCCCGCCAGCCCCCTCACATCCCTGAACGTAGGACACGATCAGCTCCTTCATCGCTTCAGAGTCCGACCGCTCCACCGTTGACAAGGTCGGCATCATCAACTGGCAGCATTCACTTTGGAAGGCAAGTCACACCTGGCGCGAGAGTGGGCATACACGGTCGCATTCTCCGCCAATTCAATGAGGCCCGATCGCAGTTCCGAATCGCCCGCATCACCCTTTTCCTTCAAATGGACATGCACGCTGAGGTACCTATTCGCTCCGCGCGACAGGCAAGGTGAATAGATTGCCGCAATCCGACTGGAAGCCACGGCCCTATCACCTGCTTCGAAAGGAGTCAGGGAGGACGCGGGAACCAGTTGCTCAACCACCTCTTTCACCCATTGATCCGTATTCTCGTACTCCACCAGCTCCGCTCGGGCCACAGCAACCTGCTTGCCGTCACCGTAAACAAAGCAATACGTCCCGTAAGAGCTATCCATCTCATCAACACGGGAGGCAGTAACATCATCCCTCGAGGAATATTCTGACTTTTTGGGCAGAACTTCCCTCAACGCCGCTCCAGCACGCGCCGCGTCACCGAGCGAACCGCATACTTCGCCAGCCTTAATCTCTCGCACTTCTTTGAACGGCGGAAACCCAAAGACATACAGCACTGTCATGACCAGGACTACAGCCAACACGAACCCTGCAGGGATGAAGATCTTCGGGCGGTTGATTTTCAACGTTCAGCCTTCCGAGTCGAGGCTTCGGGGTACACCCTCGCCTTCGATGTAGTCATTGATCTTAGAACGGGCGGTATCGAATCCTGACTCTGCAGCGTTGGCCACGGAACCCTCGATGAGTGGATGACGTTGACCAGCTGCTTCTCCGGCCTTCTTGGCAGCTTCTTCGACCAAGGAATAAGTCGAGTCCCTGGTGTCATTGAACAGACTTCCGTTGCGGTAGACAATTTCATCGGTACTGTCCTTTGCCATGCCGCCGGTGATGCTGCCGATGAGTTCATCCGCAACCGTACCCGCCACATCACCGATGACGGCTCCGCCCGGTCCTGTCATCGGCGCAGTAGCCATACCAATGCCAATACCGATGACAGTTCCGCCCCAAGTGCCAGCGGATTCCAGTGCCGAGTTGTACTCGGCATCCGCTTCCGCGCCACGAACCTCGTTCTCGTAAGCGCGACCGGCAGCGATAATCCCTTCAATCTGTCCGGCAGTCTTCGCAACCCCCTCCATTCCCTGCTTGAGACTGTCGGACTGAGAGAATCCCGGGTCGAGATAAACACCGGGATGCGTGAAGTGGTGATGCATCAACTGTGTCGTGTAGCTGTACTGACCCAGATTTACAGCAGCATACCCTTCCGGATTCCTGCCAAGTGCGTAGAGGAATCGAGTCAATTCCTTCTCTCCAGGGTTCGCAACAGAACCCACGACCGGATAAAGAGCCTCATCATTTTTTCCCGCAGACAGCTGCCGATGAATGTCCGGCATGTATTCTGCCGTAATCTGCCCCATACTGTCCGACATATAGCCATTGCCAGTAAGGAGCGTGTCCTTCTGCGAGATCGACGAGATAATGGACTCGAACAGTTTGGTCTGTTGGCTGTTGTGCGGCGGCGTGTCCGCGGTGGGCATCTCCCCCGCCGGGTGCCCTGTGGTCGCTGCTTCCAGGGCCATGGCCATGTAGTTCTGGCCGGTGTGGAGGTCGTCGCCTTTGAGGTTGGTTTCCTGGGGCCAGTCGCGTTCTTCGAAGAGGTACTGGAAGTTGGAGAGGCCGACTTTGCCCTTGTAGCTGTTCTCGTCGTCGGAGTCTCGCTCGAAGGGGTTGTTGGGGTCGTCCTTGGCTACGTACTCGGCGTTGAAGAAGGTGGTCGCGGCGTCGGGGCTGTTGGCGAGGCCGCGCATGTAGCCGGTGAGGGGGTCGGCGCCGGTGTCGTCGCCGAGGAAGTTGAGGCGTTGGTAGGTGCCGCCGGCGCCGCCGAACTGCCAGACGCGGTTGGGCTGTTGGCCGTAGGCGGTGAGCTGCTTCTCCTCGGCCATCAGGCGATTGCCGTAACCGGTGAGGAACTTGTCGTCGTAGTCGCCGACGCGCATCAGGTTGCTCATGACCTGGAAGCCCATGGGGCCGCTGTCGCCGCCGATCCTCGTCGCGCCGAGGCCGGTCATGTCGCGCTTCCAGGCGGTCATCGCGGAGGAGTCGCTCTGCGAGGCGCCCGCGAGGGTGAGGCTCAACCCCCGCTGGAGGTCGTCGAGTTGGTCGCGGCGTTCGTCGACGACGTCGTAGTTGCGGCCGTCGGTGAGGCCGGACCAGAACTCCAGGGTCTTCTGCGGTCCGAGGGTCGCGGCGAACCGTTCGGCGAACAGCGGGTCGTCGGCGTACTTCTTGAAACCCGCGTTGAGCTGGTCGAACTCCTTGACCGTCAGGTCGTGGGGGTCCTTCTTCGCCAGCCTGGCGAGGTTGTCGGCTTCCTTGACGGCCTCGGCGGCGGAATCCCGGTCCTTGTAGTCGGCACCCGAGAAGCCCAACTCGCTCTGGTCCACGAGGGCCTTGAGGACGGTCGCCGCCGAACTGTCGCTCGTGGACGCCTGGTTGAGGATCTTCTGGATGTCGTCGCGGACGGCGGTCATCTCGGCGGTGCGGTCCGGCTCCTTGCCCGCGGGGTCCTGGGGGCGGGTCGTCAACGTGACCATGAAACCGTCGCCGTTGGGGAGGACGCTGAAGCCCTTGGTGTTGGCGTTGCTGACGGCCGTCGTCAACTGCTGGTGGAAACCCTTGAGTTCGCCGAGGGTGTCCTCCAGGATCCGGTAGATGCTGTTCGCCTGGGTGTGGGCGTCGGCGAACTCACCGGCCGTCTTGCCGATGAACTCCTTGCTGACCTGCTGGTTGACGCCAGCCCAGTTGGCCTTGTTGGCCGCCTGGTGCAGCCCGGTCTCCGCGTCCTTCTGGAGCTGCGCCAGGCTCGTGACGAGCGTCCCCCAGTCGGTGACCGCTTCGGAGAGCAGGGTGAAGTTGGCGTGGTACAGGGCGTCGAATTTCACGGGGCGTCATTCCTCGGTGGGCGGGGCGGAGGGCTCGGCGGTGCGGTACGTCGCCGTCCTCACTCCTTCTTCTTCGGCTCCCCGTACACCGAGTTGGGCGTACCCGGCTTGCCGACGCGTTCGTCGAAGCCGTCGTCCAGGACGGCGATGCTGCTGACCACCCGCGCGATGTAGTCGTCGTCCCCGGCGTGCAGCCTCTTCGTGACGTGCATGTGGTTCGAGATGTGCGCGCAGGCGTCCAACAGCGATTTGAGCTGGGCCGTCCAGCGGGTCGAGACGTGCTGGAGTGCGGCGCCGAGGGCGAAGCCCTGCCCCGTGAGATCCTTCGCCGCCGAGTCACTGGAGGGGCCCGCGACCCGGGCCTTGTCGTACAGGTCGTTGAACAAGGTGTGGGCGGACTTGCCGATCGCCGCGAGGTCCTTCTGCGAGACCTTGAGTACGCCGTACGCACTCGGCATCGTGGCCTGACGGCCGTTCGAGTCCGTGCCGAGGTCCACGCTGTTCAACTGCATCCCGGAGGAGCCCTGTTGGCGCTCCAGCGCACCCGCCTTGAGCTGTTCCCACTCGTCCCAGGCCATCGGCCTGCCACCTTCCCCGTGTGCGGCTCGCCACCGCGGCTTTCCTCCGTACGGCACCACTCGCGTGGCCGCGCGTCCCCGATCTCCGTACAAGTTAGCAACTTGGTAAGAGAGTCAGGGAGGCGTGTTTCGCATCGATCGGTGCAGGGGTGTGAAGCGTTCGGGGAGATCGTTCCGACGGGGGGCGGGAGCGGGGGATCAGTTGCCGTCCGGGCCCCGAGGAGGCTGGGGCGGAACGTTCGCCGGCATCGCCGGGGGCGGGCCGAAGCCCTGTTGCGGCGCCGGGTAGGGCTGGCTCCCGGTGGGCTGCGGCGCGGTGGTGCGGCGCTTCCTGACGACGATCGTCGCTGCCACGCCGGCCGCGACGAGGGCGCCCACACCGAGGCCGATCCCCAGCCACGGGGTGCCGTCGTCGCCCTTCGTCGCAGCCGCCGCCTTCGCCGGTTCGCTCTCCTTCGCCGACGGGGTGGGGGCGGGGGACGCTGGCTGCTGCGCCTCCGCGAGGTCGGGGAGGGGGTAGACGTCCGCCGGGCCCGGGTCGCCGGGGTTCTGGAGGGCGATGCGGGGGCGGACGATGCCGTAGCCGATGGCGTCGTTGCGCTTGGCGCCGTCCGTGGGGCCACCGATGGTGTTCAGCATGACGCGCAGGACCTGGTTGTTGGTCCAGGTGGGGTGGACGGACCAGATCAGGGCGGCGCTGGCGGAGGCCAGGGCGGTGGCGTCACTGGTGCCGTGGCTTTCGCACATGCCGCTCTTGGTTCCACAGGCGTGGACCATCTGCTCACCCGGTGCGGCCATGTCGACTTGAGGACCGTACTCGGACTCCGCCGTCCGGTGAAGGTCCTTTCCTACCGCCGCGACGCCGACCACACCAGGTGTGGCCGCCGGGTACATCACCAAATTTCCCTTCTCCGCATCATTGCCGACACCAGCAAATACCAATGAGCCCTTCTTGAGGGCATAGGTGACTGCGGCGGTCACCTGTGGCGTCGTTTCTGTTGACGCCTGGGAAATGTTGATCACCTTCGCGTCGTGATCGGCGGCATAACGGATCGCCGAGGGAAGCGCATCGTTGAATACCTTGTCACTCTCGGCCAAATTAGCCGCAGCGCCACTGTTGGGAAGCCGAATGGGCAGAATCTTTGCCCCAGGAGCGAGGCCAAAGGCACCTTGCCCGCCGTTGTACGCACCTGTTCCCGCGATCAGGCCAGCCATCCCGGTGCCATGGCCTTCATAATCCGTATGTGCGTCACCGGGCTGCCCCGTGGAAAAGTCCTTGCCGGGAAGAACACGTCCTACGAGATCAGGATTCGTGGAATCCACACCTGAGTCGATGACCGCGACCGTGACGCCCTCGCCGGTGCTGATCTTCCACATGTTCTCGGCCTGCATGGCGTCGAGAAACCACTGTTCCTGACGGATCGTCTCCGCGCTCGCCGGCGTTCCGGCGATACCTACCAGCGACAGCCCCAAGACCGTCACTGTCATCACACGGCACAGCCTGTACCGAGCGCTACCGGTCCGCATGAACTTGGTTCTCCCTTGTCCCTGAACGCATCACTCGACGACCGGCGGCACGGTGGGCCGCTGGTTCCGCCGCCAGGTCTCCTCGTCCTCCGTCACACCGTACGGTCGACCGCTCCCGTTTCGCGTCTGTGCCGGCGGCGTCCCTTGCGGCGGGCGCGAGGCAGGGCTTGCTGCGTTGCAGCTCCCGCCGGAGGTTGTTCCACCTGCAGTAGGATTCCGCGTTCCCTCCCCGCCGGCACCGATCGCACCGGAACCAGGAATGCGGCCTCCTGTACGCCTCGGCTGCCTGGCGGGATCGCCTCCTACGACAGCGGAATTGACTGCCGGACGGCCTCCGACAACGCCGCCGGGAGAGGACACCGGACGGTTGCCAGAAGTCGCACCCGATACACCGGCCGCTCGGCCGACCGGATTCGTCATGCCTGTCGTCTGTCCCATCGGGCCGCGCGCCTGTACGCCTTCACCGCCGACGACCGTGCCACGCGGAATAGCTCCGGTCGGCCTGCTTTCCGACGGCAGGACAGGACGGCCGCCGACGATGCCGTTGCCTCCACCGACTCCGTTCGGGATCCGCCCGACCGGCGTCGCGGTCCCAGTTCCCTGACTCGTCGAGGGCATGGGGATCGTGCCGGCACCAGTAGCTCGGCCCTGCACCACAGGGTTGTTGCCGGGGAGTACCTGACCAGTACCGAACAACGGGGGCGCCAGAAGCGACTGTTGCACCCCGCCCTTCAGCGGGCCGGGGTCGACAGGGGTGTGCGGGACCTGCACCGGGGTCTGTGACGGCAAAGTCCCCACCGAGTCGATGGCCGTTCGTGTCGGCGGCAATACCGCGTCCACCGACGCATGCGGCAGCGGCGCGGAAGCGCCTGAGGCATGCCGTTCAGGAGACTTCCCGGTCGTGCTGCCATCTCCCGTCACACCACGAGACGTGGAAACGGACCCGAGAGCCGACCCCCCACCGGCCGAACCGCTGTCCCCTGTAGGCGCCTTATCCCTCATGCTGTCGACTGCGCGGACATCGGGGGGCAGGAACGCCTTCGGCGGCGGTGGAAGCTTCGGCCTCTCCAACGAGTTCAACTGCGTAGCCGACCACGAATACGACTGCGCCAGCTTGTTCATCTGGGTGGCCGCCTCCAGGCGGACCTTCTCCCGGTCCGCCTTCAGAGCCGCGAGTTCGGCGGAGGACTTGGACGCGATGGAGGCGGCGTCGGGGTCGTTGTGGGCGGCGTTCGCGGCGGCGAGGTTGGCGGTGGCGCCGGGGAGGTCGCGGGGGATGGCGGACTGGGCCAGGGAGATGGCGTCGGAGGCGTGGGAGAGCCAGGTGCCGGAGTCGCGGCTGAAGTCGCTCAGCCGCAGGGTCGCGTTCGCGAGGTCGGCCGCCCAGGTGCGGAAGGCATCGGCGCCCTCGCCCTTCCAGGCGACCCACTGCGGACGGACCTTCAGTTCGTCGGCGATGCTCTGGATCTCGGTGGCCGCCTTCTTCAGACGGTCCGCCGCACCACTGACCACGCCCGCGTTCGCCTGGTCCAGCCACGCCAGCATCTGCTCATGGCTCATACCGTCGAAGAACGTACCGCCCGAACTCTGAGCGTCACGCATCAGATCGCGCCGCCCTTCGCGTTCTTCGTGGCGGCGCCGGACGACGGCTGGGCGGCCGTCTGCTGCGGCTGGCCCGGGTCGTAGACCCCGCCGTACTCCTTCGTCGTCTCCGCGCTGATCGCGGCCATGCGCTGGCGGATGTCGAGGTCGATGTTCTCGTAGCCCTTGTGGGAGGCGAGGACGGCGATGCCCATGCCTTCCATGGAGTCGGAGAGGAGCTTGGAGAGGTTCTCCAGCTCGGTGATGACCGTCTGGTACGCCGTGAAGAGACCCGCCGCCTCGATCCAGCCCTCGCTGCCGCCGCCGAACTGGGTGCGGGTGAGCTGGTCCTGGGCCAGTTCGGCGGGGCCGGCCGAGGAGCCCTTGAGGGTACGGATCAGTTCGTCTATCCGCGTGCGGAAACCTGTGAACGACGCGTACTCCGTGGCCATGTCGGCCTGCGCCTGAATCGCGTTCCGCGCGTCGATCGCCGGGTTCTCCCCGCCCTCCAGCAACATCCCGTCACCCTCCCCGTACGGATCACACAGTCAACTCTAACCACCGCCACCGACAGCCGACCCCCGAGGGCCACCACCGTCCATCCAACCCCCACATCCGGGCGGCCGCATGAGCATTCCTACTCAGCTGCACCCCGGTACGCCGAAGGGGCCGCCCGCACCACGGATGGCGGGCGGCCCCTTCGGACGAGGACCGGTACGAGTCCGTGAGCCCCGGAACAGGGCTCGCGGACCAACTGCCTTGTGTAAGCAGCGACAGCAGAGAGGCGGAGGGGAATTCAGGGAACGGGGCCCCGAACTCCCCTTCTCTCAGGAAGCCTTGGCCTCCGTCTTGGACTCCGTCTTGGCAGCCGCGGGCGCGGGCGCGGGCTTGGCGGCCTCGTAGAACTCCTCGCGAGGAGTCTCAAGCGCCCCCAGCGCGACGACCTCACGCTTGAGGAACATCCCGAGCGTCCAGTCGGCGAAGACGCGGATCTTGCGGTTCCAGGTCGGCATGGCCATGCCGTGGTAGCCGCGGTGCATGTACCAGGCGAGCCGCCCGCGCACCTTGATCTTCATCTTGCCGAAGACGATCATCGCGACGCCCTTGTGGAGGCCGAGGCCGGCCACGGCGCCCTTGTTGGCGTGGGAGTAGGTCTTCTGCGGGAAGCCCCGCATGCCGGAGACCACGTTGTCGCCGAGGACCTTGGCCTGCCGCAGCGCGTGCTGCGCGTTCGGCGGGCACCAGGCGTTCTCGACGCCGGCCTTGCGGGCGGCGACGTCGGGGACCTGGGCGTTGTCGCCGGCGGCCCAGATGTAGTCGGTGCCCTGGACCTGAAGGGTCTCGGAGGTGTCGACGTGACCGCGGGGGCCGAGGGGCAGGCCGTAGCGCGCGAGGACGGGGTTCGGCTTGACGCCGGCCGTCCAGACGATCGTGTTGGAGTCGACCTCGAGGCCGTTCTTCAGGACGACGTGGCCGTCGACGCAGGAGTCCATCGAGGTCGAGAGGTAGATCTCGACGCCGCGGCTCTCCAGGTGCTCCTTGCCGTAGAGGCCGAGCTTGGGGCCGACCTCGGGGAGGATCTTGTCGGCGGCGTCGACGAGGACGAAGCGCATGTCCTCGCGGGAGACCGTCTTGTAGTACTTGGCCGCGTCCCGGGCCAGGTCCTCGACCTCGCCGATGGTCTCCGCGCCGGCGAACCCGCCGCCGATGAAGACGAAGGTGAGCGCCTTGCGGCGGATCTCCTCGTCGGTCGTGGAGTCGGCCTTGTCGAGCTGTTCGAGGACGTGGTTGCGCAGGCCGATGGCCTCCTCGACGCCCTTCATGCCGATGCCCTGCTCGGCGAGGCCGGGGATCGGGAAGGTGCGGGAGACGGCGCCGAGCGCGATCACCAGGTAGTCGAAGGGCAGCTCGTACGCCTCGCCGACGAGCGGCGCGATCGTCGCGACCTTGCGGTCCTGGTCGATGGTGGTGACCCGGCCGGTGAGCACCTCCGCCTTCGGCAGCACGCGTCGCAGCGGGACGACGACGTGGCGCGGGGAGATGTTGCCGGCGGCGGTTTCGGGGAGGAAGGGCTGGTAGGTCATGTACGACCGGGGGTCGACGACCGTGACGGTCGCCTCGCCGTAGCGCATCTTCTTGAGAATGCGCCGAGCTGCGTACAGGCCTACGTACCCACCGCCTACTACGAGGATCCTGGGACGCTCCGTGGTGCTCATGCCATCGAGTATCCACCCGGGTCAGGGGGGTCGCTCGTGCGCCCCTTCACAAGCTTTGACGGGGGGTGTGTTATCCTCCGCGACTCGCGTGATCCATGTCATGTCCGCGAGTGGGAACCCGGCCCCTCCTCACACCGTTGTCAATGGGCCGTGAGCTGCCCGTCAACCGCTCGAAACCCCTCCCGACAGGGCCGGACGACACCTCCGCGACATCGCGTCGAAACGCCCCCGTCCCTCCGTTTTGAACGTGTTCATACGCCAGTTGGGGCCCCGGAAGGGCCAACCGGGGCACATTCCTCGCCCGACGGGACCCATTTCCTTGTGAAGAACTTCACGAACTTTGCCGACAGGACGTCACCGCACCGCCCCTCGACCCCGCTCAAACGGTGTCGTCCCTGCTCAGCGGAGAATCAAGTGGAAGAACGGCAGGAGCAGCCGCCCCAGACCCTCAGCGGCCTGATTTCCACACTTGGCCGAAAATCGCTTCTTCTTCCCCTCCCCCGCCATGAATGATGTGCCTCCTTCACAACATCAACTCTGTGAGACGAGGTCACACGTGAAGACACGGGGTAAGAGAGCGGCGTCCGTCGTCGCCTCCGCGCTGGCACTGGCCGGCGGTCTGGTCCTGGCCGGCCCGGCGAGCCCGGCGAACGCCGCGCCGACCGTCAATTTCCGCAGCTACACGTTCACCGACGGCTCCGGCCGCATCGACGTCTTCAACAACGGCGACTACGCCGGAACCGCCATGTGGGCGGCCGACCCGGGCTCCCTCGACTCCTCCACCGGGGACACCCTGATCGCCTCCGACCAGCTGGCGGACGGTTACGGCATCGAGGCCCACCTCAGCGACGGCCGCATCGCCACGACACGCGGCCAGTCCGCGCCGTACACCGACCGCACGACCGGCGACCTCGACGAGGGCGCCACCCGCACGATGTACGTCTGCCTCGTCCAGGGCTCGTTCAGCGACTGCAGCTCCAGGATCAACGTCCACGCCTGACGGACGTACGAAGCCCCGGCCCCCTCTTGCGAGGTGCCGGGGCTTCCCCCTGCCCAGCGCCCTAGCCCGCCGCCACCTCGAACGCGATCCCGTCGAGGATGTCGTGCTCGCTGACCACGACCTCCGCCGCCCCGGTCCGCTCCATGATCGCCAGCAGGACGAGCGCGCCCGCGCCGATGACGTCCACGCGCCCCGGATGCATGGAGCCGATCGCCGCGCGCTCGGCGTGGGTGGAGCGCAGCAGCCACTCGGTCAGCTCGCGGACCTTCGCGTAGGGGATCCGGGAGTGGTGGATGGCCGTCGAGTCGTACGCGGGGAGGTCCTGGGCGATCGCCGAGAGCGTGGTGACCGACCCGGCGAGCCCGACCAGCGTGCGCGCCTCGCTCAGCGGGACCGTCTTCTCCGCGAGGTCGAGCGCCGCCTCGATGTCCGCGCGCGCCGCGGCGACCTGCGCCTCGGTCGGCGGATCGGTGACGGCGCCGTCGCGCACGAGGTGCCGCTCGGTCATCCGGACGCAGCCGATGTCGACGGAGCGCGCGGCGCGGACGGCGGTGTCGCCGACGACGAACTCCGTGGAGCCGCCGCCGATGTCGACGACGAGGTAGGGCGTCGCGAGGTCCGCGCGCCCCGTCAGCTCCTTCGTCGCCCCGGTGAAGGAGAACGCCGCCTCCTGCTCCCCGGAGACGACCTCCGGCTCCACGCCGAGGATGTCGACGACGCCCCGCACGAACTCGTCGCGGTTCTCGGCGTCACGGGACGCGGACGTCGCCACGAAGCGGACGCGTTCGGCGCCGAGGTCCTTGATGACGGCGGCGTACTCGCGGCACGCGGCGAACGTCCGCTCCAGCGCCTCAGGGGCGAGCCGGCCGGTGCGGTCGACGTCCTGGCCGAGCCGGACGATCGTCATCCGCCGGTCCAGGTCGGTCAGTTCACCGGTCTCGAGGGTGACGTCGGCGACGAGGAGGCGGATCGAGTTGGTGCCGCAGTCGACGGCGGCGACGCGGGTCACTGCGCGGTCTCCTCGGTGAGCGTCACGCACGCGCCCTTGCGCCACCACTCCGGCAGCATCGCCAGGGCCTCGTCGCCGAGGGGGTTCACGCCGGGGCCGGCGGCGAGGGAGTGGGCGACCAGGACGTGCAGGCACTTCACGCGGTCCGGCATGCCGCCGGCGCTGGGGAAGTTCTTCAGCTCCTCGATCTCGTCGCGCCGGCGGACGTAGTCCTCGTGGGCCGCGCGGTAGGCCGCCGCGAGTTCCGGGTCCCGGGCCAGCCGCTCGGTCATCTCCTTCATCACGCCGTTCGCCTCCAGCGTGCCGATGGCGGAGTTCGCCTTGGGGCACGTCAGGTAGTACAGCGTCGGGAAGGGGGTGCCGTCGGGCAGGCGGGGCGCCGTCTCGACGACGTCCGGCTGGCCGCAGGGGCAGCGGTGGGCGATCGCGCGCAGGCCCCGAGGGGGGCGCCCGAGCTGCTGCCGGAACGCCTCGACGTCCGCGTCGGTCGGCTCGGTGCGCTCAGTGGTCGGGGGAGGCGTTTGCATGTTCGTACGATCGTCTCTCTGCTGTCGGTGAAGGGCCGGTGCCGGCGAGGGTGGGTGCCGGTGCTGGTGCCCCTCCAGTATCAGGGGACCGCCCCCCTGGCCTCACCTGCCGACCGCGTCCGCCTTGTCCACCCCGTCCCAGACGTTCGCGTACCAGGGCCGGTCGGCGGCGCCGGCGTCCGCGCGGGCCTGCTTGGCGGCGTCCGGGTCGACGACGACGAAGCCGGTCTCGCCGGGCAGGACGTAGTGCAGACGGAGGCGGATCTGCTGCTCGGCGTAGGCGTCGTCCTGCCAGCGGGCCTTCTGGTCGCGCAGTTGCTCGACCTTCTGGCGGGCCTGTTCCTGCTCGCGTTCGAGGTCGGCGATCTCGGCGCGCTGCGAGACGTACTGCCGCATCGGGTAGGCGAGGGCGACGACGAGGGTGCACAGGACGAGGGCGAGGAGGGCCGCGCGGCCGGTGAGGCGGGAGCGGCGCTGCTGGCGTTTCGTCTGGGAGCGGTAGACGCGGGCGGCGGTCTGCTCGCCGAGGATGCGGAGTCTGGTCGCGGTGGAGAACCGGTCCCTGTCCTTCACGGCCATGCGTCCCGCCTCCCGTTCATACGTGCGTACGTCCCCGCACACGGTACGGGACCGGGTACGGGGACGTACGGACGACGCCTCTTAAGGGACGCCCCTTAGGGGGTTCAGCCCCCTAGGGTCAGCCCTTGCTGTGCTTAATGGTTCGCAGAGCGAAACCGCGGGAACGCGGAGCGGCCGGCGTAGACCGCCGCGTCGTCCAGGATCTCCTCGATGCGCAGGAGCTGGTTGTACTTGGCGACGCGCTCGGAGCGGGCCGGGGCGCCGGTCTTGATCTGGCCGCAGTTGGTGGCGACGGCGAGGTCGGCGATGGTGACGTCCTCGGTCTCGCCGGAGCGGTGGGACATCATGCACTTGAAGCCGTTGCGCTGGGCCAGCTCGACGGCGTCCAGCGTCTCGGTCAGCGAGCCGATCTGGTTCACCTTCACGAGCAGGGCGTTGGCCGTGCCCTCCTCGATGCCACGGGCCAGGCGCTCGGGGTTGGTGACGAAGAGGTCGTCGCCGACGATCTGGACCTTGTCGCCCAGCTTGTCGGTGAGGACCTTCCAGCCGGCCCAGTCGTCCTCGAACAGCGGGTCCTCGATGGAGACCAGCGGGTAGGAGGCGACCAGGTCCTCGTAGTACTCGGTCATCTCGGCGGCCGAGCGGGACTTGCCCTCGAACTCGTACGCGCCGTCCTTGTAGAACTCGGACGCGGCGACGTCGAGCGCGAGCGCGATCTGCTCGCCGGGGACGTACCCGGCCTGCTTGATGGCCTCGAGGATGAGGTCGAGCGCGGCACGGTTGGAGTCGAGGTTCGGCGCGAAGCCGCCCTCGTCGCCGAGACCGGTGGACAGGCCCTTGGTCTTCAGGACCTTCTTGAGGGTGTGGTAGACCTCGGTGCCCCAGCGCAGGGCCTCGGAGAAGGACTCGGCGCCGATCGGCGCGATCATGAACTCCTGGATGTCCACGTTGGAGTCGGCGTGCGAGCCGCCGTTCAGGATGTTCATCATCGGCACCGGCAGGAGGTGCGCGTTCGGGCCGCCGAGGTAGCGGAAGAGCGGCAGGTCGGACGCCTCGGAGGCGGCGTGCGCGACGGCCAGGGAGACGCCGAGGATGGCGTTCGCGCCGAGCGAGCCCTTGTTGTCGGTGGCGTCCAGGTCGAACATCGCCTGGTCGATCAGCCGCTGCTCGGTCGCGTCGTAGCCGACCAGCTCCGGGCCGATCTGCTCGATGACGGCGAGGACGGCCTTCTCGACGCCCTTGCCCTGGTAGCGGTTCGGGTCACCGTCGCGCAGCTCGATGGCCTCGAAGGCACCGGTGGAGGCGCCGGACGGGACGGCGGCACGACCGGTGCTGCCGTCGTCGAGGCCGACCTCGACCTCGACCGTGGGGTTGCCTCGGGAGTCCAGGATTTCCCGGGCTACGACGACGTCGATGGACGGCACGAGCATCTCCTTCTTGGATGTGACGCTGGTTGTGCGGGGCCGCTGGGGCCTTGCGACTAGAGCCTAACCGGCCCGGGGGCTTCGGCCAGCCGACCGACCGCCCCATGGGACAGAACCGACCGTACCCATTGTTCCAAGACGGAACAAAGAGGGGGTGGCGAGAAGGCGAACAGCGGGCGCGGCGCTGGGCACGAAAAAACCTGCCCCGGTGCGTAACGGGGGAGCACGCACCGGGGCAGGCGACAGGGGGCCCGCTTACTTCAGGTGAAGCTGCTGGCCGGGGTAGATCAGGTTCGCGTCCTGGATGATGTCCTTGTTCAGCTGGAACAGCTTCTGCCAGCCGCCCGCGACCTTGTGCTTCGCCGCGATGGAGCTGAGGGTGTCACCCTTGACGACCTTGTACTCGCCGTCGCCCTTCTTGACCTTCTTGCCGGTCGGCGTGGTGACGGTCTTGGAGGACGTCGACTTCGGGGCGCTCTGCTTGGGCGCGGCCTGACGCTCGGTGGAGCGGGAGGAGCTGGGCGTCTCCGTCCGGCTGCTCGAACCGCTGGACGAGGACGAACCGCCACCGCTGTAGCTCGCGCCCGACAGACCCACGCCACAGCTCGGCCAGGCACCCTTGCCCTGCGAGGCGAGGACCTTCTCGGCCACCGCTATCTGCTGCGACTTGCTGGCCCGGTCGGCGCTCGACGCGTACGCCGTGCCGCCGTACGCGGCCCAGGTCGACGGCGAGAACTGGAGCCCGCCGTAGTACCCGTTGCCGGTGTTGATGGACCAGTTGCCGCCGGACTCGCACTGCGCGACGGCGTCCCACTCGGAGGCGGTCGCGGCGGAGGCGTTGCCGGCCGCCATCAGCGGGGCGGCGACGGCGACACCGGTGACACCGGCGAGCGCGACGGCACGAGTGGCCTTGGACGGACGACGGTGCTTGCCCTTGCCGGAAAACAGCATGCTTCGATCCCCTCACCGACGCCTGCGAGGTGAGCTGTCGGGTTAGGGCCGGTTGAGTTGCCCTGCCGCACCTGATGTGCGACTTCACCCCAAGCCGGTTCCGGTGGCCCCAACCACCGTCCCCAGCACTTACCTTGGGTCCCCCGCTCCTGCCTACGGCGCTTGACGCGACGACTGTTCCCGGACGGCCGCTGGCAGGATTCGGCGTTGCGGCAGCCGGGGCTCGGGTTGCCGAGCGGCCTCGACCGTAGACATGCCCCGAGCCGATTTTCAAAGACGATCAGGGCTTCTGAGACTCATCCCACACTTTCGCCAAAACGGACATTCAGCGCGAAGCCGGGCGCTGAACTGCCGTGTTTCCGCCCGCTTTTACGCCTTTGCCGCCCGCCGCCTCAGTTCCCGAGAGACAGCGTCTGACCGGGGACGATGTCGCTCGGGTCGACCCCGATGACCCCCTTGTTCGCGGCGTAGAGGGCGCGCCATCCGCCGTCAAGCGCAAGGGAGTCGGCGATGGAGGTGAGCGTGTCCCCGACCCGGACGGTGTACGTCGTCGGCTCGTCCCCGCTCGCCCCGCGGTGCTTTCCGGTCCCGATCGAGAGCGGAGACGCCCCCGAGACCGCCTCATCGGACGCGCCGGCCCCGGTGTCCACGAGGCTCCAAGAACCGGCGCTCTGCACGGGGTTGTCCTCGGTCGCCGGAGCTGTGGGTGCGCTGTCCGGTACCTGTGGAGCGTTCGGCGCGGCATTCCCGGACGTGTCGGACTTGTCGCCCCCCGCGGAGTCCCCCGGCACCTCCCCGGTCGGCCGTCCGGACGACGCGTCGGGGTCGACGGGCGCGGGAGAGGGGGACGGGGACGTCGACGGCGTGGGCGTCGCCGGGGTCTTCGGCGCCGCGGGGTCGGTCGTCCCGGACTGCCCCGAACTCCCCGTCGCGCCGGACCCCTTGGACGAGTCCGACGTACCGGACGAGCCGGACGAGCCGGAGGTACCGGACGAGTCGGGCGTGCTGGGTGACGGCGTGGGCGTGGGGGTGTCCAGCGCGACCGAGCCGTTCTCCTTCGTCAGGCCGGTCGTGAGGGCGCAGACGGGCCAGGCGCCGGGGCCCTGGTCGGCGAGGACCTTCTGGGCGATCGTCATCTGCTCGGCGCGGCTCGCGAGGTCGGGGCGCTCGGCGTACTGGAGGCCGCCGTACTTCTGCCAGTCGTCCAGCGTGAGGTGCAGGCCGCCGAACTTGCCCGACCCGGTGTTCTCGCTCCAGTCGCCGTCCGTCTCGCAGCCCGCGACCTTGTCCCAGACGGCCGATCCGTCGGCGGCGCTCGCCCCGCTCGCGCCGAGCAGCGGGATCGCGATCGCGGTGCCGGTCACTCCTGCGGCGACGAGGAGAGCCGGGGCCTGACGAGGGCGACGGTGACGGCCGTTCCCGGAGAGCATGCGGGCGCCTTTCTCACGACGGTGGGGGCGGGAGTGGCGTGGGGGCCGCTCCGGCTTGTGAACGTATCGGCATACGATCGCTTGTCACAAGTTCATGCCGCGCGGATCACGTGAAGATCACAGAGTTGAGGGCGTGTCATGTTTGCCGGGACGGCCGGTCCGACGGCCGGTCTGACAGCCGCTCTGACGGCCCGTCGGGCGTGCGGGGCGTGAAGGTCACCGGCAACGTCCGCAGCCCGCGCATGATGAGGCCGCCGCGCCATCTCAACTCGTCCACGGGCACGCCCAGTTGAAGGTCCGGCAGGCGGGTGAGCAGGGTCGCGAGCGCCGTCTGGCCCTCCAGGCGGGCCAGCGGGGCGCCCAGGCAGTAGTGGATGCCGTGGCCGTAGCCGAGGTGCTGGTTGTCGCGCCGTCCGAGGTCGAGGGTGTCGGGGTGCTCGAAGCGGGCGGGGTCGCGGTCGGCGGCGGCGAGGACGACGAGGACCGGGTCGCCGGGGGCGATGTCCTGGCCGCCGAGGGTGAGCGGGCCGGTCGCGAACCGCCAGGTCGCCAGCTCCACCGGGCCGTCGTAGCGCAGCAGTTCCTCGACGCCGGTCTCCAGGAGGCCGCGCTCGCCCGCCGCCAGGGACTTCTGGAGGCGGTCACGCTGGTCGGGGTGGGTCAGGAGGGCGAGGGTGCCGTTGCCGATGAGGTTGACGGTCGTCTCGAAACCGGCGAACAGGAGGATGAACGCCATCGCCGCGGCCTCGTTCTCCGTCAGGTGCTCGCCGTGGTCCGAGGCGCGGATCAGGCCGGAGATGAGGTCGTCGCCGAGGTCGCCGCGCTTGCGGTGGATCAGGTCGAGGAGGTAGGCGCGCATCTTCTTGACGGAGCGGGCGACGCCTCCCCTCGGGCCGCCGCCGTGTCGGATCATCATGCCGGCCCAGTCGCGGAAGTCGTCCTGGTCCTCGCGGGGGACGCCGAGGAGGTCGCAGATGGCGTGGATGGGGAGGGGGAAGGCGAAGTCGTGGATGAGGTCGGCCTCGCCGGTCGCCGCGAACCTGTCGATCAGGTCGTTCGTCAACCCCTGGACGCGGGGGGCGAATTCGGCGACGCGGCGCGGGGTGAACGCCTTGCTGACCAGGCGGCGCAGGCGGGTGTGGTCCGGCGGGTCGATGTTCAGCAGGTGCGTCATCAGCTCCGCCTTGCGCTCGCCGGGGATGCCGGTCCTGCCCCGCGCGTGCTCCGGTCCGTCGTGGTGCGCCGGGTTCTTCGAGAGGCGGGCGTCCGCGAGGGCCTGCTTGGCGTCCGTGTAGCGGGTGACCAGCCATGCCTCGACGCCGCTCGGGAGGGTGGTGCGGTGCACGGGGGCGTGCTCGCGCAGCCAGGCGTACGCCGGGTAGGGGTCGGTGGCGAACTCCCAGGTGAAGAGGGTGGGGGCGGGGGTGGTGTCGCTGCTGGTCACTCCTCGACGGTATCCCGGTCGCCACGCAGGGTCTCGGCACGGGCGCGGGCGAAGGCGTCGCCCCGGGCGGCGGCCTCCTCGTACGCCGCCAGCGCCTCCGCCGTCCGCCCCCGCCGCTCCAGGACGACGCCGAGGTGGGCGAGGTCCTGGGGGTCGGTGCTACGGCGGAAGTGCCGTTCGGCGTCGTCGAGGGTCTGCGGGGCGGCGGCGAGGTCGTCGCGGATGCGGACGGCTCTGTCGTCGCCGTCGTGGATCGCGCGCTCCAGGTAGGGGTGGGCGGTCTCGGGCTCGCCGCGCAGGAGGTGGTAGACGGCGAGGCCGCGGGCGAGGGGGGTCTCCTGGTCGAGGCGGGCGTAGTACTGGGTGGCCCGGGAGGCGTCGGCGAGCCTCTGGTCGAGGTCGCCCTGGCGGTGGCGGGCGTCCCTGTCTCCCGCGTCGGCGGCTGTGCGGAGGGCCTGTTCCGCGAGGGCGAGGTGGGCTTCGGCGAGGAGGCGGGAGGCCGTGCGGGCGTAGGGCTTCTCGGCGGCCGTGCGGAGATAGGGGAGGGCCTGGTCGGGGGCGCCCCGGGTGAGGAGGAGCCGGCCGACCTGTTCCGCGAGGTGCGGCAGGCCGGCGTCCACGGCCTTGCGGTACCAGTGCAGCGCGGTGTCCTGGTCGCCGTCCGCCTCCTTGACGATGCCCATCATGTGCATGGCGTGCGGGTCGCCGGCTTCGGCGAGGGGGGTGAAACGGGCGCGGGCGGTGCTGAGGACGGTGTGCCGGGGGTCGTCGGCGGTGGCCGCCAGGACGGTGAGCCAGATGTCCATCGGCACCGGGGCGGAGGGGTCCCGCAGGGTGTCGGCGACGAGGGAGCCGTACGGGCGGACGGTGCCGGCCTTGCCCTTCAGGAGGAGGCCGGTGGTGTCGTCGTGCAGGGGGGTCGTCAGCTCGGCGACGGCTTTCCGCAGGGTCTCGTCGGAGTGGGGGTACCGGCCGCCGCGGTCGTAGTACGGGTACACCCGGTACAGCAGGCTCAGCGGGATGTCGCCGTGCAGGCCGCACCGGACGAGGTCGGCGACCGCGAGCAGCAACGTCTGGGCGGGGCTCCTTCTGCTGCGGGAACCGGCCGCGCGGTGCATCGTCCTCGCGAACAGGGGGGCGACGGCCAGGTACTGCGCGACGCCCGTCTCGCCCCGCCACTCCAGGGCCTCGACGAGCCTCGGGTCCCCGCTGTCGCCGGCCCGCCGGAGTTCCGGCTCGCTCCATACCGTGCTGAGGCGTTCCACCCTCGCCAGCGCGAGGACTCTGTGCGCCAAGGTGTCCGCGGCGTCCATGTGGGCCTCGTACACGGCGTCGCTCATCGTCCCGACGACCGGGACTCTGGCCCTGTTCAGCTCCGCCAACAGGCTTGTGTCCAGGTCGTGTCGGGTCAGGTGGGCGTCCAAGTCGTCCAGCCACAGGGCGTGGTGGCCGGGGCGGGATGCCAGGAGCGCGGGGAGCGTCCGCAGGTCCGTGCCCGGCCTCGGGGCGTACACCCTTGTCTCCGGCGGGAGTTCGGTCTGGAGGGCGGTCCACGCGGTTCTCGTCTTCCCCGCGAACTGGCGTCCCGTGATCACCAGCAGGCCGTCCTCCTCGAACCAGCCCTCCACACTCTCGTCGATGTCCCTCTCCACGTACTCCGTCAGCCTCGGCCACTCCTTGAGGCGCAGCGCCGCGCGGACTCCCATCGCCAGGGGGTCCGCGTCTCCTAGCGTGGGCCAGGTGTGGGGGGCGGGGTGGGGGGTGATGGGGTGGTTGATGTAGACGTCGCCTGTCACCGCGCCGGTTACGGGGGCGGTGAAGGTGGACGCGCTGAAGTCGAGGTAGTCGTGGGTGGGGTGGGGGGTGTTGGCGCGGGGGTTGGGGGTCGGGGTGGGGGTGGGGGTGTCGGAGGGGGGGTCGGCCGCGTGGGGGCGGGGGGTGAGGGGGTGGTCGGGGGCGGGGCTGGGGGTGTTGGACGGGGGCTCGGCCGCGCGGGCGCCAGAGGTGAGGGGGCGGTCGGGGGCGAGGCTGGGGGTGTTGGACGGGGGCTCGGCCGCGCGGGCGCCAGAGGTGAGGGGGCGGTCGGGGGCGAGGGCGGGGATGTTGGACCGGGGCTCGTCCGCGCGGGGACGGGAGGACGGGGCGTGATCGGGGGCAGAGGCAGGGGCGTTGGACGAGGGCTCGTCCACTCGGGCGCGAGAGGTGAGGGGGCGGTCGGGGGCAGGGGCGGGGGCGTTGGACGGGGGCTTGTCCGCGTGGGCGCGGGGAGATGAGGGGCGGTCGGGGGCAGGGGTGGAGGTGTCGGAGGGGGGCTCGTCCGCGCGAACGCGGGGGAAGCGGAGGCGGCCGGGGGTGCCGGACGGGGGTCCGTCCGTGCGAACGCGGGGGATCCGGAAACGCCGGCCGGGGTAGGGGGCAGGGGTAGGGGACGTGGGTGAGGTGTCGGGGGAGTTCGGGGAGGGGGTGCCGGGGTGGGGGGTGTCGGCGTGGGCGCCGGGGGTGGGGTGGTTTGCGGGGCGGTGTGGGGGTGGGGTGAGGTGCGCGGGAGTGGGAGCGGGGTCGGTCGCGGGTTGCGGGGAGGGGGGAGGTGCCGGGCGGTCGCGCTGTGGGGACTGGTCGGAGTGGGCGAGGGTGGGAGCCCGGTCGGCGGCGGGGGCCGGGGAGGGCCAGGGTTCGGGGCGGTCGCTCTGCGCGTGTGGGTGCGGGTCCGTGAGGGCGAGGTGCTGGGCGTCCGGGGTGTCCGGGGTCGGCTGTTCCAGTTTCGCGCCGACGAGCATGGAGGTGAGGGTGGTGACCCGGTCGGCGCGGTCGGAGAGGGCCGGGGGTGTGGGGGTGTCGGGGGTGAGGGGGTGCTCGTGGGGTGGCGGGGTGGTCGGTGGGGTGATCGGTGGGGCCAGGTCCACGCGGTGCGCGTAGCGGGCGATCAGTTCGTGGAGGCGGTCGGCCTGCTGCCCGCTCGCACGGTCGAGGGCGTCACGGAAATGGAGGGCCAACAACGGGACGTCGGACAGTTCGAGTTCGCTGAAGAGCGCCGGCGGACGGGGTCCCCCGGGATCCACCTCCTCGAACCAATCGCGCAACGCCCAGCGGACGTCAGCCCCCGCGGGCGACCTCAGCGCACCCCCCAGCACCTCCTCCGCCCTGACCGCCAGCTCCTCCAACTCCCGCTTCATACAAGCCCCCGCACCCCGAGAACCGGATCAGAGCCCCACCGTACTCGCTGCCCAACCCGAACACCCCTCCCCCACGGAACACCCCGGCCGACGGAACTTCTCGCGGGGCGGGGTGAGTTGGGAGCGGGGCGTGTTGAAGGCAGGGAGAGTCGAGGATGGCGTCCCGCCGAGTGGTGTAGCCGATCAAGCTGGCGGAATCCGCAGGTCGCGGCCCGAATCGCCCTCGCCGGCGGCCCTGTTGAGGGCTCACCGAGCCGGGACCAGTGGTGATCGCACGACGGACCGCAGCGGCACGTACCGGACGGCTCCGAAGCGGAAGCGACGGACCGTGATCGGCTACACCACGACGGGGGACACGACCGAGTCGAGGGGCGGAGAGCGTTGGGGACGGAGAGAGTTGGGGGGCGGGGAAGGCTGGAGGGCGGGGTGAGTTTGGGGCAGTCCGGCGCCGTCCCCTGGAAACACCGACGCCGATGAAGCGCCGCCGCACGAACCCGCCGAAGACGACGACGCCGGCCGAGCCGGAGCGCGGAGTCACCCGCCGGCATCCGTGACACCGGCGATGCCCCTGGCGCGGCGGCGCAAAGCCGGTGCCTCTCCGCACGTCGCCCACCGGAACGGCGGCCGGCAAGCCACAACAGGTCGCGGCGCCGGTGAGCAACACGCCCCGCAGCCAGGCGGACAGGCTGACAACCGCCCCTTCAGCACCGGCCGAACACCGACCGCCCGCATGGCCCCGCCCCGGCAGCACACCCCACGACACCGGCTGCCGCACCCGGACGAGGCGACACCCTGCCTCCCCACCCACGACGAACACCCCGCCCACCGAACCCCCCGGCGGACAGGGCGGGTTGAGAGCGGCCCCAGCCCTGGGCCAGGAAGCAACGGCGCCGAAAAGGGCGGGGCATGAAGTTACCCGGCGGCGCGGCACCCTCCCGCACTCGCCGCCCACGACGGACGCCCCGCCCACCGAACCCTCCGGCGGACAGGGCGTCCTCTCTGCACCGATCACCGGCGCACCGCGATCAGTTGTGGATCGTCACGCAAGCCTTCGTGCCGGGGTACTTCTCCCACCACCCGCACGCCTTCGAGTTGTTGGAGAAGTTCTGGTTGACGGTGGCGCCCACGGTGACCGTCTCCGTGCGGGAGGCGTTCTCCAGCGTGCCGAAGTAGCCGTAGCTGCTGCCGATCTCGACGATCGGACGGTCGGTCCAGGCCCGGTTGTTGGACTTCTTGGACAGCTTGAAGCTGTCGACGTGGAGCTTGGTCCCCTTGATCTCCAGACACACCGACCCCGACCCGTCGGTGGACCCCGCGTTGCCGGTGCACCCGGTCGCACTGAGGATCCCCGCGTCGGCGGCCTGCGCCGTACCCGACATCCCGGTCAGACCGAAAGCCGCGACCGCGGCCAACGCGAGCGACGTCCTGGACAGTTGACGAAACACTTGATTCCCCGTTCTCGAACTCAGCCGGCGCACCGGGACGGACCCGGCCCGGCGTGATCACAACCACCGCCCAGCCTGGCCGCGCGAAGAACGACGTCCAATCCGTGACGACACCCATATGCAGGCGACCCCTATATAGAGGACCGCGCCCCCCATAACCGCACCTCCATAGGGACGCGGCACCGAAAAGGCACCGCCACCCTCCACCGAGGCAACCCACCCCTCACGCCGGACCACCCCACCCACCGAGGCACGCCGGCCCTCCCTGCCCACCCCGCGCCCCGCGCCCCGCGCCCCGCGCCCCGCGCCCCGCGCCCGCCGGAACGCCCCAGTCCTCCCCGGAACACTCCGCCCCGCCGGGGAACACCTCACCCCCGCCGCGCCACCTCAGTCCTCCTCCCCCACCCCCTCAACCCCCCGGATCGCCTCCCGGTACACCCTCGCCGCCGCCCGCAGCGCCGCCTCGGGGTCCACCCCCTCGCTCTCGGCGCGAGCCGCCAGGGTCAGGAGGTCGTAGCCGATGCCGTCGCCGGTGGGCAGGGGGACGGTGAGGCCGGCGGTGCGGACGCGGGAGGCGAGTTTCGCCGCGAGGGCGAGGCCGGGCTGGTGGAGGGGGACGCCGTCGGTGACGGACGTCCGGCGTTTCTCGACCGCCTTGAGGCGGATCCACTGGTCCCGGACCTCCTCGGGGGTCTGCGCGACCGCGTCCCCGAAGACGTGCGGATGGCGGTGGATCAGCTTGGTGACGATGGTCGCGGCGACGTCGTCGACGGAGAACGGCGTCTCCGGATCCTCCTCGGCGATGCGCGCGTGGAAGACGACCTGGAGGAGGACGTCACCCAGCTCTTCCCGCAGCTCCTCGCGGTCGCCCTCCTCGATCGCCTCGACGAGTTCGTACGCCTCCTCGACCGCGTACTTGGCGAGCCCCTTGTGGGTCTGCTGGGAGGACCAGGGGCACTCGGCGCGGATGCGGTCCATGACCTGGACGAGGTCGAGGAGGCGGGCGCCGGGGAGGTCGTAGGAGGCGGGGAGGAGTTCCAGCTCGGGCATGGCGACCCTGCCGGACCCGGCGAGACGGGCGAGCCCGTCGGTGAGTGCGGGCTCACCCTCGCCGGTGGCGACGACGACCACGGTCCGCCCGCCGGCGCACTGCGCGACCAGTTCCTCGGCGGTGGGCGAGCCGGTGTCGACGGCGACACCGGCCTCCCGCAGATACGGCACCTGGGGGTGGGCGCCGTCCCCGCACACGACCCGGTCCGCCGCGTGGAGCACCTGCCAGGCGGGCCAGGAGAGCAGGCCGGGGGCGACGCGGTGGCTGGTGGTGAGGAGGACGATGCGGCCGGTGGGCTGTGCGGGATCTACGGGGCTGGTTTCGTTCACACCCCGAACGTAACCCACCCCCCGACCCCGCCGGGAAAGTTATCCACAGCCTGGGGATTCAAGTCGTACAACCCTCTTGTACGTCCACCGGCCGCACGCCCTCGCCGAAGACCCCTACGCCCCAGCCGAAGCCCTACGCTCCCGCCGAAGGCCCCTGCGCCCCCGCCGAGACCTCCCGCACCCACGGCGTCGCCACATCCACCCGGCTCACCTTCTTCGCGTCCCAACTCCCGTACCGGGGATTGAGATCCACCCCGAGTTCCTTCGACGCCGTCGACAGCGTGTTCCAGAACGCCGGCTGACTGGTGTCCGTGCCCAGCTTCGTCGCCAGCTTCTGGGCCTCCAGTTGGAGACGCAGGTTCTCGTCGATCCGCTGCGGAGGCACCCCGTACTGCTGGAGCCAGGCCGTCTCCAGCCCCTGCGCGCCGCCCGCCTGCTGTTCGAGCCCGGACCGCATCTCCTGGATCTCGCGGCGGCTGACGGTGACGCCCGCGTTCTCGGCGGCCTTCTGGATGACCTTGTCGAGGACCATGCCGTGCAGGGTGTCGCGCGTGAGCGTGCCGGTCTGGGCGATGGCCTGCGCGTACTGGGCGTCGTCCCGCACGGCCGCGCGCTGGGCGTCGCGGACCTCGCTGACGCGGTTCTCCAGCTGCGAGACGGTGATCCGCTGCCCGCCGACGACGGCCGCGGCACCGGGGTGCGCGTCGTTGCCGCAGGCGGTGAGGAGGGGGGCTGCCGCGGCGATCGTGGCGGTCAGCAGGAGCGCGGTACGACGACGTCGGCGGTGCAAGGAGACCTCCTGTGGGAGCTTGTGCGGCGGTGCACAAAGTCTTGCGGTGATCGATGGTAGGCAGTGGTGCGCCTGGGGCCAACCCATTCGACCAACGATTCACCGGGACTTGGGGCACCGGCACGCCCGCGTCACGCGCGCAGGGGGTGCCGTCCGGGGCGTGTTCGAGAGTGCTCTTCGAGACCGACGAACAGTTCGGAGGGGGCGGGCGGCGCGGGCGGACGGCGCGGAGGGGCGGACGGTGCGGAGGGGCGCCGTCGCGCCGGACGGGCCCACCGGCGCACGCACACGCGCGCGTCCTGCCAACTCCGGCCCGCGAACCCTCCGTCCGCCGCCCCGCCCCTCAACCACCCCTCCGCCTCAGCCCTCTCCCGGCCTGAACCCCCTCCGCCGGCCCCTCCTCCTCAGCCCCCGATCTCCGCCTCAGCCGACGATCGCGACCGGCGCGTCCCAGCTGTCGCGGTCGACGGTGATCGTGTAACCGCCGCGCGTCTCCTTGCTGTTGACCTTGTACTGGTGGCCGCGGCTGTGGTTGGTGAACTGGTCCTTGCCCCAGGGCCAGTCGGCGGTGGTGGTGTCCTGGCCGTCCCACAGGGCGTACCAGAGGTTGCCGGGCAGGTCGGTCTTGTTGGTTGCGGTGGCGACGGCCTTCGCGCTGGAGGAGGTGAACCCGTAGTACCCGGCGCGGTAGACCTTGCCCCGCAGCGTCTTCGTGAACGAGCGCACATACGCCAGCACGGCGTCGTTGCACGCCTTGTCGGTGATGGCGTACGGCTCCATGTCGAGGTAGATCGGGCTGCCGGCCTTCATGCCGAGCGCGGACGCCTTGGCGACGGCGTCGGCGGCGTCGGCCGCGCCGAGCGAGGTGGCCGTGGCGGCGCTGATCTTCTCGGGGCTGGAGCCCGTCTGGCACGGCGGCTGCGCGCCGACGTACAGCGGGATCAGCTTCCAGCCCTGCGAGTTGACCGACTTCACCCAGGAATTGGTGAGGTTGGGCTGGGCGCAGCCGCGGTTCTTGCCGCCGATGTAGACGGCGGCGCCGCTGTAGTAGCCGTCGGCCTTCCACGCCTTCATCGCGGCGAGCGAGGGGGCGGCGCACGTGTCGAACGCGCGCCCCGTGAACGTCTTCTGCGCCGGCCAGGTGGTCGCGGCCATCGACTGCTGCGCCGCGACCGCGCCCCCGGCGACCACGACGGCGCTCGCCACGCCCCAGGCGATGTATCTGCGCTTCTTCGACTGCCGGTGCTCCGCCATGCCCACCCCTGGTCCGTTCGAAACCGTGCGGGTCACAAGGTAACCGCTCGCGCGCCCGCGTCTCGGAAACGGGCGTTTCCGATCGTCATAAGAATCCCCCACGCCACAGTAGAGGGCGGCCGCGCGTGGGTTCACCCGAACCGGGTGGCCTAGGCTGATCCGACGACCGGGGGCGGGACGCGGGGATGGGGACGGGATGACGGGCACAGCGGGCGGTTACCAGTACTCCACGCCGCCGCCGGTCGCCCAACGGCGCCTGGAAGCGGGCTGGTTGCAGCGCATCGCCTGGACGGTCCCCGTCTGGGGCACCTTCAGCCTCTTCGCCTGGATCCCCTTCTTCTACGTCGCGATCCGCCGCGGGCTGCCGTCCGACTGGGGCGCGTTCATCTCGTTCAGCGTGTACGAGGCCGCCGTCTGGACGTGGGTCATCTTCATCGACGGCGAGACCGGCGAGAACGCCTTCTCCGTCGCCCTCCTGCTCGGCATGGCCATGGGCTCGGCGCTGCTCCTGTTCGCGGTCTTCGACCCCAAGTCCGCCCGGCCCAGGGCCCCGTACGCCGCGCCGCCGCAGCCGAACCCGTACCAGAGCGGCCCTCCGTACGGCCACTGAGCCGGCCCACTTCGGTCCGGATTTGGACATTCGGTGTTTTTTCTGTTTTCTTGACCTTCCTACGATGAACCTTGCGGGCCCGGTGACCATCGGGCCCGCAGTCATGTGCAGACAGCTCAAGGACACCCCATGCGCACCCACGCCCTGAAGACGCTCGCCGTCGCCGCGGCCCTCCCCCTGGCCCTGACCGCCTGTTCCTCGAACTCCTCGGACGACGCCCCGAAGACGGACGGCACTGCGAAGGCGGCTCCGGCGAAGCCGAAGGACCCGAACGCGGGCGTCCTCACCGGCACGCAGCTGAAGAAGGCGCTCGCACCGGCGACGTACTTCGCGTCCGGCTTCGCCGTGGACCCGGACGCGACGAGGGACACCGGCGACACCTACAGAGCCCCGGTGACGGACACCGCGACGAAGCCGGACTGCTCCGCGTTCGGCGGCACCGCGTGGATCGAGCAGACGGGCATCAAGGGCGTCTCGTTCGCGCAGGCGTCGTACGTGAACAAGACGACGACCGCCGAGCTGGACCAGGAGATAGACGCCTACCGGGGCACGACGTCCACGGACGTCATGGCCGCCCTGCGCAAGGTCGTCGAGGGCTGCCCGGGCTACACGGACACCGACACGAACAGCAAGGTCAAGATCACCGGCGTCACCACCCCCGGCCTCGGCGACGACGCCTACACCATCACCCTGACCAGCGACGCCTGGGAGACCGGCACCACCCTCGTCGCCGCCCGCCTCGGCACGAACGTCGTCACCGTCCTGTCCACCGACGGCCCCTCCGACGGCGCCCCCAGCGCGAAGAAGCTCACCACCCAGGTCCTGACCTCCCTGAAGTCCGCCACCTGAACCTCCCGGAGGCGTACGGCGTCGTAGTCCCAGCCGTCCCGACGAGAGGACCCCATGCCCGCCGTACGCCTCCTGCCACCCGCAACCCTGCTCCTGCTCCTGACCACGGCCTGCGCCTCCGCCCCCGCCCGCACCGGCCCCGACACCACCCCCTGGCGCGAGCCCTCCTCCTACGCCTACACCCTCGTCTCCGATACCCAGGTCCTCGCCGGCACCTTCCGCATCACCGTCCGCGACGCGCGCGTCACCGCCGCCACCGGCCTCGACGACAAGCGCCTCCTCCCCCAGCTCCCCACCATCGGCGACCTCCTGACGCGCCTGCGCGAGGCCCGCGAACGCGACGCCGACACCGCGGACATCGAGTACGCCCCCGACGGCCGCCCCACCCGCCTCGTCCTCGACGACTCCAAGAACGCCGTCGACGACGAGGCGACCTACACCATCACCGCCTACACAGCGGCCCCCGCCTGAGCCCCGGCTCACCGCCCGCCACCCCGTCCCTCGCGCAGGAGCGCCGCCGCGAGCCCCGCCCCGAGCGCCAGTCCCGCTGCCCACGTCCATCGTGACGACGTCCAGGACTCGCCGTACGGCACGGCGAACAGCTCCGCGCGGGCCGGGCTCAGGGTGAGGACGAGGAGCAGCAGCGTGCTTCCGGGGGCGGCCAGGGTGCTGCCGCGTTCGCCTCCGGTGAGCCGCAGTCCGAGTCCGACCAGCGCGACGGCCGCCGCCGTGAGTCCGGCCGCTTCGAGGGCGAGCCCCGGCAGGGGGAGGGCGGCGCGGTCGTACGGGTGCAGCGCGGCGCGCAGCAGGAACGCGCACGCCGTCCAGGTCACGGCCATCGGGGCGCAGGCGAGCGCCAGCCGCAGGGCCCGCCGCAGCGCCGGCGGGAACGGGAGGGCCGCCGTGGTGTTCGCCGCGGGGTCGTCCAGCGCGAACGCGACGGGAAGCGCGCACAGGACCGTCGTCACCCGCAGCAGCAGGGCCGCGTCGCCCTGGCCGGGGTGGGCGGCGAGCGCCAGGGGGAGGACGGCGACGACGAGGGCGGGGCCGGCGCCGAGCGCCAGGGGCAGGCGGGGCGCGAGGCGCAGGAGGTGGGGGCCGATGGCGGTGGGGAGGGTCAGGGCGTGGCGCATCGCGTGCCCTCCGTTCCCCGCTCGGCGTCCGGCGGCGGCGTGGCCCCGAGCAGGCGGGCCGCGCGCTCGGTGCTCGTGCGTTCGTCGGCCAGGGCCGGCCAGGCGGCTCGCAGGCGGCTGCCGACCTCGGCGTCGGGCAGCGTCAACAGGTCCCGTACAACCCGCACTTCAGGGTCGCTCACGCCGAGCGACTGGCCGGAGCCGAGGGTGCTGACGGAGATCCCGCCGGTGCTGCGCCGGTCCAGGGAGCGCAGGGCGTCGGCGGTCTCCGGGGTCGCCTGTGCGGCCAGCCACAGCACGGTCACGGCGCGGGCCCGGCACAGCAGCTCCCCCGTCGGCCGCTCCTCCTGCGCGCGCCCGGGGACCACCCGGTCGGCGAACCGTACGGCGAAGGAGAGCATCGCCCCGCCGCCGATGTCGTCCGTGCCCCAGTCGGTGCCGACGGTCACCGCGCCGGGTGTGCCGTGCCGGGCGTCGTCGCGCGCCCACGCCTCCAGCGGGGGCGGGTCGGCCACGCCGCCGGGGCCGCCGTCGAGGAGGATCCGCTGCCGTACCGCGTACGGGCCCCCGCCGGGCGGGGCCTCGCGCAGGACGCCGTCCGTCACCCGCTGCCAGTCCTGGCCGCGCCGCGTGAACTCGGGGAACGCGCAGAACGTGACCCGGCCCGCGGCCCGGCAGCTCTGCCGGTCCCCGGGGCGCTGCTCCGCGTCCGCCCGGCGGGCCGCCACGGCGTCGTCGAGCGGCCGGTACTGCGCGACGCCGGCCGCGACGGCGGTCACCGCCAGCAGGGCGAGCGCCGCCCGCACCGGCACGGCCCGCGCCCCGGCCCTGACCAGGGCGAGCAGGGCCAGGACGCCGGTCACGGCGGCCAAGTAGCCGAGGTGTTCCGGCACCGGGCGGTCCATCAGCGCGCTCGGCAGCGGCGCCGCGAACTCGTCCTCCACGCCCACCAGGCCCGTCCACCTCAGGCCGCGCACCCCGAGCGCGCCGCACAGCAGCAGGGCCCCGAGGCACAGGACCGCGAACGGGCCCGCCATCGTCGAGGCGGTGAAGCCCGCGAGGGTCGCCCCGGCGCAGCCCGCGAGCAGGACGGCCGCCGGTCCGGTGGCGAGTTCCAGCGTCGACGGGCTGCCCACGGCGGCCGGGGACGACGCGTACGCCGTGATACGGGCCCCGGCCAACGCCGCCGCCACCCCGGCGGGCGGGAGGGCGGTCACGAGGTGGGCGAGCGTCCGCCGCCACGGCGGCAGGGCCAGCACGCCGCACAGCGCCTGCGCGCCGGACCTGAGCATCCGGGTCGCGGTGAGGTGCGTGGCGACGAGGGCGCCCGCGGCCAGCAGGAGCAGCGGCAGCTGGGTGTACCGGTCCTCGTCCTGGAGCACCGGATACCGGCCGCGCGGCCCGCCGCCCCACGCCTCGTACGCCCACAGGGCCGCGTACAGGGCGACGGCCGTGAGGAACGCCGGGTGGCGCAGGACCCGCGCGGACTCGAAGCGGGCCAGGGCGAGTTGGGCGCGCGGCACGTCGTGAGGCGTCACCGGGACGGGACCGGCGAGGCCGGCGGGGGCCGGTGCCGGGGGCTCGGCGTGCGTGCGGCCCCGGCTCGTCCGGTGCGTGGAGGTGGGTTCGTTCATCCCGCGTCCGCCCCCTCCCGGTCGCCGTCCAGGAGGAGCAGGTACCCGTCCTCGATGGTCGGTTCGAGCAGGTCCGCGCCCGTCGGCGGCGTCCCGATGTTGCGGAACGCGCCGGCTCCGGTGCGCCAGGCCGCGAGCGCGCCGTCCGCGCGTTTCCCGCTGCTCCAGACCCGCCCCCGCGCGAGGAGCGCCAGTTCGGCCGGGGTGCCGTGGAACTTCACGGTGCCGTGGTCGAGCACGACGACGTTCTGGCAGAGGGCCGCGACGTCCTCCGTCTGGTGCGTGGAGAGCAGGACCGTCCTGTCGTCGCCGAGTCCGGTGACGAGTTCACGGAACCGCAGCCGCTGTTCGGGGTCGAGCCCCACGGTCGGTTCGTCCAGGACCAGCAGTTCGGGGTCGCCGACCAGGGCGGCGGCGAGTGCGACGCGCTGGCGCATGCCGCCGGACAGTTTGCGGATCCGCCGTCCCCGGTCCGCCGTCAGGCCGACCGCCTCCAGTACGCGCCGGGCCTCGGTGCGCCGGATCTCCCGGTCGCCGATCTCCTTGAGGATCCCCACGTAGTCGACGAACTCGAACGCCGTGAAGTGGGCGGGCAGTCCGGGGTTCTGCGGGAGGTGGCCGAGCCGCCTGCGCACGGCCCGCCGGCCCGCCGGGGTGAGCGGGTCGAGGCCCAGGACCGAGAGCGTGCCCGTGTCCGGTCCGCTCGCCGTGGCCAGGACGCGCAGCAGCGTCGTCTTGCCCGCGCCGTTGGGCCCCAGCAGCCCCGTCACTCCCCGCCCCAGCCGCAGCGACACGTCCCTCAGCGCCGTGCGGCGCCCGTAGCGCACGCCGATGTCCGTCAGCGTGACCTGTCCCGTTCCCATCTACGCCACCCCCCTCGTCCGGTCCCTCTCGAACCCGTCGCGCAGCACGACGAGTGCACCGACGGCCACCAACCCGACGCCCGCCATGGCCAGTTGCGCCCCCGGCAGCAGCGTGCGCGTCGCCGCCGGGAGGGCCGTGTCGTAGGCGACCGCGAGGCACAGGCCCCACGCCGCGAGCGTCAGGGCGACGGCCGGCAGCGCGTCCATGCGGCTCGACAGGGCGAGGCACACGGCCGTCAGCATCAGCGACGGGACGAGCCAGCCGAGCGTGTACGGAAACGGCAGCGGCATCCCCACGGCGCCCGCCGCGCCCAGGACGAGGCTCAGGATCTGTACGGCCGCCGCGCGCAGCAGCACGACCCGGAAGCCGCCCAGCGGGGAGACCTCCACCCACACGTACGCCGGGTCGAAACGCCTCCCGGTCACCGCGACGACCCCCACCGCCGACAGCGCGGGCACCAGCGCGAAGAACGGCAGCGGCGCCGACGCCGACCCGCTCCACCGCGCGGCGGCGACGGCGAGCCCGAGCAGCAGCGCCGCCCCGGCCCACCACGACCTGCGCAGCCCCGGCATCGCCGCGCACAGCCGCGCGGCGTCCTCCGGGACCCCGGCGCGCAGCGCCCACCGCTCCACCAGGCTCCGCTCCGGTACGTCCACCGCGTCGTCGACCCGCCGCCACAGCGCGGTCAGTTCCGCGTCGTCCGCCATCAGCGGGCCGAGCCGTTCCCGGCACCGGGCGCAGTGGTCCAGGTGGGCCTCAGCGGCGTCCCTGGTCTCCTCGGGGAGCGGCCCGGCGGCGTACGCCCGGAGCAGGCCGGCGCTCAGGTGCGCCGAGCCGGTCGGCCGTGTCTCGCTCATCGTCTCCACCTCCTGCCCATGTCGTCGGTCACTGCCTTCGCCTCACGCCCCTGGCCCTCGCCGCTCCCGCGTGCGCCCCTGGTTCTCGCCCACCCGCGTACGCCCCTGTCCTCGCCGCGCACCCGCGTCCGCCCCCGGCCCTCGCCGCGCCCCCTCACGTCGACAACCGCTCCCTCAGCAGCCTTCTCGCCCTCGACGCGCGGGACTTGACCGTTCCCGTCGGGATCTTCAGGCGCTCGGCCGTCTCCTGGACCGTCAGCCCTTCGAGCGCCGTGGCCCGCATCACGGCGCGGAGTTCGGCGGGCAGCCGCTCCACCGCGTCCAGCGCGCCGTCGCCCCAGTGCGCCAGCAGTTCCTCCTCGGCGGACACCGCGTGCCGTCGCGGCAGCCCCGCGAGGCGGCCCAGCAGCCGGCCCCGCCGCTCCTGCGCCCGCCGGGCGTCGGTCAGCCGGTTGCTGCCGGCCCGCCACAGCCACCCGCTCACGTCCCCGACCCGGGCGGCGCGCTCGCTCTCGCGGCGGCGCCACACCTCCACGAAGACGTCCTGGACGACCTCGTCCACCAGGACGTGATCGGCGCATCTCTGTCGCAGCCGCCCCCTGAGCCAGGGCGCGAACCTGCGGAACAGCTCCTCGAACGCGGCGCGGTCCCCGTCGGCCACGGCGTCCAGAAGTTCGGCATCGTCCAGAAGTTCGGCGTCATCACATCCACCCCCTCGTTCGGCCTTCACACCCCTTCGTCGAAATGATCTTGCCGTTCGGTTCACGGCTGATTTGTGACCTGTGTCACAGGGGCAAAAAGGAGGGGCCGGACACACCGAACCGCCCCGGCTACTTCGCGCCGAACCTCTCCGGCGCCGACGTCGGGTTCCCGCCGGTCGGCAGTTTCTGGCCGGGGCAGGATTTCAGGACCTTCTCCATCGCGGACTTCTCCGCTGCGGTGACCCAGAGTTCGTACTTCTTCTTGACGGCGACCTGGGAGGCGACGTAGGCGCAGCGGTAGGAGGAGTTCGGGGGAAGCCAGGTCGCGGTGTCGCCGTCACCCTTGGAGCGGTTGGTGCTCGCGTCGACGGCGAGGAGGTTGAGGGGGTCGTTGGCGAGGGCGATGCGTTTGCGGGCGGGCCAGTACTTGGCGCCCTTCTGCCAGGCGTCCGAGAGGGCGACGACGTGGTCTATGTCGACCTGGCTCTTGCCGCGCCGGTAGGTGACGTCCTTGCCGGAGTAGGGGTCGGACTCCAGGATCCCGTAGGTGACTTTGCAGTCACCACCGGTCAACTTCACGCTCTTCAGGTCCCGTTGGAGTATGTCGTCGCGCGTGTTGCAGCCGTTGGAGTCGGTGTCGGCCCAGGCCGAGCCGAACGCGTCCCTGGAGTAGCCGGTCTTCGGCGCCCGGCCCTTCACCTGGAGCGCCTGCGCGGCCGCGAGCGCCGCCCCGCTCTGGGGGCCGGACGCGCCGCTCCCCTCGGTCCCCTCGCCGCAACCCGCCAGTACCGCGACCAGCACAGCGGTGACCGCCACCCCGCCCCGAACACGCTTCACGCGCGCCCCTCCGATGTTCTCTCGCACCCGTTCCGACGCCCCGCACCGGACGTTTTCCCCGGTCAGGGCCGCGTACACGCTAACGAGCGGGCGTGCGGGGGCACTCCATGGGTACGGCCGCGTCGCGCTCCCACGCACGTTCGGGTGGGCATTCGGAGCAAGCCAGACATATGGTCGTCTTGGATCACCTCCGGAAGGAGCCTTCGATGGGCATCTTTGACAGGTTCAAGAACCAGGCGGCGCAGGACAAAGCCATGGAAATGTCCGACGCCGCCGAGCAGAAGATCAACGAGAAGACCGGCAACAAGTTCGAGGGCCAGGTCGACGACGCCCAGCAGAAGATCGAAGGCGCACTGGGCATGGACCGCAGCTCGCCCGACCAGCAGTAGCGCGCCGCCGCGATCGGGATACTCCGCCCCCTGCCTGGAAGTACTACGGGTACGGGGGCGGCTCCCGGCGTTCCACGGACCTCGTAGCCGGCGTTCCGCAGCCCCCGTAACCCCCGTAGACCTCGCCACCCCGCTCGCTAGAGTCCCCTCATGCACCCGGTCCTCCGCCAAGGCCCGCGCCTCCACCTCCGCGAACTCCAACCATCCGACACGGACGCCCTGTTCGCGATCTACGGCAGCGAACTCGCCACCGCCCACCTCTCGTTCGAACCCCGCACCCGGGACGACGTCCGCGCGATGGTGACCCACGCCGAGGCGAGCGCCCGCGTGGACCCCCGTACGGAGTACGTCCTCGGCGTCGCCGAACACGCCACCGGCACCCTCGTCGGAGTCGCCCGCCTCGCCGCCGACCCGCATCAACTCCGCGCCGCCACCATGGGGTTCGCCCTGAACCCCGCCCACTGGGGCCAGGGCCTCGGCACCGAGACCGTCCGCCTCCTGCTCGCCCTCGCCTTCGAAGACCTCGCCCTCCACCGCGTCTGGGCCGCCCGCTCCCCCGCCAACGAACCCTCCGCCCGCGCCATGTCCCGCGCCGGCATGACCGTCGAGGGCCGCATCCGCGAACACGTCCACAAGCGCGGCGCGTGGCGCGACTCGGTGGTCCACGCGATGCTGGAACGGGAGTGGGAGGAAGCGCGCGGGACGTGAACTCCCGGGAGTGCAACGGCACTTGAGGGACGCGCCCGGCCGCACAGCGCAAGACCCCAGGCCCAGCGCCTACTTGCTCTCCACCTTCCCCAACACCCCCGTGTCGACCGACTTCCAGTCCTCCCCCTCCAGCCCCAGCGCCCCACGCAGGAACGCCGTGCTCACCCGCCGGATCAGCGCGACCGTCTCCGGGTTCTCGTCGGTCGTCTCGGCGGACTCGTACCCAGGGATGCCCCCTAGGGAATGCTCGGCGCCGGTCAGGGTGAGCAGACCCTTGGGGGAGGGACTGCGGAGGTACGGGTCGATGAACCAGTCGGGCCCCCGGGTGGAGAGCTGGGAGTGGTCGCTGTCACCGGCTACGACGAGCGCCGGGGCGGTCATCGACGCGAACGACGGCCGCATGAAGGGGAGGTGTTCGGCCGCGAACGGCGTCAACTCGTCACCGAGACCGGCCGCCGCGAGCAGAACGCCCGCCTTGACACGCGGGTCGGTGAAGTCGTCCGGAACCCCGAGCACCCGCGCCCCCAGCAGCACGCCGACCGTCTGCGCGCCCCAGGAGTGCCCCGCGACGGCGACCCGGCCCCGGTCAACGCGTCCGGCCAGCCCCGGCACGGCCGCTTCGAGGGCGCCCAGGGAGTCGAGGACGCGGACGACGTCGTCGATCCGGTGCCGCCAGATCAGCGGCGTCCGGGGATCCTCGGCGGGCAGGGCCCGCGTGCGGGAGTCGAGGTGCGTGGGCTGGACGACGACGAAGCCGTGGGCGGCCCAGTGGTCGGCGAGCGGCGCGTACCCGTCCATGGACGAGCCGAAACCGTGCGAGAACACGAGGACGGGGAGGCCGGTGCCGGTCAGCGGGGCACTGACGCGGACCCGGAGGTCGTCACCCCGGCCGGGGGCGGGCAGGAGGACCGGTTTCACGGAGACGATCGGGGATGATCCGGGCATGGCTGTGCCTTTCGTCAGGGGTGAGGGGTACGGGTACGACCTGTAGGACCCGTACGGGTCGGGTCGATGCCGGGGTGCACCGAGGCGGCATGACAGGCCGTCCGCCGGTCTGCCATCATGGCAAAGCGGAACACCGTTCCGCTTAAGACGATACGGAACGCTGTTCCGTATCGCAAGGCCCGCCAGAGACCCCGCCCGCCAACGCCCCGCCCGCAAAGGAGCACCGTGCCCGCCCCCACCCAGCCACCCCTCGACCCCCCCCGCCGCAAAGACGCCCGCCGCAACCAGCAGACCCTGCTGGACGCCGCCGCCGCCGTCTTCGTCACGTCGGGCGTGGACGCCCCCGTCCGCGAGATCGCCGCGCGCGCGGGCGTGGGCACGGGCACCGTCTACCGGCACTTCCCCACCCGCGCCGACCTGGTCGTCGCCGTCTACCGCCACCAGGTCGACACCTGCGCCGAGGCGGGCCCCGCGCTCCTCGCCGACGCCCCCAGCCCGTACGCCGCGCTCGCCGAGTGGACCGGCCTGTTCGTCGACTTCCTCGTCACCAAGCACGGCCTCGCCGGCGCCATGCAGTCCGACAGCGCCTGCCTGGGCCCCCTGCACACCTACTTCCTCGACCGCCTCCTGCCGGTCTGCGCCGGCCTCCTGGACGCCGCGACCGTCTCCGGCGAGATCCACGCGCCCGGCCTCGACGCGTACCAACTCCTGCGTGGCATCGGCAACTTGTGCGCGGGCGCGGACGCGGACCCGCGCTACGACGCACGCCGCCTGGTGGCACTGCTGATCGAGGGCCTGCGCCGTCCCTGACGCCAGCCCCGGACACCAGCCCCGGACGCCCACCCCTGCCGTCCGCCCCTGGCACGCCCTCAGCCGAGGTACGGCGCGAACCGGGCCGTCACGGTCGAGCTGTCGTCCGAAGCGAGCGCGGGCACACAGGGGTTGGAGCCGACGCAGGCCCCGCTCCACCCCTTCATGACGTACCGGGCCCCGGGGTCCGTGAGGACGGCCGTGAGCACCGGCTCCGCCGTCACCCGGATCGTGCACTGCACGGAGGTGTACCCCGCGCAGACCTCCCCGGCCGAGGGGTCCGTCGCCGTCAGCCGGGAGCTGTCGCGCCCGCCGAGGAGGACGACGGTGAGGCCGACGTACCCCGTCCCGCTGAGGTCCGCCGTCGCGGTCCTGCCCCCGGACGCGATCGTGAGCCGGTCGCTCTCGGGGCCCAGCCCGCTCGGCGCGAACTCGACCGTCACCGTGCAGGACTCCCCCGCCCCGAGCCGGTCCCCGCAGGTGCCGTCCGCGTACGAGAAGGCGCTCGCGCCGGGGACGGTCGCGGGGCCGAGGTCGATGGCCCGGTCGTTGGGGTTGGTGACGGTGAAGTCGACGGTGGGCGCGTCGACGGACGGATGGATGTGCGTCATCCCGAAGTCCCGCGAGGACGGCGAGATCCGGGGCGCGGCGAGGGTACCCGTAGTACTTGAGGAGGACGACCCCGACGACCCTGAAGACGACGACCCCGAGGCCGACGAGGAGACCGAGGCCGACCCCGAGACCGTCCCCGTAGGACCCGTATCCCCTCCGGACGACTCCCCTGACGACCCGCCCACCCCCGCTCCTCCCGCCCCCGCCCCCGTAGCACTCCCGCTCTCCCCGGCCGTCACCCCCACCCGCGAGGCCGACGCACCACCCCCGCCGCTCTCGCCACCCCCGCCCATCCCCTGCCCGACCGCCGTCCCGATCACCAGCACCCCCACCACCGCGGCGACCGCGACCACCACCCGCCGCCGCGCGTCAGGGGAACGACCGGACGCACCCGGCACACCCAGCCCACCCGGCGGAGCCGACGGCAGCGGCGGCGCCCCGGCCGCGGCAAGCAGCGCAAGGTTCGCCCGAGTCACCTCCGCCCCCGCCGCATCCCCCAACGACTCCCGCAGCTCCAGCGCCCGCCGCAGCATCCCCCGCGCGTGCTCGACACGCCCGTGCAGAAAGTGCTGCACCCCCTGCTGATGCGCGAAGTACGCCTCGGCCGCCGCGTCCCCGGCCTCGCGCGCGGCGGTGATCCCCTGCGCGAGGGTGTTCTGCCACGCCTCCCAGTGCCCCTGGACGAACAGCACGCGCTCGACGACGGTGACGAGGCGGACGACGGTCTGCCACTCGCGGCGCTCGGCGGCGAGCCCGAGGAGCCCGAGGGCGGCGTCGAGAGCCCCGCGCGCGTCAGGACCGGCGGGGGCGCAGGAGGCGAGCCAGGAGGCGAGGGAGCGGGCGGCGACGGCGAGCCCGAGGTGGCGGTAGAGGACGTGCCGGTAGGGCTCGGCCTTGCAGACGGGCAGCCCGAACCGGTCGTCGCGCTGTTCGGCGAGCCCGCGCGCGGAGAGCGACTCGAAGGTCTGGGCGACGTAGGCGACGTCGGCCATCTGCGCGAGCACCCCGGCGGGCAGCAGCGCGCCGCCGAGCAGGGTGAGCACGGCGAGCACCCGTTTGGCCTGCGGCCCGAGCGCGGCGATGCACAGCTCGTCCAGGACGTCGGGGTCGCCCTCCGCGCGCGTGGTGACGTCGGCGAGGGTGTGGCCGTCGTGGCGGACCAGCGCGGCGGCCTGCCGCAGGTGCAGCGGCTGTCCGCCGACGGCGGTCACCAGACGGCCCACGACGGCCTGCTCGGCGCCGCTGAGGGCGCGTCCCAGGTCGTGGGCGAGGAGGGCGGTCGCCGCGCCCTCGGAGAGCCCCTGGAGGGCGCAGGAGCCGCCGGCGGCGCCGAGCGCGGGCACGACGGCGCCGGTCACCAGGGCGCAGCCTCGCAGCACGTCCTTGAGGTAGGCGAGCTGCTGCGGGGTGTAGGAGACGTCGTCCAGGACGACGGTGGCCTCCACGGCGGCGAGCGCCCGCGCGCACTCCTCGGTGGTGAACCGTACGGGGCCCGGCCAGGTGTGGAAGCGGCGCATGAGGTCCTGGAGGAGGTCTTCCAGGGCGGTCGGGCCGACGCGGACGTACACGCCGTCCGGGACGGCCCGCAGGAGCGTCGTCTTGCCCGTCCCGCAGGGGCCGGTGAACTCGACGGCCTCGCGCGCGCGTACGCGGGCGAGTTCCGGGGCGCGGCCCACCAGGTACGGCCGGGTGTCCGGGGCGCGCGGGGGCCTCGGGTGCGGGACCGTCGGCCGGGGTGTCACGCGCGTGAGGCGGACGCCGTGACGGTCGGTCAGCGAGGCGGAGAGACCGCCGGAGACGACACTGTTCATTCCTCCCCCTGGAATGAACGGGGCGCCTGGCGGGCGCCGTTGGGTCCGCGCGCCGGGCGGGCGCCGGTGTGTCCAGATTCGAACCGTCACCGACGCCTGTCAAGAACGCCCGCTATGTGCGTTTCCTACGACCCGAGCACGGACGCCAGGAACTCCCCGACCCAGCCGAGCAGTTCGCGCCCGACCAGCGGCTTCCCGCCGACCTTCGCGGTCTTCGGGCGCGGGACGAGCACCTGGTGCGCGGCCGGCTTGACGACCGTCCCCGGGTACAGGCGCTTGAGGCGCAGCTCCTGCGACTCGCGCAGCTCGACCGGCGCGAAGCGGACGTTGGTGCCCTGGAGGACGATCTCGCCGACCCCGCACGCGCGCGCCAGCATCCTCAGGCCCGCGACGAGCAGCAGGTTCTCGACGGGCTCGGGCAGCTTGCCGTAGCGGTCGGTGAGTTCTTCCCGGACGGCCTTGATGTCGTCCTCGGAGTTGGCCGAGGCGATCGCCCGGTACGCCTGGAGGCGCAGCCGCTCGCCGGGCGCGTAGTCGTGCGGGACGTGCGCGTCGACCGGCAGTTCGATCTTGACGTCGAGGGGCGCCTCGTCCTCGATCTCGCCGTTCTCCAGCTGCTTGCGGTAGTCCGCGACGGCCTCGCCGACCATGCGCACGTACAGGTCGAAGCCGACGCCCGCGATGTGCCCGGACTGCTCGCCGCCCAGGAGGTTGCCCGCGCCCCGGATCTCCAGGTCCTTCATCGCGACGTACATGCCGGCGCCCATCTCGGTGTGCTGGGCGATCGTCGCGAGGCGTTCGTGCGCGGTCTCCGTGAGGGGCTTCTCCGGCGGGTACAGGAAGTACGCGTACCCGCGTTCGCGGCCACGGCCCACGCGCCCGCGCAACTGGTGCAGCTGGGACAGGCCGAAGGTGTCGCCGCGCTCCACGATGAGCGTGTTCGCGTTGGAGATGTCGATGCCGGACTCGACGATCGTCGTCGACACCAGGACGTCGAACTTCTTCTCCCAGAAGTCGACGACGACCTGTTCCAGGGCCTGTTCGGACATCTGGCCGTGCGCGGTCGCGATGCGCGCCTCGGGGACGATCTCGCGCAGGCGCGCGGCCGCGCGGTCGATCGACTCGACCCGGTTGTGGATGTAGAAGACCTGGCCCTCGCGCAGGAGTTCACGGCGGATCGCGGCGCCGATCTGCTTCTCCTCGTAGGGGCCGACGAACGTCAGGACGGGGTGGCGCTCCTCCGGGGGCGTGGTGATCGTCGACATCTCGCGGATGCCGGTGACGGCCATCTCCAGCGTGCGCGGGATGGGCGTCGCCGACATCGTGAGGACGTCGACGTTCGCGCGGAGCTTCTTCAGCTGCTCCTTGTGCTCGACGCCGAAGCGCTGCTCCTCGTCGACGATGACGAGCCCGAGGTCCTTGAACTTCGTCTCGGAGGAGAACAGCCGGTGGGTGCCGATGACGACGTCGACGGCGCCCTCGCGCAGGCCCTCCAGGGTGGCCTTGGCCTCGGTGTCGGTCTGGAAGCGGGACAGCGCGCGGACGTTGACCGGGAACTGCGCGTACCGCTCGGAGAACGTCCCGAAGTGCTGCTGGACGAGCAGGGTCGTCGGGACGAGCACGGCGACCTGCTTGCCGTCCTGGACGGCCTTGAACGCGGCCCGCACGGCGATCTCGGTCTTGCCGTAGCCGACGTCGCCGCAGATCAGGCGGTCCATCGGGACCGTCTTCTCCATGTCGTCCTTGACCTCGGCGATCGTGGTGAGCTGGTCCGGCGTCTCCGCGTACGGGAAGGCGTCCTCCAGCTCGCGCTGCCAGGGCGTGTCGGCGCCGAACGCGTGGCCGGGGGCGGCCATGCGCGCGCTGTAGAGCTTGATCAGGTCGGCCGCGATCTCCTTGACGGCCTTCTTCGCGCGCGCCTTCGTCTTCGTCCAGTCGGCGCCGCCCAGGCGGTGCAGGGTGGGCGCCTCGCCGCCGACGTACTTGGTGATCTGCTCCAGCTGGTCCGTCGGGATGTACAGGCGGTCGCCGGGCTGGCCGCGTTTGGCGGGCGCGTACTCGACGACCAGGTACTCGCGGGTGGCGCCCTGGACGGTGCGCTGGACCATCTCGACGTACCGGCCCACGCCGTGCTGCTCGTGCACGATGTGGTCGCCGGCCTCCAGGGTCAGCGGGTCGATGCTCTTGCGCCGGCGCGCGGGCATGCGCGCGCCGTCCTTGCCGGCCGCCTTCTGGCCCGACAGGTCGGTCTCGGTGAGGACGGCGAGCTTCAGCGCCGGGTCGACGAAGCCGTAGTCGATCGAGCCGCACGCCACGTGGACGACGGACGGGGTGATGGTGCCAAGGTCGGCGGCCAGGCGCGCGGCGACGCCCTCGCCGCCCAGGACCTCGACGGTGCGGGTGGCGGGGCCGTGTGCCTCGGTGACGAACACCGTGCGCCAGCCGTCCGCGAGCCAGCCCTTGGTGTCCGCGAGGGCCTTCGCGGTGTCGCCCCGGTAGGTCTCCGGGGCGTGCATGGACAGCTTCAGCGTGTCGCCCGCCGCGTCGGCGGCGTAGGTGTCCGTCAGCTCCTCGTCGGCCGCGAACGGGGACACCGACCACCACATCATGTCCAGCTCGCGCGCCCGCTCACGGACGTCCGCGATCGACCACAGGGAGGCCGCGCCGACGTCGATCGGGGCCTCGCCGCCGCCCGCCGTGGCCGCCCAGGACGCGTGCAGGAACTCCTGCGAGGTCGCCACCAGGTCGGCGGCGCGCGTGCGGACCCGCTCGGGGTCGCACACGACGGCCATCGCGCCCTTGGGCAGGACGTCCATCAGCAGTTCCATGTCGTCGACGAGGACGGGCGCCAGGGACTCCATGCCCTCGACGGCGATCCCCTCGGCGATCTTGTGCAGCAGCTCGCCCAGCTCGGGGTGTTCCTCGGCGAGCCGCCGCGCGCGCTCGCGCACGTCGTCCGTCAGCAGGAGTTCCCGGCACGGGGGCGCCCACAGGCCGTGCGCGGCGACCTCGAGGGAGCGCTGGTCGGCGACCTTGAAGTAGCGGATCTCCTCGACGTCGTCGCCCCAGAACTCGACGCGCAGGGGGTGTTCCTCGGTGGGCGGGAAGACGTCCAGGATGCCGCCGCGCACGGCGAACTCGCCGCGCTTCTCGACGAGTTCCACGCGCGCGTACGCGGCTGCCGCCAGCGCCTCCACGACCGTGTTCAGGTCGGCGGTGCTGCCCGTGCGCAGGGCCACCGGCTCCAGGTCGCCCAGGCCCTTGACCTGTGGCTGGAGCACCGACCGCACGGGGGCCACGACGACCGACACCGGGCCCGTCTCCGGGTCGTCCGCGCTCGGGTGCGCCAGGCGTCTGAGGACCGCCAGGCGGCGGCCCACGGTGTCGCTGCGCGGGCTCAGGCGCTCGTGCGGCAGGGTCTCCCACGAGGGGTACTCCACAACGCCGTCCGCCGGCAGCAGGGAGCGCAGCGCCGCCGCCAGGTCCTCGGCCTCCCGGCCCGTCGCCGTCACCGCCAGCACCGGGCGGCCGGACTCGCGCGCGAGCGCGGCGATCGCGAAGGGGCGCGCCGCCGGGGGGCCGACCAGGTCGACGTGCGTGCGGTTGCCGTCGGCCGCCGCCCGGACGGCTTCGGACAGGGCTTTGTCCTTCAGGACGGCGTCTAGCAGACCGTGCAGGCTCATGGGTTCTTTCCGGTGGGGGTCTACGGCAGGTACGGGCAACACCGAGGGCCCGACGCGTGTCACGGGCCGGGGGTCATCCAGCGTACGACTTGGCGCCGACAAGCGCCGGGCCTGTGGACAACCACCGGCCTGTGGACGACCGCGTCACCCTCCGGCCTGGGCAGCGCGTGGGCCGGCCGTTGACGGCCGTCACCCTTTCGAAGACGGAGCCATGGCCTGACCTGCTGGGTCACCAAGAGGTTCCCCGGTCACCGAAAAGTGCGTTCTTCCACGTCAGAGGGGGCGGCCCTACGGTTTCGGCATGACCATCACCCTGCTGAATCCGGGCGGCCTGCCCGCGATCGACGCCTACCACCAGGTCTCCGTCGCCTCCGGCACCCGGACCGTGTACGTCGCCGGCCAGGTCGCCTGGGACGCGGCGGACGATCTCGCGGCCCAGGTCGAGCAGGCGTACGTCAGCGTCGGCACGGCCCTCGCGGGCGCCGGGGCCGCCTTCACGGACGTCGCGAAGCTCACCGTCCACGTCGTCGACTGGACGCCGGACAAGATGCCGGCGCTGCTGGAGGGGGTGGGGCGGGGGGCCGCGCGGCTCGGCGTCGAGCACCGGCCGCCGGCCACGCTGATCGGGGTCGCGGCGCTGGACGTGCCTGAGCATCTGGTCGAGATCGAGGCGGTCGCGGTGCTGGACTGAGCGTGCCGGGAACGGCTCCGGCGCCGCCGGGAGGTCCCGACGGCGCCGGTGTCAGTGGTGAGGGGGCGTCACGTCACCAGGAGGTGTAGTAGTACAGCGAGGCGGTGGCCCAGTCGACGGGCGCGCCGCGCTTCTTCCAACTGCTCGTGCCGCCCGGCTCGTTGCGGTACTGCATCTTGTGGGTGCCGGTCCCGACGGCCTTCAGGGCGGCGTGGTCGTCCACGCCCGGGAGGTTGTCGTAGCGGGCCCAGTGCTTGAAGCCGCCCGCCGTCGCCGACGTCTCCGAGACGATCGCGTCGCTGTTGCTGCCGATCGCTGTCCAGTCGGTGGCCTGGGTGGACTGCGGGTTGTTCTTCAGCCACTTGAGGAAGGAGGACTTCGGCCGCATGTCCTTGGTCTGCTGGTAGTCGTGGCCCCAGCCCCAGCCCGTCCCCGCGTGCGGCGTCCCCAGGGTCACCACGTCCTCGACGTACAGCTTCTTCGGGAAGCCGGACTCCTTCTTCGCGACGCCGGTCAGCGCGGCCTGGATGATCAGCCCGCCCATCGAGTGCCCCAGCAGGTCGACGGACTTACCCTTGGAGGTGTAGTCCTTGTAGATCTTGTTGGCGAGGTCCTTGCCCAACTGCTTGAGCCCTCTGTCCCGCTCCCCCTTCGCGATCCTGAAGTCGCAGTTCCAGTCGTCCTTGTAGAACGCGACCCCCCGCACCTTCCCCTTCCACTTGTAGTCCTTGAACCCCTTGATGACGTCCTTGAAGTAGTCCTTGCAGTCGAACTTCGCCGCCCACACCGGGTCGTACCCGTGCACCAGCAGCACGTCCTCACTCTTGCTGTTGTTCCGCGCCGGCGTCGAAGCGGCCCCCGCGGGCACCGCCGTCGCCAGCACACCCAGCCCCGTCAGCACCGCCGTCGCGGTCATCCCCGCGATCCTCATCCCGACCCGCATGACACTCCCCGTTTCCCGGTAGCGATACGCCCGCCCTCGCGGACACGACGATCAGCATGCGGACGAACCGCCACGCCAGGTACCTATAACTCTCCGGGGTATCAGCCGGACACGTCCCAACTCCCGTTGCCCACCCCCGCCCACCGGGGCTGGACTCGCTGACGGTGTTCGTGAGTTGGCGGTGAGCGGCGCGTTCGGGAGCATGATCCCGCCATAACCGAACGGAAGATCACAGAACTCAACTTCCGTTCTGCAAAGGGGTAATTGAGTGCTACGGTGCTCCACACAACACAACAAAGTGGCCCCACCAGGGCTCGGAGTGCTACCAACACTCCGCTGATGGGGCCGTGACGACATCACCGTGAGAGGAAGACTGTCGCCGTGCGCCACTCTATCGCGCGCGCCATTTTGGCGTCCCTGCACACCCTGCTCTCGTACCTCCTCCCCGCTCGGGGCAAGCGCCGCAAGTGCGCGGCCCCCGCACCGGCCCCGGCATCGACCCCGGCACCGGCCGCCGCCGAGTCGTACGTCAGCCCCTGGGCCCGCCCGTGGACCAGCCCCAGCAAGGAAGAAGCCGCCGAACTCTTCCGGCTCCAGGCCGAGCGCGATGCTCAGGCGGAGGCCGCGTGGGAGTTGCGGCTCCAGTGGGAGCGGCGGCGGGCGGCGACGCTCGCGACGATGGGGGTGGACTACCCGTACACCTATGAGGGTGCGCCGTTCGGGGCGGACTCTTTCGGGGCGGACGCGTTCGGGGCGGCGAGCGCGTGAAGTGACGCCCGTGCGCGGCAGCGTCCGCGCGCGAAACCCGGTGCCGGGAAGCCCTGTTGGCTTCCCGGCACCGGGTCTTCCCCCGCAACCCCCGTATGCGGTGGCTCAGTCGGTGGCGATCGCGTTGAGGACGTTCATCCGTCCCGCCCGGAACGCCGGGACCAGTGCCGCGAACAGCCCCACGAACGCGGACCCGATGAAGACGCCGATGATGGTCGGCCAGGGGATCTCCAGGACGCCGAGGCCCTGGAGCGCGAGGAGTTGCTGCGCGGTGGCCCCCCAGCCCATGCCGAGCCCGAGGCCGAGCAGCGCGCCGAAGAGGGCGATGACGACGGACTCCATGCGGATCATGCGGCGCAGTTGGCGGCGGGAGAGGCCGATGGCGCGCATGAGGCCGATCTCCCGGGTCCGCTCGACGACCGACAGCGCGAGGGTGTTCACCACGCCGAGGACGGCGACGATGATCGCGAGGGCCAGCAACCCGTAGATGAGGTTGAGGAGTTGGCCGATCTGGTCCTTGAGCGCCTGCTTGTAGTCGGTCTGGTCGCGCACCTTGTACTGCGGGTAGTCGTGCAGGGAGGACTTCAACGCCTGGTACACGGCGTCCTGTTGGCCCTTCTGCGCCGTCGCGAAGAGCATGGAGTCGAGGGGCATCTTGTCGGCGGGCACGTACTTCGCGAGGGTCGCGATGGACATGTACTTGGCGCCGGAGTCGATGACGTCGTCGCTGCGGGTGATGGCGCGGACCGTGAGGTGCGCCGTCGACCCCTCCTTGAACTTGACGGCGATCTTCGAGCCGAGGGTGACGCGGTGTTCCTTGGCGAAGTCCTCGTGGACGGACATCGAGTCGATCCGGTAGGCGTCCTTGATGTCGCCCGCGACGGTCTCCTTGCGGACGTCGGTCGCGTACGACGGGTCGGCCGCCGTGATGTCGGTGTTCTTGAGGGTCTTGCCGTCGGGGGTGGTGTAGTCGGCCTCCAGCCACTTGTACTCGGTGACCCGCTCGATGCCCGGCGTCTCCTTGATCGCCTTGACGGCCTGCGGGATGACGAGCTGCCCGGCGTCCGACCCGACGATGAAGTCGGTGCCGACGGTCTTGTCCAGCTCCTGCGTCGCGGAGGCCACCATCGAGGAGCTGACGACGGAGAGGCAGGCGACCAGCGCGAGCCCGATCATCAGGGCCGCCCCCGTAGCCCCCGTACGCCTCGGGTTGCGCAGCGCGTTGCGCTCGGCCATGCGCCCCACCGGCCCGAAGGCCCGCAGCAGGACCACCCCTAGTACCCGTACGACCCCGCCCGCCAGCAGCGGTCCGACGACGACGAACCCGAGGAGCGACAGGACGATCCCGAGCCCCAGCCAGAGCGCGCCCTCACCGCCCTTGTCGGCGCTGCCCGCGAGGTACAGGGCGAAGACGCCGCCGCCGGTGAGCAGCAGCCCGATCGCCCCGCGCACCAGCCCGGCCTTGCCGTCGGCGGGCGTGCCCGCGTCCCGCAGGGCGGCCATCGGGGAGACCTTCCCGGCACGCCGGGCCGGGAGGTAGGCGGCGAGGACGGTGACGACGACCCCGAGGACGAGCCCGATCACCGGGGTGGTCCAGGCGACCGTCAGATCGTCGGTGGAGAGGTTCATGCCGGCGGAGCTCATGAGCTTCATCAGCCCGACGGCGATCCCGACCCCGGCCCCTACCCCTAGTACCGACCCGACGACCCCGAGGAGGAACGCCTCGACCAGCACGGACCGGTTGACCTGCTTGCGCGAGGACCCGATGGCCCGCATGAGCCCGATCTCCCGGGTGCGCTGCGCGACCAGCATCGAGAACGTGTTGATGATCAGGAAGATGCCGACGAGGAACGCGATCCCGGCGAAGCCGAGCATGGCGTACTTGAGGACGTCCATGAACTCGCCGACGTCCGCGCGGTTGGCGTCCGCCGTCTCCTTGGCCGTCTGCACCTTGAACTGACCGGCGCCGAGTGCCGCGCTGACGTCCGTCTTCAGCTGCGCGTCGCTGACGCCCTCGGCGGCCGTGACGTTGACGTTCGTGTAGACCCCGGTCTCGCCGACCAGCGTCTGCTGCGCGGTCTTCGTGTCGAGGTAGAAGATCGCGGCGCCGGGGTTGGTGACCTCGAACGCGGCGACGCCGGAGACCTTCGCGGTGTGGGTGCCGACGGCGGTGATGACGGCGATCTCGTCGCCGAGCTTCAGGTGGTGCTTGTCGACGGTGTCCGCGTCCACCATCACCTGGTCCGGACCCTTGGGGGGCGTCCCGGAGGTGACCTTCATGGTGCGGGCGTCGTTGGCGGTCCAGTTGCCGACGATGGTCGGTCCGCCGCCGTTCGGCGAGAGGCTGTCCTTGTCGGCGTCGACGACGGTCACGGAGGTCGAGAACACCGCGCCCTCGGCCGCCTTGACGCCCTTCGCCTTGCGGACGGTGTCGAGGACCGACGCCCGCATGACCGGCGGCTTGCCGTTGTCGGCCTGCGTCTCCCCGGTGTCGGAGGCGTCCTTGGGGCTCACCGTGACGTCGGACGACGTCGCCGCGAACAGCTTGTCGAACGTCGTCGACATGGTGTCCGTGAACACCAGCGTCCCGCACACGAACGCCACCGACAGCAGCACCGCTATCGCCGAGAGCGCCATTCGCCCTTTGTGGGCGAAGAAGTTGCGCATCGAGGTCTTCATGACGGTCATGACGTGCGCCCCCGGGCGTCGAAGTCCTTCATTCGGTCGAGGACGGTCTCGGCGGTCGGGCGCAGCATCTCGTCGACGATGCGGCCGTCGGCGAGGTACAGCACACGGTCCGCGTAGGACGCGGCGACCGGGTCGTGGGTCACCATGACGATGGTCTGGCCGAGTTCGTCGACGGAGCGGCGCAGGAAGCCCAACACCTCAGCGCCCGCACGGGAGTCGAGGTTCCCGGTCGGCTCGTCGCCGAAGATGATCTCGGGGCGGGCGGCCAACGCCCTTGCCACGGCGACGCGTTGCTGCTGGCCGCCGGAGAGCTGGTTGGGCCGGTGCTTGAGCCGCCCCGCGAGGCCGACGGTCTCGACGACGCGGGCCAGCCACTGCTTGTCCGGCTTGCGGCCGGCGATGTCCATCGGGAGCGTGATGTTCTCCAGCGCGCTGAGCGTGGGGAGCAGGTTGAACGCCTGGAAGATGAACCCGACGCGGTCGCGCCGGAGTTGGGTGAGCTTCTTGTCCTTCAGGCCGGTGATCTCGGTGTCGTCGAGGTAGATCTTCCCCGAGCTGACGGTGTCGAGTCCGGCGAGGCAGTGCATGAGCGTGGACTTCCCGGAACCCGAGGGGCCCATGATCGCGGTGAACTCGCCCCGCGCGATGTCCACGTCGACGTGGTCGAGCGCGACGACGCGGGTCTCCCCGGCGCCGTACGCCTTCACGACCTGCCGCCCCCGCGCGGCGACGGCCGTACGCCCTCCGGAACCCCCGTGCCGGGGAATGGTCACGGCCGATGTCATGGCAAGTCTCCTATGTCGGTCATCACTTGAGACGCGGCTGCCCCGCTGGCGGGCCCGCTTGAGTACTGGGGTACCTGGATGCTTGGTGCTTGGGTACGACGACGAGTCTGGTCCCCGGGAGGGAGTCGGCGCATTGGGGCCGGGCCCCCTCTTCCCGGGGGGTTAACCCCACCCCCCGTCGGCGTAAAGCCAGATTAAGGAGCGGGGCGGCGGCTCCTCGTCATCCGTCGGTACGAACCCTCCCCGAGACGTAGTACGGAGGTACCCCTAGGGGTTCTCCACCGACGGGTGGAGCGAAATTCAGGGATCCCTCCACCCTCCGGCCCCCTAAGGCTGCACCCTGCCGCGACGTGAGGGTCAAGTGAGAAGCTGATCGACGGCAGATAGATGCAAGGGGCACGGGATCACCGGAGCGCCGGAGCACGGGGAGCGTCAGTGGCGGAGAGCGTTCGGCCGGTCATACCTGAGACCGGGGACCGTAGTACCCCCGGCCGACGCGGCGCGGTGGTCGCCGCGCTCATGCTGTCGATGGCGCTGGCCGCCCTCGACTCCACGATCGTCTCCACCGCCGTCCCCCAGATCGTCGGGGACCTCGGCGGCTTCTCGGTCTTCTCGTGGCTCTTCTCCGGCTACCTCCTCGCGGTGACCGTCACGCTCCCGGTGTACGGGAAGCTCTCCGACACCTTCGGCCGCAAGCCGGTCCTCGTCGTCGGCGCGGCCCTGTTCCTGCTGGGGTCCGTCCTGTGCGCGTGCGCCTGGAACATGGGCGCGCTGATCGCGTTCCGGGTCGTGCAGGGGCTCGGCGGCGGGGCGTTGCAGGGGACCGTGCAGACCCTCGCCGCCGACCTGTATCCGCTGGAGCAACGGCCCAGGATCCAGGCGAAGTTGTCCACGGTGTGGGCGGTGTCGGCGGTCGCGGGCCCGGCCGTCGGCGGGCTGTTCGCCGCGTACGCCGACTGGCGGTGGATCTTCCTCGTCAACGTTCCGGTGGGCGCGGTCGCGTTGTGGCTGATCGTCCGTCACCTCCACGAGCCCGCGCGGGAGTTGGTGAAGCCGCGCGTCGACTGGGCCGGTGCCGTCGCCGTGTTCGCCTGTGGCGGGGTCCTGCTGACCGCGCTCGTGCAGGGCGGGGTCGCCTGGGACTGGCTGTCGGCGCCCTCGCTCGCGCTGCTGGGCACCGGGCTCGTCCTCGTCGCCGTCGTGGTCGTCGTCGAGCGGCGGGCCGCCGAGCCGATCATCCCCGGCTGGGTGTGGCGGCGGCGGACCATCGCGTCCGTCAACCTGGCGCTGGGCGCGCTGGGGCTGCTGATGGTGGCGCCGACCGTGTTCCTCCCGACGTACGCGCAGTCCGTCCTCGGGCTCGGGCCGGTCGCCGCCGGGTTCGTGCTGTCCGTGTGGACCCTCAGCTGGCCGGTCTCCGCCGCGCTCAGCCAGCACGTCTACCGGCGCATCGGTTTCCGTGACACGGCCCTGCTGGGCATCGGCCTCGCGACGCTGTTCCTGCTCGCGTTCCCCTTCCTCCCCTACCCCGGCTCCGCCTGGCAACCCGCCCTGCTCATGCTGGCGTTGGGCGCCGCGCTCGGCCTCTTCCAGCTCCCCCTGATCGTCGGCGTCCAGTCGACGGTCACCTGGGGCGAACGCGGCACCGCCACCGCGTCGATCCTCTTCTGCCGCCAGACCGGCCAGACCCTCGGCGCCTCCCTCTTCGGCGCCGTCGCCAACGGCGTCCTCGCGGCCCGCCTCGGCGGCGCCGACCTCGACTCCGTCACCCGCACCTGGGGCCCCGACGGCACCCCCGCCCCCGTCCGCCACGCCGTCGCCGAGGCCGTCCACGCCGTGTACTTCGGCGCGGCGACGGCGGCGGCGCTCGCGTTCGCCGTGCTGTTGCTCGCGCCTCGGAGGTTTCCGGTGCTGGATCCCTCCGGGGAGTGAGCCGGGGTGCCCAATACCAGGGAGTTAGCGGGCTACTCCACCGTCCGGCCCGTCAGTGCGCTCAGGCTGCTGCGGACGTAGTCCATGTGGGCGCGGACGTCGTCCCAGCGTTCGCCGTGTTCGCGCAGGACGCGTTCGGTCTCGCGGGCGATGCGGTCGGCCTGGTGGTGGGCCTGGGTGAGGAGGGCGGTGGCGTGGGTGTGGGCGCGGTCCTGGAGGTGGCGGGCGGAGGTCTCGGCGTCGGCGTAGGAGGCGCGGGCCTCGGTGAGGGCGGACTCGGCGCGGGCGACGAGGTCGGCGTAGTGGGCGTCGAGGGCGCGTGCGCGGTCGGCGGCCTCGCGCTCCGCCGCCGTCCAGCGCCGCGTGTGGTCCTGTTCCTGGCGGGCCAGCAGGGCCGATGTGCTCCGGCGCACCTCGCGCAGCTCGGCGAGGGACGCGGCACGCGCCTCCTTCACGCCGCGCCGGGCGGCCACCCGGATCTCGTCCGCCTCGGCGCGGGCCTGTTCGGTGCGCCGCTGTCCCCATTCCTCCGCCTCCGCGAGGGTCACGCGCGCCTCCTCCCGCGCTTCCTCGTGGACGACGACGGCGTGCGCGTCCGCCTGCGCGCCCCGCTCGCGCGCCTCGCGCCGGGCGCGTTCGACCAGCGCGTCGGCCTCGTCCTGCGCGAGGCGGAACAGGTGGCGGGCACTCTCGCCGAGGGTGTCGTAGTCCTGTGGAGCCAGCCGGTTGACGACCTCACGCAGCCGCCGCGCCTCGGCCTCGCCCTCCTTGACCCGCACCGTCAGCCGCGCCGCCCGCTCCCACGCGGAGTCCCGGTCCGCGCACAGCGCCGCGACGTACGCCTCGACCTGCGCGGGGCGGTACCCCCGTCCACGGACCGCTCCGAACCCGTACGGCGACACCGACGCGCTGCCCATGATGGAAACTCCCCACGAGATCCGAACGATTTTGCGCATATCTTGACGGCTCGGATCAAAAGGTGCCTAACGTGACACTCCGTGAGGGGGTTACGGGGCGTACGGGTCGTAAGGGTCGTCCACACGACGAGGGCCCGCCCCCGGTCTCCCGGGTGCGGGCCCTCTCGGCTCGGTGAGCGCTCAGGACGGCGTCACAGCAGCCCGTCCCACATCTGCTCCAGCAGCACCGACCACCAACTGTCCGGCGAACCCAGCGCCGCCGGGTCCAGCGACGCCAACTGCGCCTGGAAGTCGACGGTCCAGCGGCCCGCCTGCTCCGGGTTCAGCCCGAACCGCAGCCGCCACATCCGCCCGAGCAGCGCGAGGCAGCGCGCGAACTCGGGCAGCCCCGAGTTCACGAACTGCGGCGCCACCGGGGCCCCGCCGGGCCCGGCCTCGACCGGCACCGCGACGATGTTGGCGGTGCCGTACTGCACGCAGATCGCCCGGCCGAAGTCGCTGCCCATCACCAGGTACGACCCCGCGTCCGCCGCCGGCTGCACCCCGCGCTCCTGCGCCAGCTCCGCCAACGTCGGTACCGGGCGCCCCGGTTGGGCCTGCGCCCAGAAGAACGGGCCCATGTCCAGCGGCAGTCCCGCCGCGACCAGCATGTGCGCCACCACCGGGGGGACGCCCTGCCGGGCCACCGCCGCCTGCTCGAACCGGAACACGCCGGGACCGAACGCGGCGGCCAGCTCCTGCGCGATCGCCTCCGGCGGTATCGCCGGGGCCTGTTGCACCGGCGGGAGCGGTGCGCGCACCGGGGCGGGCCTCGCCGGACCGTCGGCGACCTGGTGCAACTCGCCCTGGTGCGCGAGGAGTTGCCGCATGCCCTGCTGCCGGCTCGCGTGGTCCGTGCCGTACGGGGCGATGCTCGTGATCCTCGCCTGGGGCCACTGCTCCCTGATCATCCGCGCGCAGTACGCGCCCGGCAGCTCGCACGACTCCAACTCCGTGTGCAGCTCCAGCACTTGGCCCGGCGGGACGTTCATCCCGCGCAGCTCGTGGAAGATCTGCCACTCCGGGTGCGGGGTGCCCGGCGCGGAACGCCGGATGAGCTGCTGCTCCGAGCCGTCCTGCGCGCGGTAGCGCAGGACCGCCTGGTAGCCGGGGCCCACGATCGGCTGGCCCGCCGGGTTGGGGTACCCGTAGGCCGACGGGGGCATCCCCTGGGGGACCATCGGGGTACCGGAGTAGGGGCCGGCTCCGGGCACGCCGGGAGGCGCCGCCGGGGCACCGGCCGCGCCGGGGGCGCCCGGGAACGGGGCCGGGGGCGCGCCGGGAGGTGTCCCGGGTGCACCAGGGGCGCCGGGGAACGGGGCTCCGGCTCCGGGAGCACCCGGCGGGGTGGGGGGAGCGGGCGGGGCGCCGTGCGGCGGGGCACCGGGGGCCGGCGGGACGCCGTGCGGCGGAGTTCCGGGGGTGCCCGGGGCGCCGTGCGGCGGGGTGTTCGGTCCACCTGGAGTACTAGGGGTACGCGGGCCCGCTCCGGGGACGCCGGGGGCGCCCGGCGGGGGCGGCGGCGCGCCCGGTCCGCCGACCGGGGGTGCGGCCAGCATGGTCTCGGCCTGGTGCACGGCACCGGGGGCGCCCGGGGTGCCGGGAGCACCGGGGGCTCCAGGAGCGCCGGGCGCACCAGGGGTACCTGGGGCTCCGGGAGTGCCGGGGGCCGTTCCGGGGACGCCGGGGGCGCCCGGCGGGGGCGGGGGTACGGCGCCGGGCATCTGACCGGCGCCGGGCATGCCGACGCCGGGCTGTGTCACGCCGGATTGGCCCGCGCCGGGCGGCTGGGCACCGGGCGGGGGCGTGCCCGGGGCTCCGCCGGGGCCGGAGATCAGATCAGGTCCGTCGGGACCGAGCGCGGAGACCAACTGCGTCGGCACGTAGCCTCCGGCGGGCGCACCCGGGGTACCGGCGGGACCGGCACCCGGGGCTCCCCCGACGGCACCGTCCGGCGCGCCTCCAGGCATGGGGCCGGGCGCGTTCCCCGGCCGGGCACCCGGAACCCCGGGCGCGCCAGGCGGAGGCGGCGGCGTTCCCCCGCCCCGTCGGCGCGGAGGCGGCGCGGCCTTGCTGGTCGCGGCGTCGGCGATGTCCCCGGCGTTGGGGGCGAGCCCCCGCCCCGCGGAATCACCGGCCTGCGAAGTCCCGCCGGGCACACCGGCGTTGGGCATGCCCAGTCCCGGAGTCGCGACAGCGGTAGGCGCATCGGCGACACCGGCCCCAGGACCGGCCACCCCGGCACCCTGACCGTCACCGGGCAGCGTCGGACTGAGCGCACCGCCCCCTTGAGCCCCGCCCGGCACAGCCGAGTTAGGCCCACCGGGCGCCTGAACCCCGCCAGGAGCAGCCGAGTTGGGGACAGCAGACCCCTGCCCCCCGCCCGCCACCGGCGAGTTGGGGCCGCCGGGCGCCTGAGCCCCACCGGGCGCGGACGCGTTGAAGCCACCAGGCCCTTGAGTCCCGCCCGGCGCAGCAGAGTCAAACCCGCCAGGTCCCTGAGCCCCGCCCGGCACAGCCGAGTTGGGATCGCCGGGCCCTTGAACCCCGCCGGGTACAGCCGAGTTGGGGCCGCCAGGCCCCTGAACCCCACCCGGCGCAGCCGAGTTGGAGCCACCGGCGCCTTGACCGACACCCGGCCCACCCGCTCCGGGCCCACCCGGACCGCCGCCCTGCGGATACCCGTACGCCGAACCTCCCGCAGGCCCACCCCCGGCACCCTGCGCTCCACCGACCGTGCCGTCCAGCGCGGGCGCGATGGCCGTGGGCGGCAGTTGGCTCCCCCCGGACATCAACTCGGTCTTGGCGTCGGCCGGAACCCCGGGCCCACGCCGCTCGTTCGGGTCGCTCAGCGGCGGGGCGAACACGGTCGCCGGCAGCGGAACGGACCGGTCCTCACCGCCGTCGCCGTTGGTGTCGGTCCCGGCCCAGGGAGTCGCCCCGGCGGGAACACCCGCAGCCCCAGGGGCCCCGGCCCCCGCAGCCGTCCCGCCACCCGGCACCGCAGCCGAACCAGCACCAGCACCGCCACCGCCACCCGGCCCGGAAGGAACGCCACCCGCACCAGGCCCGGCAGCAGCAGCCCCCGACCCTCCGGCAGCAGCGCCCGCACCAGAACCCGGCCCGCCGGACGCGGCACCCGGCGCCCCAGCGCCACCGCCAACACCCGCCCCCGGCGCCGGAGTTGACTCCGCCCCCTGAGCCCCGTCCCCGATGCCCAGCTTGTCCGCCGCGTCCTGTAGCCACTCCGGCGGCGTCAGGAGGAAAGACGTCTGGTTGAGATCGACGCGCGCGGCGGCAGCCGGCACCGCGTCGGCGACGACCCCCGCCTCACCCCCGTACCGCTCCTCGTACCGGCGGATCACCTCGCCGACGGGCAGCGCGGGCCACAGCGTGGCCTCGCCGCTGTCACGGGCGATGACGAGCCGCTGAGCACCGCCGTCGCCACGGGGCCCCTCCGCCCGGTCCTCCGCCCAGACGACGAACCCGAGGCCGAACTCCCGTACGCGCACCTCGCGATGCTGGTAGACGGGCACGTCCCCGTTGACCCACTCCTCCGCGCGCTCCTGCGCCTGCGCGAACGTCACCATCGTGCGGATCACTCCCCAGCAACCGGAACGACGCGCGTGAACCCGCCGTCCACCATCAGGTCGGCCACCGTCTCCAACTCCGGCGGATCACCGGCGAGTCGGGACAAGAACGCGTCGAAGTCGTCGCCGCAGGGCAGCAGCAGCCGCTCCACGCGCTGGGCCGGCGTCCAGGAGGGATCGGCGTCACGGACGTCGTCGTACGCGCAGAACCACACCGAACCGAGCCGTTCGCCCTTGACCTTGACGGCGAGCAGCCCGCCCTGCACGAACCCGACACCCAGGTAGTCCTTGGTGAGATGGTCACGCAGGCACTTGTTGACGTACACGAGGTCGTTGACGGCGGCCTCGTCGCGGACCGTGAAGAACGGCTGGTCGACGAGGAGCCCCAACTCGGCGTCCAGCGCGGCCCCGACGGGCGCGCACCCGCCCGCCGCCTTCAGGAACGTCCGATAGGCGCCCGGCAGCCGGTAGCCGAGATCCTCCTCGACCCCCTGCACCTGCGACTCGGTCACCGCGACCCCCGACTTCGGCAGCCGGAAGTGCGCGGGCCGCGTCTCCTGGAGCGGCCGCGTCCCCCGCTTCGCGTGATCGACCCGGGCCGTCGAGATCCCCCCGTGGTGGCGCAGCAGCGCCTTCACCTCCACGGGTATCAGTTCGAGCCGGCGCGTCCCGGCGACGTGGTGCCACGTCCAGCCGTGCGGCGTCGCGACCGGCGAGACCGTGTCCCACAGCGCGTGCCCGGACGCCGACTGCGCCGCGTTCGCCGACACGTAGTCCGTAAGACGTAGTTCGTCGACCCCGAACCCCTCCGGGGGATCGGCGATCTCCGCCACCGCGCGCGCGTACGGCGAGAAGTCGGGGTAGCCGCGCTCGTCGACCCGTACACCTCTGGGGTGACGGCCCGCCCGGACCGGGTCCGGAAAGTGCACGACCTGCCCGGCGTAAGCCGCGTTCGGCGGCGCGGTCTGCCCGAGCCGACCTGTCGTCATGGCGGTTGCCCCCTGCGGCGCTCTGTACGGCGCCCGCCGGCGGTTCCGCTTCCCGGCCCCGCCCGACACGCCCCGTATCCGACTGTCTCCACCGCTTCCCGGCACACGTCCGTCGCGCACCCACGGTGCCGACAGCCTATGCGGTACGCCCGGACGGGTCACCGGCCCTCCACTTCGTCCCCCTCAGAGCCTGTGTCACATCCCCGGTCGGATAGCGCACGTCGTCTGGTGCGTGCGATCGCAAGGCGCCGGAGCGTCCGCGTGGCGGAGCCACGTGGGCGGTTCGGCAACGCCGCGAGCGCGCGTGCCAGACGACGTGCGCCCGGCCGGGGATGTGACACAGGCTCTCCAGTACGGTGACCAGCCGTCACCTTCTGGTGACAGCCCGGCCCGCCCCGGGCGTGTCGCCACGCCCCAGCTTCCGCACAGGCCACGCCATTTGGCACCCTGTGTCCTCCGGGGGGATGCCCGGGGAGGGAAAGACGATCATGAACGCGACGCAGACAGGACCGCACGGCACGGACCGCACCGCCGACGCCACCGCTCACCCAGCGTCACCCGGCGCCCACAGACCACCCCACACGCCCCAGGTCCCGCCACCCCACAGAACCGCCCCCGGCGACCACCCCCCGAACACCGACCCGCGCGCGGGCGGCGACCCCCGCATCGGCTGGTCCGCCGACACCCCCCACGCGCCCGCGCTCCGCCACCGCCGCGACGGCATACTCCCCACCGTCGCCGCCGCGCTCTCCGTACGCGGCGCCACCCTCACCGGCACCGCCGCCCGCGGCGACCAGCCGCCCCCGCTCCACCACCTCGTCCAGGACTTCCTCGACACGCTCCCCAGCGACCGCCGCGACCGCTTCACCGGCCGCTGCGCCGAAGCGCTCCTCATCTCCCGCCACATCGCCGCCGCCGACGCCGCGCGCAGCCGCCGCGCCGCCCGCAAACCCATGACCAACGGCGAGGCCCGCAAGGCGCTCAAGCAGTCCAAACTCACCACCCGCCACATCCGCGAGGACGGCGACCCCCTCCACGGCACCTTCGCACCCCCCTGCCGCGCCTGCACCGCCCTCACCTCCCACTTCGGCATCCGGGTGGTCGAAACGTCCGAGGAGTAGCCGGACGACGGTGAAGGCGGGCGCCAGTGAGGGCGAGCGCCGGTCCGAGGACGCGGACCGTCACGCACGCGTACGCGAGCGCGCGGGCGCCGTCCGAACAAAGGCACACGGACCGGCCGCAGAACCGACCACCGGACGACGGCGTCACAAAGATCAGACCCCGTCACCATCCGTTGGCCCACGGATCACCCCGGCCCCACCCGCCCCACACCCCCGAGCCTCCCGCACTACCGCCCTGACCTCGACGAACGAACGGCAGATGCACCACACCGACCGCACCTCCACCACCCGCTTCCCCGTCCCCATCGACGCCGCCCTGCGCTCTGCGGGCTGGCTGCCGGGCCGCTGGGACATCAAACAGGCCGAGTTCTGGGCGGACGCCCTCCGCGAACACACGTCCCCCGCCGGCCACCGGCACGCCGTCTTCCCCGCCGCGGTCGAGGCATGGGCCGAGTTCGGCGGCCTGCACATCACACCCACCGGGCCCGGCCGTCAGATCGCCCCCGCCGTCTTCCACCTCGACCCCCTCCACGGCCTCCACCAGGCCCGCACCCTCTCCGACCTCGGCCGCGCCCTCTCCACCGACCTCAGCCCCCTCGGCGCCGAACCCGCCACCCACTCCCTCCTCGCCATCGACACCACCGGCCGCGTCTATGCCCTCGACCACACCGGCGACTGGTACCTCGGCCCCACCATCGACCAGGCCCTCGCCGCCCTCATATCGGGCACCACCCCGACCCGCCTGACGACGGCGTCCTGAACGGCCCAAAAAAACTCGCCGGAGCCGTGAACCGGGCGAGGGGCCCGAAGCGATGAAGGGGTACAAGCGGAAACCAGGCGAAGGAGCCCCCCATCGACCCGACACCCCTCACCCCCTCACTCCACCGCCCTCCCTCCGCGCCCCACCACCCTCACCCCCGCAGCGGAATCACCGCCGACACCCGGAACCCGCCCGCCTCCGTCGGCCCCGACACGAACACCCCGCCCAGCGCGACGACCCGCTCCCGCATCCCCACCAGCCCGTTCCCGCCGGACGGCAACCGCGCGGCCCCCGCCGACAACACCTCCGGCGGCGGCTCGTTCTCCACCTGCATCGCGATCTCCTCCGCACGATGCGCGAGCCGGACGTACGTCTTCGCCCCCGCCGCATGCTTGTGCACGTTGGTCAACGCCTCCTGCACCACCCGGAACGCCGTCTGCTCGATCTCGGCGAGATACGTCCGCACCTCCCCGTCCACCGACAGCGCGACAACCATCCCGGCCGCCGCCGACTGCCCCACCAACTCCTCGACATCCGCCAGACACGGCCCCTCCCCCTCCTCCACCGCACGAGACGCGGCAGCGGCAGCCGCAGCCGAGACAGCGGCCAACGGCGGCGCCCCGGCCGCTCCCGTGACTCCCGCCGCCCCCATCGCTCCCGTCCGCTCACCCCCGCTGCGCAGCACCCCCAGCATCTCCCGCAACTCTGTCAACGCCTGCCGCCCCATGTCCCCGACCAGCGCCGCGTTGCGGACCGCCTTCTCCGGATCCTTCCGCGCCACCGCCTGGAGCGCCGCCGCGTGGACGACCATCAGGCTCACCCGGTGCGCCACCACGTCGTGCATCTCCCGCGCGATCCGCGTCCGCTCCTCACCCCGCGCCCACTCCGCCCGCTCCTCAGCCCGCTCCGCGAGCAACTGCAACTCCCGCTCCAGACTGTCCGCCCGCTCCCGCAGACTCTCCATCAACCGCCGCCGCGCCCCCACGTACAGCCCCAGCAGCACCGGCGGCGCGGTCACGCCCAGCGCAGCCGCGATCGACACGACGGGGACGGCCCAGTCGCCCACGTTCAGATTCGCGCCCGTGGCCGGGCCCTGCTTCAGCCGCACGAACGTCACGACGAGCATCCCCACCAGCGACATCCCCGCCAGCGAGCCGATGATCCGCCGGGGCAGCTCGGTGGCGGCCAAGGTATACAGCCCCACCAACCCCATCAGAAAACCCATCTGCGCCGGCGTGATCGCGATCGCCACCAGCACCACGGCGATCGGCCACTTGTGCCGCACCACCAGCACGCTTCCGGCGAGCACGCCGAACACGACGCCCGCCCACAGCGGGATCCCCGCGTCCCTGGCGAACTTCGTCCCCTCGACACCGCACTCCACCGCCGAGGCGAACCCCAGCCCCAGATCCAGCGCCGCCCCCCGCCACCGCTCCCACCACCACGGCCCTCCCCGGCCCGCGGCCACCTCTTCCCCCGTCCTGGTCATGCCTCCAGCCTACGGGCGCCCCCACCCCGTTTTCCGGAAACTTTCCGCACGGACACCCGACAACGCCCTCGCCCCGCTCATTCGAACAGGTGAACTATTCCTGTTCCCCTCCCGAATCCACGGCCCCAACTGCACGCTATGCCTATGGCACATGCACCCGGCAAATACGCCGACTTCGAGGGACTGCGCACCCAAGCCGTGGCCCTACGCCGCTCCGGGCTCAGCCGACGTCAGATCCGCGACCGTCTCCACGTCGACAACAACGACCTCCTCAACCGCCTCCTCGACGGCGAGCCCGCCCCGGAGTGGACCAAGCGCCCCAACGCGAAGGACGACCTCAAGGCCAGGGCCCGCGAACTCCGCCTCCAGGGCTGGACCTACGACCAGATCCAGGTGGAGCTGGGCTGCTCGAAGAGCTCGATATCCCTGTGGGTACGGGACCTGCCGAAGCCGGAACACAAGAAGCGAACCCATGAAGAGTCATCGGCGATCGCCAAACGCGGCTGGGAGGCGAAACTGCGACTTCGGGACGAGGAGCGGCAGCGCACCAAGCAGTCGGCAGCACAGGAGGTCGGCCAACTCACCGACCGCGAGCTGTTCCTCCTGGGCGCGGGGCTCTACTGGGCCGAGGGCTCGAAGAGCAAGCCGTACGCGCGTCGGGAGCGGGTGACCTTCATCAACAGCGATCCCGACATGATCACGGTCTTCCTGGACTGGCTCGCACTCCTGGCCGTCGAACCAGAACACCTCAGGTTCGCGGTCCACATCCACGAGACCGCTGACGTAGCGCGCGCCGAGCAGTTCTGGGCGGACCACGTGGGCGTCGAGCGGACCACATTCCTGAAGACGACCCTCAAGAAGCACATCCCGAGCACGAACCGCAAGAACATCGACGAGGGCTACCACGGCTGCCTTCGCATCGACGTTCGCAGCGGAACTGAGTTGTACCGTCGCATCGAGGGCTGGTGGTACGGCATAGTAGAAGGCGTTCGGTCGCGCGGCCTTTAGCCTCCTGACCGATATGCCATCCGCCGTGGTGTAAGTGGCAGCACTGGGTCTTTTGGTGTCCTATGTCCGGGTTCGAGTCCTGGCGGCGGAGCACGAAGTTCGGGTCCTGACCGGCAAAGTCCGGTCAGGACCCGCTCTCATGTCCTCCGAGAAACGCCCCGGTATCCTTCGGGTGTCCCCACCCACACAAAGCCGAAGGGCAACTCCGTGAGCGCCATCCGCCCGGCAGCCGTCGTCGTTCTCGCAGCGGGTGAGGGCACCCGTATGAAGTCGGCCACACCGAAGGTCCTGCATGAGTTGTGCGGACGCACGTTGGTGGGTCATGTGCTGGCCGCGGCAGGGGAGTTGAGCCCGGAGAACCTGGTCGTGGTGGTGGGTCACGCGCGGGAGAAGGTGACCGCGCACCTCGCGGAGACGAACGCGGACGTGCGCACGGCCGTGCAGGAGCGGCAGAACGGCACGGGCCACGCGGTGCGGATCGCGTTGGAGGAGCTGGGCGGCGGGGTCGACGGGACGGTCGTGGTCGTGTGCGGGGACACCCCGCTGCTGACCGGCGCGACGCTCGCGGGTCTGACGTCCACACACCACGCGGACGGCAACGCGGTGACGGTGCTGACGGCGGAGGTGCCGGACGCGACGGGGTACGGACGGATCGTCAGGGACGGCGGCACGAACGCCGTCACCGCGATCGTGGAGCACAAGGACGCGTCCGAGGAGCAGCGGGCGATCCGGGAGATCAACTCGGGTGTGTTCGCGTTCGACGGCCAGTTGCTGGCGGACGCGTTGAAGAAGGTGCGGACGGACAACAGTCAGGGCGAGGAGTACCTGACGGACGTGTTGGGGATCCTGCGTGAGGCGGGTCACCGGGTCGGCGCGTCGGTCGCGGACGACCACCGTGAGATCGCCGGTATCAACAACCGCGTCCAGCTCGGCGAGGCCCGCCGCATCCTGAACGATCGCCTCCTCACGCAGGCGATGTTGGACGGCGTCACGGTGATCGACCCGGCGACGACGTGGGTGGACGTGGCGGTGACGTTCGGGCAGGACGCCGTCGTCCACCCGGGGACGCAGCTTCAGGGGGCGACGCACATCGGCGAGGGCGCGGAGGTCGGGCCGAACACCCGGCTGACGGACACCCGGGTCGGGGCGGGCGCGCGCGTGGACAACACCGTTGCCGTCTCCTCGACGATCGGTGAGGGGGCGAGCGTCGGTCCGTTCGCGTATCTGCGTCCGGGTACCCGGCTGGGTGCGCGGGGCAAGATCGGGACGTTCGTGGAGACGAAGAACTCGTCGATCGGCGAGGGCACGAAGGTGCCGCACCTGTCGTACGTGGGTGACGCGACGATCGGTGATTTCAGCAACATCGGTGCCGCGAGTGTGTTCGTGAACTACGACGGTGAGAGCAAGCATCACACGGTGGTCGGCTCGCACTGCAAGACGGGTTCGGACAACATGTTTGTGGCACCGGTCACGGTCGGGGACGGCGCGTACACCGCCGCCGGCTCGGTGATCACGAAGGACGTGCCGCCCGGTTCGCTGGCCGTGGCCCGTGGCCAGCAGCGGAATATCGAGGGCTGGGTGGCTCGTAAGCGTCCGGGGAGCGCGGCGGCGAAGGCGGCCGAGGCGGCGTCCCGGCAGGGCGAAGGCGATAGCTGACCGATAAACGGCTGCGCCGAACAGGGCGTACCGTGATAAGTGCACACCCGCACCCACCAGCTGAGACGATCCCTCACGCCCAGTTGTGAGGTCACACAGTCGCGCGGCTGAGACACCTCTGAGGAGACAGTGCTGTGACCGGGAACAAGACGACCGGCGAGAAGAAGATGATGTTCTTCTCCGGCCGCGCCCACCCCGAGCTTGCCGAGGAGGTCGCCCACCAGCTGGGGGTCGGTGTCGTTCCGACGAAGGCCTTCGACTTCGCGAACGGCGAGATCTACGTCCGCTACGAGGAGTCGGCGCGTGGCGCCGACTGCTTCGTGATCCAGAGCCACACGGCTCCGATCAACCAGTGGATCATGGAGCAGTTGATCATGATCGACGCGTTGAAGCGGGCGTCGGCGCGGTCGATCACGGTGATCGTGCCGTTCTACGGCTATGCGCGCCAGGACAAGAAGCACCGCGGTCGTGAGCCGATCTCGGCGCGGCTGATCGCGGATCTGATGAAGACGGCGGGTGCGGACCGGATCCTCACGGTGGATCTGCACACCGACCAGATCCAGGGCTTCTTCGACGGCCCGGTGGACCACCTCTTCGCGCTGCCGCTGCTGGCGGACTACGTGGGCGAGAAGGTCGACAAGAACAAGCTGACGGTCGTGTCGCCGGACGCGGGCCGGGTGCGGGTGGCCGACCGCTGGTGCGACCGGCTCGGGGCGCCGCTGGCGATCGTCCACAAGCGCCGGGACAAGGACGTCGCGAACCAGGTGACCGTCCACGAGGTCGTGGGTGAGGTCAAGGGCCGGGTGTGTGTCCTGGTGGACGACATGATCGACACCGGTGGGACGATCTGTGCCGCGGCGGACGCGCTGTTCGCGCACGGTGCGGAGGACGTCATCGTGACGGCGACGCACGGTGTGCTGTCGGGGCCCGCGGCGGACCGGCTGAAGAACTCGCGGGTGAGCGAGTTCGTGTTCACGAACACGCTGCCGACGCCGGGTGAGCTGGCGGCGAGCCTGGACAAGCTGACGGTGCTGTCGATCGCGCCGACCATCGCGAGTGCGGTGCGTGAGGTGTTCGAGGACGGTTCGGTGACGAGCCTGTTCGACGAGCAGTGAGGTTTCTGCACGCTCTGAGCTGATCGTTTTGGGTGCGGCCTGTCTCCCCGAGTACACTGCGAAAGTTGCTCGGCGAGGGAGGCCGTATCTCATTCATGGGATAGGGCGGTCCGTTATCGACGCGCTCTTCGTAGCAGGCCGATGTTCGGCCGGGTGACCTGTCCTTCGTTACCCGAGTTCTACGAGGAGTTGATCCCCATGTCCGAGGTCAAGCTCGCCGCCGAGGTCCGCACCGAGTTCGGCAAGGGCGCCGCCCGCCGGATCCGCCGCAACAACCAGGTTCCGGTCGTCCTGTACGGGCACGGCACCGAGCCCCAGCACCTGACCCTGCCGGGCCACGAGCTGCTGCTCGCGCTGCGTACGCCGAACGTCCTGATCTCCCTGGACATCGACGGCAAGGGCAACGAGCTGGCGATCCCGAAGGCCGTCCAGCGTGACGCGATCAAGGGCTTCCTGGAGCACGTCGACCTGCTGCTGGTCAAGCGTGGCGAGAAGGTCACGGTCGAGATCCCGGTCCACACCGAGGGTGAGCTGGCCGCCGGTGGGAACCTGCTGGAGCACGTGCTGAACGCGCTGCCGGTCGAGGCCGAGGCGACGCACATCCCCGAGGCCGTCACCGTCTCCGTCGAGGGTCTTGAGGCCGGTGCCTCCGTCCTCGCCAAGGACATCACGCTGCCGTCCGGTGTCTCCCTCGCCGTCGAGGAGGACGCTGTCGTCCTCCAGGTCCTCGCCGCGCAGGCGGAGGAGGCCGCCGAGGCCGCGGGCGACGAGGCTGCCGAGGCCTGAGCCTTCGGCTTCCACGCCGGTTAAGCTCCGAGCCGCCGTTCCCCTTCCGGGGGCGGCGGCTTCGCCGTGTATCTAGGAGATTCCTCTCATGACCACCCCCACGTCCACCGAGCCCTGGCTGATCGTCGGGCTCGGCAATCCCGGGCCCGAGTACGCGATGAACCGGCACAACGTCGGTTTCATGGTGGCCGATCTTCTCGCCGAGCGGATGGGGGGGCGGTTCAAGCGGGCCGGGAAGGCGCAGGCGCAGGTGCTGGAGGGGCGGCTCGGTGCGCCCGGTCCGGCCGGCCGGCGGGTGATCCTGGCCAAGCCCATGTCGTTCATGAACCTCTCCGGCGGGCCGATCAACGCGCTGCGGGACTTCTACAAGGTGCCCCTCGCGAACATCGTCGCCGTCCATGACGAGCTGGACATCGACTACGGCACGCTGCGTCTGAAGCTCGGCGGCGGGGACAACGGGCACAACGGCCTCAAGTCCATGACCAAGTCCATGGGGCCCGCCTACCACCGGGTCCGCTGCGGCATCGGCCGCCCGCCCGGCCGTATGCAGGTCGCCGATTTCGTCCTCAAGGACTTCTCGGCCACCGAGCGCAAGGAGCTCGACTGGTTCGTCGACCGGGCGGCGGACGCGGTGGAGGCGCTGGTGACGGAGGGGCTGGAGCGGGCGCAGCAGACGTACAACTCCTGAGCTACCCGCAGGGGGCTACCCGTAGGGAGTTACCCCTCCGGCGCCCGTCCCTGACCAGGCAACATTGACGGACCGCGGGGGCATGGCCAATGATCCCCGCCATGCCAGCCTCCCGTCGTCGCCGGGCGGCCCCGCCCCGTCGTTCGTCGTCGGCCGCCCTGCGTGCCGGACGGCTCGCGTCGATGGGACTGGTCGCCCTCCTGATCCTGATCGCGGGCGTCTGGGCGTCCTGGGGGACGGCACAGCATGTGATGCTGCCCGGCGGCCGGGAAAAGGGGACGGTGGTGGTGACACAGTGCGGCGAGGAATCATGCACGGGCCCCTTCACCCCGGTGTCGACAGGAGCGACCGCCCGTAGATCCCTGACGATCGCCGAGCCGATCGCCCTGAAGGTCGGCCAGACCTACTCCGTGGTCATAAAACCCGACTCCGACGCAGGCGTCCGCTCCGGCCCCGCCGGCATCCTCTACGCCTGGGTCCCCCTCGGCGGCGCCCTCCTCCTCGCCTCGATCGTCGTCGCCGGCGGCCTCCGCAAGTCCCGCCTGGCCTGGCTGATGGCGGGTTCGGGCGTGGCCCTGGTGACGGCGGCGTTCCTGACGGTGTGACCCGGAGGCCGCGCGCGGCCATGTCGGACGACGATGACGCCCGCGCCGCCAACCGAGCCCGCCCCGCGTTCCCCGGCCAACCCGTCCGCATCGTCCGCGCCACCCGGGCCCAGGCCCGAGAAGCGGCCCCCTGAACCGGCCCCGACCGGCACGGCGTCCCGCCGGAGGGCGAAGCGCCCGCGCGCCGCAAGCCCCAGCCGGGCTCGCGGCACCCCTCTGCCACGCACCGCCCGGCCGGGCAGCGATGACGTCCGCGTCACCCGCCGAGTCCGCCGCACCCCGTACTCCCCCGACCGCCCCGCCCACACCATCCGCACCGTCCGGCGGAACACCCCGACCAAGCCGAAGGGCGCCCCGGTTGCCCGGAGCGCCCATTCAACTCGCCGAGTGTCAGCCGGTGTTGCGCAAACCCGCTGCCACGCCGTTGACGGTGAGGAGCAGGGCCCGGGACAGGACCGGGTCGGCCGGGGCGCCTGCTGCGGCGGCGTCCCGCTGGCGCTTGAGGAGGGCGACCTGGAGGTAGGAGATGGGGTCGAGGTAGGCGTCGCGGATGGTGAAGGTCTGCTTCAGGACGGGGGTGGCGTCGAGGAGTTCGTGTTCGCCGGTGACGCGCAGGACCTCGGCGACGGTGAGTTCGTGCTCGGCCTTGATGGTGTCGAAGACGTGCTTGAGGTCGTCGGGGACGAGGGTGTCGACGTAGTGGGCGGCGATGCGGAGGTCGGTCTTGGCGAGGGTCATCTCGACGTTGGAGATGAAGTTGCGGAAGAAGTGCCACTGTTCGTGCATCTCGACGAGCACGGTGTCCAGGCCCGCTTCCCGCAGCGCCTTGAGGCCGGAGCCGACGCCGAACCAGCCGGGGACGATCTGCCGGGACTGGGTCCAGCCGAACACCCACGGGATGGCGCGCAGGCCGTCGAGCGAGACTCCCGAGCCGGGCCGGCGTGAGGGCCGGGAACCGAGGTGCAGGTCGGCGAGCTGGTCCACCGGCGTGGAGGCGAGGAAGTACGCCGGCAGGTCCGGGTCCTCCACCAACTCCCGGTAGGCCGCGTGCGCCGCGTCGGAGACGACGTCCATCGCGGCGTCCCAGCGGGCGAGCGCGTCGTCGGACTGGCGGGGGGCGGTGTGCAGGGCGGACGCCTGGAGGGTGGCGGCGACGGTCAGTTCCAGGTTCTCGCGGGCCAGCGAGGGGATGAGGTACTTGTCGGAGATGACCTCGCCCTGTTCGGTGACCTTGATCTCGCCCTCCAGGGTCCCCCAGGGCTGCGCGAGGATCGCGTCGTGCGAGGGACCGCCCCCGCGGCCGACGGTGCCGCCGCGGCCGTGGAAGAGCCGCAGCCGTACCCCGTACCTGTGGGCTACATCGCGCAGTCGGCGCTGCGCCCGGTGGATCTCCCACTGCGAGGTCGTGATACCCCCGAACTTCGACGAGTCGGAGTACCCGAGCATGACTTCCTGGACGTCACCCCTGAGAGCCACGAGCCGCCGGTAGGAGGGGTCGGACAGCATCTCCTCCAGGATGGTGTCGGCCGCCTTCAGCTCGTCCGTCGTCTCCAGGAGCGGCACGATGCCGATCTTCGCCCACCCGGCGTGCAGGTCGATCAGACCGGCCTCGCGGGCGAGGACGGCCGCCGCGAAGACGTCGTCCGCGCCCTGGCACATCGAGATGATGTACGACTCGATGACCTCGGGGCCGAACACTTCGAGGGCCTTCTTGACCGTCTCGAACACGCCGAGGGTCTTGGCTCCGGCCGCGTCGACGGGCGCGGGCGTGCCGGCCAGCGGGCGGCGTGAGCGCAGCTCCTTCGCGAGGAGCTTCGTCCGGTACTCGCGGGGCATGTCGGTGTAGCGCCAGGACTCCTCGCCGAGCCGGTCGAAGAGCTGGCCGAGGGCGTGGTGGTGGGCATCGGCGTGCTCGCGGACGTCCATGGTGGCGAGCTGGAGGCCGAACGCGGCGAGCGTGCGGATCGTCCGGTTCATGCGGCCGTCGGCGAAGAGGCCGCCCCGGTGCCGGCGCAGGGACGTCTGGATGAGGGTGAGGTCGGCCAGCAGCTCGGAGGTGCCGAGGTAGTCGCGGCCCTCGGCGTGCGGGATGCCCTGGGCGAGGCGCGTCTTGGTGTTCTCCAGCTTCTGCCGGATGCAGGTGGCCTTGAGCCGGTAGGGCTCCTCGGCGTTGAGGCGCTTGTAGCGGGGGCTGATCTCCGGGAGGCGTTCGAGGTCGAGCGCGAGGGAGTCCAGTAGCTCTTGGGTAGCACCGGTGTAGCGGATGGAGTTGGAGAGGAAGCCGCGCAGTTCGTCGATGGTCTCCAGCGCGTCGTTGATGCCGTGCTCGTGCTGGAGGATGAGGACGTCCCAGGTCACCTGGGGGGTGACGTTGGGGTTGCCGTCGCGGTCGCCGCCGATCCAGGTGCCGAAGGTGAGGGGGCGGGTGTCGTCCGGGAGGGTGACGCCGACACGTTCCAGTTCGGCGGTCAGGTCCTCGAGGACGTCGCCGACGGCGTTCGCGTGCAGTTCGTCGAGGTAGTAGACGGCGTTGCGGGCCTCGTCGGCGGGCTCGGGGCGTACGACCCGTAGTTCGTCGGTCTGCCACACCAGGTCGATGTTCTCGGCCAGCCGGGTGTCGTACCTGCGGCGGTCGGACTCGATGACCGGTGTCTCCAGGAGCGCGGCGATGCGCCGCAGCTTGTTGAGGACGGACCGGCGTGCGGCCTCGGTCGGGTGGGCGGTGAAAACGGGGCGGACGTTCAGGTTCCGGACCGTCTCGCGGACGTGCTCGGGGTCGGCGTCCTTGAGGCGGTCGGCGGTGCGGGCCAGCAGGCCGCCCTCGGCGGCGCGGCGGGCGCGCAGCTCGCGGCCGCGGTGGACCTGTTCGGTGACGTTGGCGAGGTGGAAGTAGGTGGAGAAGGCGCGCACCAGCTTGGCGGCGGTCTCCAGTTCGGTGCCGCGCAGCAGCTCGGCGGCGGCCTCGCCGTCCTCCCGGGTGAGGCGGCGGACCTTCTCGACCAGGTCCAGGAGTTCGGGACCTTCCTGCCGTACGAGGGTCTCGCCCAGGAGGTCGCCCAGCCGTCGGATGTCGGCGCGCAGCTCGGCGGAGGTGGTCTCCTGGGGAGCGGTCTGGTCGTCGGCACTGCTCACAGGTGCGGCTCCTTGCAGTGGTGAAGCTCGTCTGGCATCTGGAGGAAACCCGGAGGTCAGGCGGGTACGCGGCTGACTGTCGCATACCGGCCGGACATCAGGGAAGAAACAGAGCGGACCGCGCTGTCCGACCGAGTCCAAGGATAGGTGTCCGACGGCACGCGCAGACGGTCGGGCTCTTGCCGCACCGGTGCGCACTGCCATACTTACGACGCCGTAGGTTACGGAACCGTAGGAAACCGTCCTCGGCGAGGGCCGGCAGGCCCCAGGTATCCGATCCACACCCTCGACCCCACAGGGGACGCCCCATGGCCACAAGCTCCGATGTGATCGACGACGCGCCGGAGGCGACGCCCAGCGCGCCGACGCAGTCCGCGACGCTGGGCGGGGAGCAGAAGCGTTCGATCGAGCAGATCACGCTCCTCCTCTTCATCATCGTTCCGTTCCTCGCGATCCTCGCGGCGGTGCCGCTGGCGTGGGGCTGGGGGGTGAGCTGGCTCGACCTCGGTCTCCTGGTCGTCATGTACTTCCTGGGCTGCCACGGGATCACGGTCGGTTTCCACCGGTACTTCACGCACGGTTCGTTCAAGGCGAAGCGTCCGCTGCGGGTGGCGCTCGCGGTCGCCGGGTCGATGGCGGTGGAGGGGCCGGTGGTGCGGTGGGTCGCCGATCACCGCAAGCACCACAAGTTCTCCGACGCGGAGGGTGACCCGCACTCGCCGTGGCGGTTCGGGGAGACGGTCCCCGCGCTGCTGAAGGGGCTGTGGTGGGCGCACATCGGCTGGATGTTCGACGAGGAGCAGACCCCGCAGGACAAGTACGCGCCCGACCTGATCAAGGACCCGGCGATCCGTCTGGTCTCGCGGACGTTCATCGTGTGGGCGTTCCTCTCGCTGGCGATCCCGCCGCTGGTCGGCGGCCTGGTGACGATGTCCTGGTGGGGCGCGTTCACGGCGTTCTTCTGGGGTTCGCTGATCCGTGTCGGTCTGCTGCACCACGTCACCTGGTCGATCAACTCGATCTGTCACGCCGTCGGCAAGCGCCCCTTCAAGTCCCGTGACCGTTCCGGGAACGTGTGGTGGCTGGCGGTCCTCTCCTGCGGGGAGTCCTGGCACAACCTGCACCACGCCGACCCGACGTCCGCGCGGCACGGTGTCGAGCGCGGGCAGATCGACTCGTCGGCGCGGCTCATCCGCTGGTTCGAGGCGTTGGGGTGGGCGTACGACGTGCGCTGGCCGTCACGCTCGCGTATCGATTCCCGCCGCAACACGGACGAGGGCGGCGCCCGACGGCGGAAGGCGAGCCTCGACGCGGCATGATGGACGCTGTGGCCATCGATCCCAGCAGCACCGAGAGCAGTGAGAAGCCCCGGCGCGCGCGCCGGACCCGGATGACCGGTGCGGAGCGGCGTCAGCAGCTCCTGGAGATCGGCCGGACCCTCTTCGCCGCGAAGGGGTTCGAGGCGACGTCGGTGGAGGAGATCGCGGCGAAGGCCGGGGTCTCCAAGCCGGTCGTGTACGAGCACTTCGGGGGCAAGGAGGGGTTGTACGCGGTCGTCGTGGACCGTGAGATGCGGCGTCTGCTGGACATGGTCACCAGCTCCCTCACCGCCGGGCACCCCCGCGAACTCTGCGAGCAGGCCGCGTTCGCGCTCCTCGACTACATCGAGGAGTACACGGACGGCTTCCGCATCCTCGTCCGCGACTCCCCCATCCCCCAGTCCACCGGCTCCTTCGCGTCCCTCATCTCGGACATCGCGACGCAGGTCGAGGACATCCTCGGCCGCGAGTTCAAGAGCCGCGGCTTCGATCCCAAACTCGCCCCCCTCTACGCCCAGGCCCTCGTCGGCATGGTCGCCCTCACCGGCCAGTGGTGGCTCGACGTCCGCCGCCCCAAGAAGGCCGAGGTCGCCGCGCACCTGGTCAACATCGCGTGGCACGGGTTGGACGGCATGGAGGCGAAACCCCACTTGATAGGGCGCCGGAAGTCGTAGCGAACCCTCGAAAGAGTGAGACCTATGGAGCAGAGGGTTAATCTTGTGCCACCATGGGTCCATGACTGAGATCACGATCAGCGCGGCTCGGGCCCAACTCGGCGACCTCGTCCGCCGCGCCGCCCACGGCCGCGAGACCATCGCGCTCACCGACCACGGGCACGTGGCGGCGCTGCTGGTTTCGCCGCAGGTGATAGAGGATTTCGAGGATGCGCTGGCGTTCGCCGACTACCAGCGGCGCAAGGCCGAGGGAGTTCTTGAGCCGGGCATCCCCATGGCGGAGGTACGCAAGCAGCTGGGACTCGAACAGAAGTGACCTACGAGATCGTCTTCGAGCCGCACGCCCTGAACGCCGCAGCTCGTTTCCTCGAAGAGGACCCGAACGGCCTCGCCCTGCTCCTGGACACCATCGACAAGCTCGCCGATGATCCTCGGCCGACCGGATCGTACGCATACGGTTCACCCGACCTCCGCCGTCTGCGCGTCGGCGACTACCGGGTCCTCTACGTGATCGACGACGAGGTGATCCACATCCTCGTAACCCACCTGGGCCGCACCCCGTAGCGGTCGCCTCGGACCCGGAATCCCGTCCATGGGAGGGATCACCATGACTGCCGAGCCGGTCTCCAGCACGCGTTGGCCTGTGCCGCCGCCCGAGGGTTACACGGTGGACGATCTGTTCACTCTGCCGGGTTCGCCGTGAGATGACCGTCGTCCTGAACAGCTGTAACGGCCCGAAGCCGGACATCGCAAGTACGCCGCCGCGGGCATCCGGCACTTCTGGCTGGTGGAGATGAGCGACACCGATCCGCACCCCGTCGTCCGCGTCTACGAACTCGACCCCGTGACCAGGTCCTACGGGCTGACCGGAACCTTCCACGGGCACATCAAGGTCACCGCGCCCTTCGACATCGAGATCGACATCAGCATGGACGCGCTGGACCGGCTGTAGGCCGCCTGCTCTCCGTCACGCCGCCTTCGTCGCCACCGCGAACAGGCGGCGGAACGGGAGGACTGTGCCGTGGGGCCTGCGGGGGTAGGCCGTGCGGAGGAGGTCGCGGTATTCGTGGACGAAGGTGTCGCGGGCCTCGGGGTCGTCGGCGAGGGCGTCGAGGGCGGGGCGCAGGCCGGTGCCCTTGACCCAGTCGAGGACGGGGTCGTCGCCAGGGAGGACGTGGAGGTAGGTGGTCTGCCAGACGTCGGCCGTGCCGCCGAGCCGCGCGAGGTAGGTCTCGGGGGTGTGGACGGAGCCGTGGGGACGCAGGACGTCGGCGAGGCGGGACTTCCAGCGTGGGCTCGCGGCGAGGTCGCGCATGAGGGTGTGGAGCGGGGCGTCGGTGTTGTCGGGGACCTGGAAGGCGAGGACCCCGCCGGGGGCGAGGGCGTCGAGCCAGGCAGGGAGGGCGTCCAGGTGGCCGGGGACCCACTGGAGGGCCGCGTTGGAGATGAGGAGGTCGTACGGCTCGTCCGGGGTCCAGGTCGTGAGGTCCGCGTGGGCGAAGTCGAGGTTCGGGCCGGCGTGCGTCTGCGCGTCGGCCAGCATCCGGGGTGAGTTGTCGTAGCCGGTGACGTGGGCGGTGGGCCAGCGTTCGGTGAGGAGGCGGGTGACGTTGCCGGGGCCGCAGCCGAGGTCGGCGATGCGGGGGCGGGGGCCGGGGAGGTCGGGGACGCGGGCGAGGAGGTCGGTGAAGGGGCGTGCGCGGTGGCCGGCGTGCCGGAGGTACTGGGCGGGGTCCCAGGAGGGGCTGGTCATGTTCTCACCCTGCCCCTTTGATTCTCTCGACGTCAAGAGACTCGACATCAAGAGACTTCATGTCGACACAACCACTACACTGATCGCCATGGAGGACGAGGTCGATCGGCTGGTCGCGGCGTGGCGTCGGGAACGCCCGGACCTCGACGTGGAACCACTTGAGGTACTGAGCCGGGTCAGCAGGCTGGCCCGCCACCTAGACCGGGCCCGCCGGCTCGCCTTCGCGGAGCATCAGCTTGAGCCGTGGGAGTTCGACGTCCTCACGGCCCTGCGCCGGGCAGGCGCCCCCTACCAGCTCTCCCCCGGCCAACTCCTCACCCAGACCCTCGTCACCTCCGGCACCATGACCAACCGCATCGACCGCCTCACCCAAAAGGGCCTCGTCGAACGCCTCCCCGACCCCACGGACCGCCGCGGCGTCCTCGTCCGCCTCACCCCGGAGGGCCGAGACCGCGCCGACCAGGCCCTCGCGGGCCTCCTCACCCAAGAGCGCGCGATCCTCGCGGAACTCTCCCAGTCCCAGCGAGTAGAACTGGCCGGCCTCCTACGCCAGTTGACGGCCCCGTTCGACAACATCCCGGGCTGAGGGCTGGGTTGGCGGCTGACGCCGGGCTGGCGGGCTGGGCTTACCAGGGTCGGCGAGCTGAGCGCTTTTAGGGGCGCGGGGCTGTGTCTAATATGCGGCTCCGCCGCGTGGGCGCGAGAAACCACAACGCACCCGCACACGCCCCGCCACAACTCCCCCCACCCCCTTGGGCGTTACGCCAACTGCCCGCCCCGCTCCACCACTTCACCGGCGAGATCGACGGGCCCGACCCCCGCCCGCCGCGCCAGCGCGACCGCCGCCAGCGTCGAGTGCACGCCCAACTTCCCGAGCACGTTCTGCATATGGGTCCGCACCGTGTGCGGGGACAGGAACAACCGCTCGGCAACAGCCTTACGCCCGAGCCCGGCGACCATGCACCGAAGAACCTCACGCTCACGGGGAGTCAGAGACTCCACCAACCGCTCACTCTCGGTGCGATGCTTGCGCGCGGCCGTCAACTCCCGCAGCACACCGGTAAGCAACGCGGGCGGCAGATGCGTCTCGTCCCGCAGCACCCCCCGGATGACGGTGAGCAGCCGGGACAGCGAACAGTCCTTGGCGACCCACCCCGACGCCCCCGCCTGGAGGGCCAGCGCAGCCCGCCGGGGATCGTCCTTCTCCGCGAGGACGACGACCCGGACGTACGCCTGGGACGACCGCACGGCGGAGACGAGGGAGATGCCGTCCACGTGCCCGTTCTCACTGACCTCGTGGACGGACGGCGCGGGCCGCAGTCCCGTGACGACGGCGCCGAGATCGGCGTCGACGAGGAGCACATCGAACCGGCGTCCTTCCGCCGCGGCCCGTTCCAGACTGCGCAGCGCGGCGGGCCCACTGCCGGCCGCGGACACCTCGACGTCCGGCTCGGCCGCGAGCGCCGCGGCCAGCGACTCGGCGAAGATACGGTGGTCGTCGACGACCAGAACTCGGATGCGAACCACGAAACCCCCTCCCCCAACGCCCCTCGCGGAGCTGGGGATACCCCAGAAAAAGGTCCGAGAACGACGGCTGCGGGTACGACGCCCGTGGCGGGTGCCGCACGGCCGCCGCCGTGCGCGTACTGCTACCCCCACCGCGAGTGCCGTACCCGACTGTCTCGCCCCCTGATCGGCACCGGCCCCCCGCCGGCGCTGTTCACAGAGTAGGGCCGGGAGCACGGAGCGGAAGCAGTTTCACAGAACTGGTCGGCGGACGCGTTTATGGTGAGGCGCATGTTCAGCTTTGAGACGGAAGTGGACAATGCCCGGCGCGCGCTGCTCCGTTCGCGCCTGCGTGCGGCGAACACGGAGGCGTCTCCGGCGCTTCGGGCGCTGCACGACGTCCACGAGACCCCGTTACACATCTGGGCGACCGCCCCCGGCAACCCCCTCTGCGGCGGCCTCGTCGGCCATACCTGGGCGAACTGGCTCCACGTGGCGTTCCTCTGGGTCGACCCCGCCCACCGCGGCACCGGCCTCGGCACGAGCCTCCTCACCCAAGCGGAACGCATCGCCCACACCCAACACGCCTGCACGGCCGTCCGCTTGGAGACCTGGGACTTCCAAGCCCCCGACTTCTACCGCAAGTTGGGCTACGACGAGGTCTGCGCGATCCCCGACTACCCGCCGGGCGTCACGGAGTTCACGTTCACGAAGCGACTGGGGTGACCGCCGGGCGCCGCTACTCCGGGGCGAGCCCCATGTCCTTCGGGCTGTAGCGGGGCAGCTCCGTGGTCTCGATCTTCCAGGTGCCCAGCTCCGTGACCACGGTGACCGGTTCCCCGTACGGCATGTGCAGCCGGTTGTCGTAGCCCGGACGCCCTTCGGCCCGGACAATGCCCCACTGGTAGGTCCAGGTCCCGTCGCGGGGGTCGAGGATCAGGTAGTGGGGGATGCCCATGGCGGGGTAGTCGCGGGACTTCTCCCGGTAGTCGTTCTCCGGGTTCGAGGGGGAGACGATCTCGATCGCGAGGGCGATCTCGCGGGGGTCGAGGGGACCGTCGGTCTCCATGGCCTCGTCCGTGCAGACGTGGAGATCCGGGATGCGCAAGGTGCCGAGGGACTCGTCGTCGGTGTCTGTCGCCTCGAACACGGCCAGCCCTTCGGAGAGCTGGGCGTCCAGTTGCCTCCGCACCCGCATCGCGGTCAGCTGGTGGCGCGGCCGCGGGCTCAGCATCATGACGATCTTCCCGTCACTGATCTCGGGCCAGGCAAAGCCGGGCGGCGGAGTGAAGTGGTCACGCATGGCGCGCAGCCGCCGGTACAGGGTCTGCTGAGTCATGGGTCCTCCCACGTCCAGCATGAAGGCGACACCTCAGATCAGGAGCAGCGGAACCTTCCGCTTCCGTAAACTCCCTTTCACAGCCCCCTCACAGCCAAGCCTTGTCAACCCCCGTTTCTCGGCCAGGTTGGCAAGGCTTCGCCATGCGTGCCGGGGTCGTACGGGGAGTCGAACAACCGGCGCTCAGCTGGGAGTTCACCGGTGTGGCAAGTTCGGCCGGGATGGTACCCACGCTTGCCCGACGCCCCTTGACCCGTCCTTGAGGCGCGCCCATGTTTGAGGCGTTGCCGGTGGAAAAATGCGATGTGAGGATGGCATGGGCATGACAGGGAGATGGCGTGCAGGGATGGTCGTGGGGCTGGTCGCGTTGGTGGCGGCCTCGATTGCTCCGGCGAATGCCGTGGCGGTCGACAACAACGGTGAGGGGAGGCTCGTCAATGTTGTGCGGGCGTTGCCCGGGGACGAGGGGCTGAGTGCCGATGGGTCCGTGGCGGGGGCGTTGAAGGCCGATCCAGCCGACCGGGACAAGAAAGTCAGGGCCGACCAGTTGGCGACCACCGCGCCGCCCGACCGGGAAGCGGCCGTGACGGACGCGGACGAGGCGCACGCGCTGGCCGTCAAGAGCGGGGCCGAATACGGGACCGCCAGTGAGGAGTTGGCGGCCGGTGAGGTCAGCACCTTGCAGGAGGACGACATCACGCCGGAGGAGTGCCGGGAGAACAGTGATCTGTCGTGGCGGGCGGAGGGGTGGATCAAGAACCACTTCTCGTACTGCCAGATCACGGTCCTCACGGCGGAACAGTTCCGCTGCTGGACCATCTTCTGCGTCCCCGCCGGCGCGTTCAGCGGGCGTATCACCCACATGGGGTACGCCTACGACGGGCTGCGGGACGTCGACTGGAAGGTGTACGTCGACGAGATCAGCTCGTGGGGCACCAGCGACGCGGGGAGCCTGAAGATCGAGGCGGACTGCGCGGGGTCGACGTCGGACGCGTGTGTCTCCGGCGGGTTCGACCAGGTGACGAAACTCGTACCGCAGTGGGAGGCCGACTCCGAGGGGTCGTTGCTGTTCCACTCGTGGGCGGATCCGGCGGACGCGTCCAGGGGTGAGCAGGTCAAGACGGGGACGTTCTCGTTCGAGTACGACTTCCGGGCCGACGGCGGGAACAAGAGCGCGGACGGGCCCGTCACCAGCGTCCGCTTCGACTCCGCGTGGTACCTGCCGAAGAAGGAGGGGTCGATCTTCGACCGGGTGACGCCGTGGCTGAGCTACAGCACGAAGGACTCCGAGGTCAACGAGAGCGCGTGGCACATCCGGGACGCGCAGGATCACCCCGAGTCGACGTACCCCCGTGTCGACGGCAAGCGCGTTCCGGGGGCCTCGGCCGCCGATCCGCTGCGGCGGCTGTACCACGACACCGCGCGGCGGGACGCGAACCGGGAGCGGTTCGCCGTCCCCGTCTGCCAGGCGCGGTGGCCGGGGTATCCCGAGCTGAGTCAGGACTGTGACGAGTATCCGTTCTCGGCGACGTACGAGGGCGCGGCGCGGCATCTGTACCAACCCGGGGTGCCGTACGGGCAGTTCTCGGTGCGGCCCGTGCTGTTCAGTGACAACCAGGAGGCGGGGAGCCGGCTGGGGGCCTGGTACGGGCGGGACCGGATTCTCGACGGGGACCGGTTCTACGTCCGCATCGTCGACTGATCGCCGGGCGTCAGTGGCCAGAAGCGTATGACGTACCGCTCGGTGCCGTCGGGTACCGGGCGGCCCGTCATGGCGAGTTCGAGGGCCGTCTCGCAGCCCTCGGTCGTCGTGCGCAGGGCGTAGCGGCCGGGTGGGCCGACCTCGAAGATCCCCTCGCCGGGGCCCATCGTCAGCGTCCACAACTGGACGTGTCCCGACGGGAGTTCGATCTCGTCGTCGTCGCCCTGCGCCTCCGGCTCCGCCGGTTCTGTCGGCCAGGACTCCAGGCGGACGAGGGCCCGGTGGTCGGGGGCGCAGCTCACGAAGTCGATCCGGCCGGGGTGGATCGTCACCGGTTCGTCCTGCGGGTGTCGGCCCTCGGGCCAGGTGTCCGTGTCGACGTCCATCAGGCCGAACAGGCGGCGTTCCACGAGGATCAGCTCCTCGTGGGTCCTCGTCCGTTCCATCGCCGGGCTCCTTTCCCGCGGCCGTTTACCGCGTTCGTTTCCGGCGGGCACTTTGCATTACCTTTACCTTATGACCGCCCTGTATCTCGCCGCCCAGCCCAAAGAACCCTCGGAAGACGGGATCACCGGGTGGGTCACCAACCTGATCGAGACCATCGGAGGGCCCGGCGCCGGGCTGGCGATCGCCCTGGAGAACCTCTTTCCCCCGATCCCGAGCGAGGTCATCCTCCCGCTGACCGGGTTCGCGGCGGGGCAGGGTGTGCTCAGCCTGTACTCGGCCCTCTTCTGGACGACCCTCGGGGCGACGGTCGGGGCGGTCGTCCTCTACTGGATCGGCATGCTGGTCGGACGGGACCGCGTCCACGCGATCTGGGCCAAGCTCCCGTTGGTGAAGCCGGCGGACCTCGTCCGCACGGAGGAATGGTTCGCCCGGCACGGCACCAAAGCCATCTTCCTCGGCCGCATGCTCCCCGTCTTCCGCAGCCTCATCTCCGTCCCCGCCGGCGTCGAACGCATGCGCCTCCCCACGTTCATCGCCCTCACCACCCTCGGCTCCCTCATCTGGAACTCCGTCCTGATCATGGCCGGCTACTGGCTCGGGGATCAGTGGGAACTCGTCGAGGCGTACGTGGGCGTGCTGTCGAAGGTGGTCGTGGGGCTCGCGGCGGTCGGGCTGGTGCTGTTCGTGATGGTGCGGGTGCGGAGCCGGGGTCCGAAGGCGCGGCATCGGCGGACGACGTGACCTTGCGGCGCGGTAGCGTTACGTTCCATCCAGGGAAGGACAGGGTTCGTTCGTGAACGGACGGAAGGAAGGCCCGCCGCCATGACCGCCCACCCCATCGACACGCCATCGGTCCCTCCCCTGCGCACCATCGGCGAACTCCGTGCCGCGCTCACCATGGGCTACGGCTTCCCCGGCGACGCCGACGACTTCGAGGCCGAACTGGCTCGCGAGATCAACCACGCCGACCCGGCCGACCTCACCGGCATCGTCCGCCTGGTGGAAGAGTTCCGAGGACGGATCGCCGCCCGGCAGGACCCGGCGTTCGACGCGGCCGTCGGTGCGGCGGTCGCGGAGATCCAGGAGGCTCGGAGGACGGCGGAGTGACCGACGCGTCGCGACCGACCATCGCCGAGATCACGCACGAGGCGCTTTCCCGCTGCGAGGCCATCGGGGCGGGCGCGCTCGAAGCCGTCGAGGCGCTGAGAGCCTGTGTCACATCCCCGGTCGGATCAGCGCGCGTCGTCTGATGCTCCCCCAAGCTCTGACGAGCAGGGGGTACCCCCAGATCGCAAGGCGCCGGAGCGCCCGCGACGGGGGTGCCCCCTGGTCGAGCGAAGTCGAGAGCTTGGGGGAGTGCGTGCCAGACGGCGGGCGCCCGGCCGGGAATGTGACACAGGCGCTGAGGGCGGAGTTGGAGAAGAACCCGGCGCTCGGCCGCCAAGCCCGCAGTGCCACCGGCGGGATGAAGCTCTGCACGACCCGGATCGAGGGCACGGACTCCCGCCCGCCCCTGACCGTCACCTACGTCTACGACGCCCCTCCGCCTGAGCCCGGCATCGTCCGTATCGCCCTGGTGACCCCGGCGCTGTTCTCATGACCGGAGAAGCGGTCCCCGCAGGCAAGTAACCTGCGGGAACCGCTTCTTGTGCGGACTCGCCCCGAAGTCAGGCCAGTCGCCGCGCCCCGGGTGCCGGGACTGCTTCGAAGACGCGGGGGGCCGTGAAGCCGGCTGTCGCGAAGGCTTCTTCGATGGTCTTCGTGATACTGGCGACGTCGGACTCCTCCGCGAGGACGATGGCCGAGCCGCCGAAGCCGCCGCCCGTCATGCGGGCGCCCAGCGCGCCGGCTGACAGGGAGGAGTCGACCACCAGGTCCAGCTCCGGGCAGGAGATGCGGAAGTCGTCGCGGAGAGAGGCGTGGCCTTCTACCAGGACGGGGCCGATTTCGCGGGCGTCGGCGCCGGTGGTCATGAGGGTGACGACGCGTTCTACTCGTTCGTCTTCCGTGACCACGTGCTTGACCAGGCGGCGGATCTCCTCGTCGTCGATGCGGGACAGGGCCTCGGGCAGGTCGGCGTAGGGCACGTCTCGGAGGGCTGTCACGCCCAGGATCGCGGCGCCCTCCTCGCAGCCGGCACGACGTTTGCCGTACTCGCCCTCGCTGTGGGCGTGCTTGACCTGGGTGTCGACGACGAGGAGGCGGAGCCCTTCGGAGGTGAGGTCGAAGGGGATCTGCTTCTGGGAGAGGTCGCGGGTGTCGAGGAAGAGGGCGTGGCCTTCTTCGCAGCAGGCGGAGGCGGTCTGGTCCATGATGCCGGTGGGGGCGCCCACGTAGACGTTCTCCGCGCGCTGGCACAGGCGGGCCAACTGCCAGCGCTGGAGGCCGAGTTCGTAGAGGTCGTTGAGGGCGAGGGCGACGACCACCTCAAGCGCGGCCGAGGAGGAGAGGCCGGCGCCGGAGGGGACCGTGGAGGACAGGTGGATGTCCGCGCCCCGGACGGGGTGGCCCGCCTCGCGCAGCGCCCAGACCACGCCCGCCGGGTACGCCGTCCAGTCGGTGTCCGAGCCCGGCTCCAGGGCCGTCACCTCGACGACACCGGCGTCGATGTCGGCGGAGTGCAGGCGCAGGACGTCGTCCTCGCGGCGCGAGACCGCCGCGATCGCCGTGTGCGGGAGGGCGAACGGCATGACGAAGCCGTCGTTGTAGTCGGTGTGTTCACCGATGAGGTTGACGCGGCCGGGGGCCGCCCAGACGCCTTCCGGGGCGGCCCCGTACAACTCCTCGAAGCCGTCCCGGACTTGCTGTGCGCCCAACTCAACTCTCCTTAGAAATCTGCTGCGTGAAAGCCCACGCGTCGGCGACGATACCCGCGAGGTCCGTGCGGGACGGCCGCCAGCCCAGCCGCTCGCGCGCGGTGGCGGCGGAGGCGACGAGGACGGCGGGGTCGCCGCCGCGCCGGGGGACGACGACCTCGGGGATGGGGTGCCCGGTGACCTTGCGGACGGTGTCGATGACCTGCCGGACGGAGAAGCCCTCACCGTTGCCGAGGTTGCAGATCAGGTGCTCGCCCGGCGTCGCGGCCTTCAGCGCCAGCAGGTGCGCGTCCGCGAGGTCGGCGACGTGGATGTAGTCCCGGACGCAGGTGCCGTCCGGCGTCGGGTAGTCGTCGCCGTAGACGGAGATCGCGTCCCTGCGACCCTGAGCCACCTGAAGTACCAGGGGGATGAGGTGCGACTCGGGGTCGTGCCGCTCGCCCTGCGCCCCGTAGGCGCCCGCGACGTTGAAGTAGCGCAGCGAGACCGCGCCGAGGCCGTGCGCCCCGGCCTCGCTGGTGATCATGTGGTCGACCGCGAGCTTCGTCGCCCCGTAGGGGTTGGTCGGCTTGGTGACGGCCGTCTCGGGGATCGGCACCGACTCCGGCTCGCCGTACGTGGCGGCCGTCGAGGAGAAGACCAGCTTGCGGACGCCCGCCTCGCGCATCGCGCCCAGCAGGGCCATCGTGCCGCCGACGTTGTTGTCCCAGTACTTCTCAGGTCGTACGACCGACTCCCCTACCTGGGAGCTGGCGGCGAAGTGCAGGACCGCCTCGAAGGAGGAGTCGAGCCACTTGCCCGCGTCGCGGATGTCGCCCTCGATGAAGGTCGCGCCCGCCGGGACGCCCTCGCGGAAGCCGGTGGAGAGGTTGTCGAGGACGGTCACGTCGTGGCCGGCCTCCAGGAGGTGCTGGGCCACCACGCCGCCGACGTAACCCGCCCCGCCCGTGACCAGGTACTTGCTCATGAACTCGCTACCTCTCGCAATCGCTCGGCCGCGCGCTCCGGGGAGATGTCGTTGATGAACGCGCCCATCCCCGACTCGGAGCCCGCGAGGAACTTCAGCTTGCCGGAAGTGCGTCGGATCGTGAAAAGCTCCAGGTGCAGCGCGAAGTCGTCGCGGCTGACGCCGTCGAACTCCTCCAGCTGGCCGAACGGCGCCTGGTGCCAGGCGGCGATGTACGGCGTCACGGGCTGGTCCTCACCGAAGATCCGGTCGAAGCGCCTCAAGAGTTCCAGATAGACCTTGGGGAACTCTGTGCGCGCGTCCTCGTCGAGCCCGAGCAGGTCAGGGACCCGGCGCTTGGGGTAGAGGTGCACCTCGTAGGGCCAGTGCGCCGCGTACGGCACGAACGCGACCCAGTGTTCACCCTCCAGGACGACCCGGTCGTCCGCGAGTTCCCGCTCCAGGACGGCGTCGAACAGGTTCTCCCCGCCGGTCGCGTCCTTGTGCGCGGCGACCTGGCGCAGCATCAGGGCGGTGCGGGGCGTGGTGAAGGGGTAGGCGTAGATCTGCCCGTGGGGGTGGCCGAGGGTCACCCCGATCTCCTCGCCCCGGTTCTCGAAGCAGAACACCTGCTGGACGGAAGGAAGATGCGACAGCTCGGACGTCCGGTCGGTCCACGCCTCCAGGACCAGACGCGCCTGCTCCTCGGTGAGGTCGGCGAACGACGCGTCGTGGGCGGAGGCGAAGCAGACGACCTCGCAGCGGCCCGAGTCGCCGGCCAGCGAGGGGAAACGGTTCTCGAAGACGACGACGTCGTACGACGAGTCCGGGATCTCGCTCAGGTTGTCGCCCCGCGTCGGGCACAGGGGGCACTGGTCGGCCGGGGGGTGGTAGGTGCGGCCCTGCCGGTGGGAGGCGATCGCGACCTCGTCACCGAGGAGGGGGTCCCGGCGTACCTCCGAAGTGGTGACGGTCCGGTCGAGTGGGCGGCGGTCCACCGCGTCGCGCACCGAGTCGTCCCGCAAGTCGTAGTAGATCAGCTCACGACCGTCGGCCAGCCGGGTCGAGGTCTTCTTCACCGTCGGACGCTCCGTCCCTCATCCCACACTCAAACAGAACCAAACACATAGAAACATAAACCACCGTACGACTACGAGACAAGGCACGCTGCGCATGCATCCCCCCATGTATCTCTCGGCCGAGCTGCGGCTCCCCGTCAACGCGCTCGACTACACGATCCTCGGCATCTACTTCGTCGTCGTCCTCGGCATCGGGTTCGCCGCCCGGCGCTCCGTGAAGACCAGCCTCGACTTCTTCCTCTCCGGGCGCTCACTGCCCGCCTGGATCACCGGGCTCGCGTTCATCTCGGCGAACCTCGCCGCGACCGAGATCCTGGGCATGGCCGCCAACAGCGCGCAGTACGGGGCGTACACCGTCCACTGGTACTGGATCGGCGCGATCCCGGCGATGGTGTTCCTCGGGCTCGTGATGATGCCCTTCTACTACTCGTCGAAGGTGCGGTCCGTCCCCGAGATGCTGCTGCTGCGGTTCGACAAGTGGGCGCATCTGCTCAGTTCCGCGCTGTTCGCGTTCGCCGCGATCCTCATCGCCGGCGTCAACCTGTACGCGCTCGCCATCGTCGTCGAGGCGCTGCTCGGCTGGCCCGAGTGGGTCGCGATCCTCGTCGCCGGGTTCTTCGTGCTCGCGTACATCACGCTCGGCGGACTGTCGTCGGCGATCTACAACGAGGTGCTGCAGTTCTTCGTCATCCTCGCGGCGCTGATCCCGCTGTCCGTGCTGGGGCTGAAGAAGGTCGGCGGCTGGGACGGGCTGACCGACTCGCTCAAGGCGAGCCACGGGGACGACTTCGTCACCGCCTGGGGTGGTACGGGGATCGGCAGTGACAATCCCCTGGGCGCGAACTGGCTGACGATCGTCCTCGGGCTCGGGTTCGTGCTGTCCTTCGGGTACTGGACGACGAACTTCGCGGAGGTGCAGCGGGCGCTGTCCGCGAAGAACCTCTCCGCCGCGCAGCGCACGCCGCTCATCGCCGCGTTCCCCAAGATCTTCATCGTGTTCCTCGTGATGATCCCCGGGCTGGTGGCGGCGGTGCTGGTGCCGAAGATCGGGACGTCCGGGTCCGACCTCCAGTACAACGACGCGATCCCCTACCTCATGGAGCAGCTGCTGCCCAACGGGGTGCTCGGGATCGCCGTCACCGGGCTGCTCGCGGCGTTCATGGCGGGGATGGCGGCGAACGTGTCGTCGTTCAACACGGTGTTCACGAACGACATCTGGGCGAAGTACGTCGTGCGGGACCGGGAGGACGCGTACTACGTCCGCTTCGGCCGCCTCATCACCGCGATCGGCGTCGCGGCGTCGGTGGGCACGGCCTTCCTCGCGTCCTCCTTCTCCAACATCATGAGCTACCTCCAGACGCTGTTCTCCTTCTTCAACGTCCCCATGTTCGTCGTCTTCATCATCGGGATGTTCTGGAAGCGGGCCTCCGCGAAGTCCGGGTTCTGGGGGCTGCTCGCCGGGACCACCGCCGCGATGGTCAACTACTTCGTCCTCTACAAGCAGGACGTCATCGGCATCCCCTCCGACCAGGGCGCGAACTTCGTCTCCGCGATCGCCGGGTTCGTCGCGGGCGCCGTCGTCATGGTGATCGTGTCGCTGTTCACCGCGCCGAAGCCGGAGGCCGAACTCCAGGGCCTGGTGTACGGGACGCGCTCCCCCGGCATGTCCGAGGCGCCCGCCAAGGGCGACGACGCCTGGTACCGCCGGCCGGCCCTCCTCGGCTGGAGCGCGGTCGTCCTCGCCGCCGCCTGCTACATCCCGTTCTCCTTCTGAGCCCCCCTTTTGAAAGGAACGCTCCATGTCCGACCACCACTCGGAACATGACGTCCACCGCGAGGTGACGGCCCTTGAGGCGCAGTCCGCCACCGCCGCCCGCATCTTCGACCTCCGCCTCATCATCGGCGGCCTCTTCGTCGTCTACGGCGTCATCGTCACCATCACCGGCCTCACCGACAGCGACGCCGAGATCGACAAGGCCCAGGGCATCAACATCAACCTCTGGACCGGCCTCGGCATGCTCCTGCTGGGCCTCTTCTTCCTCACCTGGCAGTGGCTCCGCCCCGCTGCGGCCCCGACGCCGGAACTCCCGGTAGAGGGGGAGGAAAAGGGGACGGGGTGAACTGAGGGTCCGGCCCCGACGGGGCGAGGGCGCTGCGCTCGCCGGGGCCGGTGCCTGCGGGGTCTGATCCTTCGGGGGCGGTGCAGCGCGCGGGTGTCTGTTCCCTGTGTGGGGGGGCGCCCTTCTTTCCGGGGGCGGGCGGAAGCCGTCGGCGATAACGACGCTGCTGCGTCCTCGCCGGACGGCGAACGTCGCGCCGGAACCGTACACGGTGTCTCCGCCGGAAGTCGCCCATGGGCACGAGGCGTACGAGCCTGAGGCCGAGCCGGTTCTCGCCCCGGTACTGCGGTCCCCTGCTCGGCGAACCCGCGCGTCTCCAGCGCCCCGAGCAGCCGGAACGCTGTGGGCCGAACCTCGACTGCCGCTGGTGTGAGGGCTGTTCAGGTCGCCTGGCGAAGGGGGTTGCTGCCCCCTGCCGGGGCGGGCCGGTGTGCGGGCGTGTGCCTTCCGGTAGGAACGGGTCCCGTTGTGCGCCGAGTTGGAGGCGAGAACCCCGGCCGCGCACCGAGTTTGGGGGCGAGCGCCCGTGCCGTACACCACAGCTCGGGCAGCCACCCACGCCGTGCGGCGCGGTGGCCGCAGGCCCCCACGCCCCCGCACCGCCGGTGAGAGCAGGTGGCCTCGTCCGGCGTCGTGGCGTGGTGGGCCGCCCTCGCCGTCTGGTGCTCAGGCGCCGCGGTGGTCTCAGCTCTCCGGGCCCTGTTGGGGTTGGGTGTGGGGGGAGGCCCGGTCCAGTAAGCCGGTTCGGGCGGCCAGGGCCGCGGCTTCGAGGCGGGAGCCGACGCCCAGTTTCATGAGGACGCGTTGGACGTGGGTGCGGGCGGTGGAGGGGGCGATGCCCATGCCGGCGGCGATGAGGCGGGTGTCCTCGCCGTCGGCGACGCGGACCAGGACCTCGACCTCGCGGGGGGTGAGCATGTGGAGGAGGCGCTGGCCCTCGTCGTCCGGCTGGGCGGCGGGGTTGAGGAGTTCGCTGAAGGCGTTCTGGAGGAGCTGGGGGGCCACCGCCGCCTCTCCCGCGCGGGCCTTCATGATGGCGCGTTCGACGCCCTCTATGCGTTCGTCGTGACGGACGTACCCGGACGCCCCCGCCGCGAACGCCGCCGCGATCCCCCGCGGACTCGGCACGGGGCCGAGGACGAGGACGGCGACCTGCGGCCGCTCCCGCTTGATACGGACGACGGGGTCGAACGTCCCCGGTTCCGCCGGCGCCGCCGTCCCCAGCAGGCACACCTCGGGCGCCCTGGTGATCACCAGGTCCGCGGCGCCCGCGGCCGGCGCGGCGGCGGCCAGCACACGGTGACCGCGCAGTTTCAGCGCCGAGGCCAGCGCCTCGGCGAGCAGGCGGTGGTCGTCGACCACCATCAGCCGGACTCCCATCGAGCCACCCCCCAGTCCCCCCATGGATGCCCCACCCGGACAGGTTCACGCGGGGAGCCCCCCGGCACCCCGCCTTTCATGCCCCCGGAAGCTACACGCTTGTTCGACGTCGCGCTCCCCCTACTGGTGAGAAGTGCCCCCGATCGAGGAAAAACCTCCCCTGCACGGGCGGCGAACGGTAAGCGAACGGCCCCGCACCCGAGTCGGATGCGAGGCCGTCGACCGCACGGAAACGGTCAGGAACCGGTGCCGTACGCGATCGCGAGCTGTTCGTCCGCGTCGCTGTCACTCACGTACGTCTGCGACATGAACAGCCGCCCCTTGGCGTACAGGATCTCCGCGAACCCGGGCGACATCTGCCCCTCGACGTCGAGGACCGTCTTGGTGTCGGGGTTCCGCAGGAGCGTCGTCTGCTTGAACGTCGTCCCGTCGATGCTGACGACCTGGCCGCCGTGGTCGTAGGACGCGCTCTTGTACGCGAGGAGGTTCCTGCCGTCCATCCGCAGCGGGTACAGGTCGAACTCCCCGCCGTCCGCGCGCTGCCCGGTCTGCTTTCCGGTGACGACGTCGAAGGCGACGATCTGCTTCGAACTGCTCTGCCCGCCCGAGCCGACGCTGTCCTCGGTCTGGATGTAGAGCCGGTCGCCCCAGGCGACGATGCCCTGACAGCCGTCCGCCTCGCTGATCTCGCACTCGGCGCCGTAGTCGTCGCCGGGGACGGAGATCCGGGCGCGGAGCTGGCCCGTCGCGCCGTCGATGGAGAACAGGTCGGACAGGGAGCTGCCGTCGCCGGCGCTGTCGCCGACGTCCGCGCCGACGACCAGCGGGTCGGTCGAGACGATGCTCGCGTACTCGATGCCGGGCGCCAGCTTGTACTCGGAGAGGACCTTGCCGGAGAGCGGGTCGAGGGTCTGCACGCTCAGGGTCGGGTTGTCGTAGCCGCCGCACTTGCGCACCGCGACGAGTTTCGGGCCGCCGCCGTAGCCGCGGTCCGTGCAGGTGTCGGCCGTCTTCGGCTGCCACAGGAGCTTGCCGGTGGTGACGTCGAACGCGGCGCCGCCGCTCGTGCCGCTCGCGGCGACCGTGCTCGCGCTGATCGTCACGGCGTCGAAGCTGAGGGCGTAGTCACCGGCGCCGGCGGTCTTCGTCCACAGCAGCTTGCCGGTGTTCAGGTCGAGTGCGCCGACCTGGCTGCACTGCTGGTACGTCTGCTTCGTGGGCATCGCCGGTTTGAAGACGATCGCCGCCTTCGTGCCGTCGGCGCTGAGCCAGCGGGAGGCTGCGCAGACCGGGCCGGGGAGTTTCGCCGTCCACAGCTTGCCGCCCTTGTCCAGGTCGTAGCCGTTCACCTCCGCGATGCCCGACTTCGCGTACACCTTGTCGGTGATCCACGAGCCGTCCGTGTTCTCGCTCTCACCCTTCGCGAGCTTCGGCATCGGGAGCTGGAACAGGACCTTCGACTTCGGGTCGGCGGGCGCCTTCTCCACGCCCTCGGCCACACCTCCCCCTGGACTCGGGCTCGCGCTCGCCTTCCCGTCCCCCTTCGCCTCGTTCTCCTCCCCCTTCGAGTTCGAGTACCAGACCCCGCCACCGATGATCAACGCGATCGCCACCAGCGCCGACGCGACAATCATGATCTGCGCCATCAGCCCGTTGTCCCCGGCCGGTTCCGCCTGCGGCTGCATGGGGGTGGTGGGAGGCGAGGGGTACCCGTACCCCTGCTGCCCCGGGTACCCGTAGGAGGGGTCACCTGCGGCGGGGTAGCCGTAGGCGGGCTGGGGTGAGGGGTGCGGGTAGCCGTACGCGGGCTGGGGCGGAGTGGGGGGCTGCGGCTGTGCCTGGGGCTGGGGCTGGGGAGTGTGGGCGGCAGGGGGCTGGGGAGTGTGGGCGGCGGGCAGCTGCGCCGGGGCCGGCTGGCCGTAGGCGGGGGGCTGCGGCGGGGCCGCGGGAGCGGCGGGGGGCGGGCCCTGGGGGGCGCCATACGCCGGGGACTGCTCGGGGGACGGGGGCTGGCCGTACGCCGGGGGCTGCGCCGGAGGGCCCTGCGGCGGGGTCGGCTGGCCGTATGCCGGGGACTGCGCCGGGGGACCCTGCGGCGGGGTCGGCTGGTCGTACGCCGGGGGCTGCTGCGGGGCCGCCGGGGCGCCCTGGGAGGCACCGTACGCCGGGGGCTGCTCGGGGGACGGAGGCTGATCGTACGCCGGGGACTGCGCCGGGGGACCCTGCGGCGGGGTCGGCTGGCCGTATGCCGGGGACTGCTTCGGGGAGCTCTCCGGCTGCCCGAACGCCGGGGGCTGCGCCGGGGCCGCCGGGGCACCCTGGGGCGCACCGAAGGCAGGGGGCTGCTCGGGGGACGGGGGCTGCTGCGGGGCCGGCGGGGGGCCCTGCGGGGCGCCGTACGCCGGGGGCTGGTCCGAGGGGGTGCCGGGAGTCGGGCCCTGCGGGGGCTGGGTCATGGTGTGGGTACCTCGGGAAAGACTCGGGTGGGGAGGGGACGTGGGAGCCGGACCCGGCTCAGTGACGACACCGGCTCACGGACAGCGCAGGCCGGCTCCGAAGGGGCGACGACCTCGGCGGGTTCATGGACAGCACCGGGCGACTGGAAGGGGCCGGCGACTCGGAGGGCCGGGCGACTCGCACGGGGCGGCGACTCGGAGCGCCCAGCGGCTCGACAGGGGCGGCTCGTACGGGGCAGCTCGCACAGACGGCTGCCCCGGACCGGCGTCCGGCTCGGGACAGTGATCGGCCCACGCCGACGGGCGACCCGTACGTCCGCCCGGCTCGCGCCGACCTGAGACCAGGTGCCGGTGCACGCCACGGGTCCGCGCACGCGGCCGGCTGGCTCGTGCCGGGATCCGGTCCATACGTCCGACCGCATGCGACGCCGGCCCGCGCGCGCCGCCAGCGGACTCGCCCGGCCAACTCGCCCGCACCACCGACGCACTCGCGCCACCGGCTCGCGCCGCCGCCGGGAAAACCCCGCTCGTCCACTCGCACCGCCGGGCGGCACGCCGAGCCTGTCCGGCCGAGGCCGGGCTGTGCTCCCGAAACGCTGGGCCGCACCAGCCGGTGGGACGGTGATCGGCGTACGCTGGCGGGCGGTACGTCCGACCACATGCGCCGTCGGCGAACTCGCGCGGTCGTCTTGCCCGCACCGCCGGTGCACTCCGCTCTGTCGGTCCGCTCCCCGCCGCCGGCCTACTCCGTGCCGCCGGTGCACTTCGTACCGTTGGCTCATCCGCGCCGCTCACTTGCCGTACGCCAGCATGAGTTTTTGGCGGGTTTCGTCGTTGCCGGTGATGCGGGTGGTGGAGAGGTAGAAGCGGCCGTCGAGGTAGGCGACGTCGCGGGAGTTGAAGCCGGACTCGATCTTGGCGGTGGAGGTGGGCAGTTGGAGGAGGGTGGTGGGGGTGTGGGTGGGGGTGGAGGTGGGGATGGAGACTACGCGGCCGGGGGCGTCGTAGGTGGGTTCCAGGTAGGCGATGACCGTGGAGCCGTCCGTGCGGATGGGGAGCATGGGGGCGTCGCCGGGGGATTTGGCGCGCCACTTCTCCTTGCCCGTGTTGAGGTCGATGGCGACGACGTCGTTGGGGTCGTTGGTCGAGTCGGTGGGGAGGTAGAGGGTGTTGGCGTCGGCGGCCGTCCCCCCGCAGCCGAGGAGGTCGCGGTGGAAGAGGTCCCACCCGCAGTCGGTGCCGACCTTGAGGTTGAAGCCGACCTGGGACCGCACCGTGCCGTCCGCCTTGAACGCGGCGATGTTCATGAGGTTCTTGTCGTCGTTGGTGCTGTAGACGACGAGCGGGTCGACGGAGAAGGTGCGTTCGACCTCCCAGCCCTTGTCGAGCGGCCGGGTCCACTTGACCGCGCCGGTCGCGGGGTTCAGCTCCTGGATCTCGACGTGCTCGTTCGTGCCGAGCGCGTCGCAGGAGGCGACGGAGATCAGCCGGTTCGCGGACCCGGCGAACGCGGACGGGAAGCAGTCCTCGTTGTACTTCTCCTTCTCGTACAGCGTCTTCCCGGTCCGCACGTCGTACGCGATGCCGGACTGCGACCGCCCGACCATGACCGTGTTGCCCGCGAGGCTGAGGCTGATGTCGGACGCGCTGTCGAAGAGCTTCCCGTCGGGAACCTCGGCGGTCCACCCCTTCGCCCCGGTCCGCAGGTCGATCTGCTGGAGCTGGTTGCACTGGGCGCGGCTGCTGACCCCGCTCATGTAGGCGACGACGACCTTGTCGTCGGCGGTCTGCTGCCGGGTCACCGCGCAGATCTTCTGCGGCAGCGTGACCGCGGGCCACGCGGGCGTCCCGTCGGCGGCCTTGTACCCGACGAGTTCCTTGTACGCGGCCTTGACGGCGATGGAGTCCGCGAACCACATGCCGGGCGCGTCCGCGCCGTCGGCCGGGGTGTCCGGGGCCTCCTTGTACCAGAGGACCTTCGCCTCGCCGGCCTTGCGGGAGGCGTTGAAGTCGGTGTCGTCCTCCTTCTTGCCGTCGCCTTCCCCGTCCCCGGGGTTGACGGGCGCGTCGGAGGCGGCCGGCGTCGGGGTCGTGCTCGTGCGCGCGACCGGCTCCTTGTCGTCACCGCCACCGCTCACCGCCCACACGGTCCCGCCGATGACGAGCAGCGCGGCGACGGCGGCGCCGATCACCAGCGCGGGCTTCTTCCCGGAGCGGCCGGGGCCGGGGGTGCCGGGGGGCTGCGCCGGGGGGTACCCGTAGCCCCCGTAGCCCTGCGGGGGGTTCCCGTAGGGGCCGGCGGGAGGCTGGGCGGCGTAGGGGCCGGGTACACCGGGGGTACTAGGGGTACCAGGTGCACCGGAGGGCTGGGCGGCGTACGGGCCGGCCTGGGGATACCCGTACCCCTGCGGAGGGACAGGCGGCTGACCGGGAGGGTTCCCGTAAGGGCCGGGCTGCGGAGCGTTCCCGTAGGGGCCGGCCTGGGGAGACCCGTAGCCCCCTTGCCCGTAGCCCTCTTGTCCCTGCCCCCCTTGCCCGTACGGCCCCTGCGGAGCGCCCGGCGCCGGGCCGAACCCACCCCCCGGCGAATTCCCGTGCCCGTCATGCGGCGGCGGCTGAGCCATCGACCTGTTCCCCCATGTAGTTCACCGCTTTTCAGCCACGCCCCGACCCCCGAGGGCCCAGGACGCGCACCGGTACCGAGACGTACCAGAAGGCCCTTTCTATCACTGGCCCGAGACGGCAGAACGGCCCAAATCCTCCCCTGTTCCCAAGGGCGGACCGGGCCGTGATGCCTCCGTTACGCGCCTTCACGCCCCCTTCACGGGCTGTTCCGGCGCTCTACGCGCGGCCGGCGGACGCTCAGCGGACACCTCCCGAAGCCCTCCACCCAACCTCACGCATCCTCGGCGAGTTCCAGCCACCGCATCTCCAGCTCCTCCCGCTCAGCCCCCAACGCCCGCAACTCGACGTCGAGTTCGGCGACCTTCGCGAAGTCGGTCGCGTTCTCGGCGATCCGCGCGTGCAACTTGCTCTCGGCAGCCGACACCTTGTCCAACTGCCGCTCGATCTTCTGGAGTTCCTTCTTCGCGGCCCGCTGGTCGGCGGCGCTCTTCTCCGGAACGGCCGTCTTCTGCGCCACAGGGGCGGAGGCGGCCGCCGCCTCCTCCATCCGCGCCCGCCGCTCCAGGTACTCGTCGATGCCCCGCGGCAGCATCCGCAGCGTCGAGTCCCCGAGCAGCGCGAACACCCGGTCCGTCGTCCGCTCGACGAAGAACCGGTCGTGGGAGATGACGATCATCGACCCGGGCCAGCCGTCGAGGAGGTCTTCGAGCTGGGTCAGCGTCTCGATGTCGAGGTCGTTGGTGGGCTCGTCGAGGAAGAGGACGTTGGGCTCGTCCATGAGCAGCCGCAGGAGCTGGAGCCGGCGCCGCTCACCACCCGACAGGTCCCCGACCGGCGTCCATTGCTTCTCCTTGTTGAAGCCGAACGTCTCGCACAGCTGCCCGGCGGTCATCTCGCGCCCCTTGCCGAGGTCGACACGCTCACGGACCTGCTGCACGGCCTCCAACACCCGCAGGGTGGGCGGGAGTTCGGTGACGTCCTGGGAGAGGTACGCGAGCTTGACGGTCTTGCCGACGACGACCCGCCCGGCGGCCGGCTGCGCCTCCCCCTCGGTGCGCCAGGCGTCCGCGAGGGCCCGCAGCAGCGACGTCTTGCCGGCGCCGTTGACGCCGACGAGGCCGATGCGGTCGCCGGGTCCGAGCTGCCAGGTGATGTGCTTCATCAGCGTCTTCGGCCCGGCCTGGACGGTGACGTCCTCCAGGTCGAACACCGTCTTCCCGAGCCGCGACGACGCGAACTTCATCAGCTCGCTGGAGTCGCGGGGCGGCGGCACGTCCTCGATGAGCGCGTTCGCGGCCTCGATGCGGAAGCGCGGCTTCGACGTCCGCGCGGGCGCCCCGCGCCGCAGCCACGCCAGCTCCTTGCGGACCAGGTTCTGCCGCTTGGCCTCCTCGGTCGCGGCGATCCGCTCGCGTTCGGCGCGGGCGAAGACGTAGTCGGAGTAGCCGCCCTCGTACTCGTGGACGGCGCCGCGCTGGACGTCCCACATCCGCGTGCAGACCTGGTCGAGGAACCACCGGTCGTGCGTCACGCACACCAGCGCCGACCTGCGGTTCTGCAGGTGCCGGGCGAGCCAGGAGATCCCCTCGACGTCCAGGTGGTTGGTCGGCTCGTCGAGGACGATCATGTCCTGCTCCTCGATGAGGAGCTTCGCCAGCGCGATCCGCCGCCGCTCACCGCCGGACAGCGGTCCGATGACGGTGTCGAGCCCCTGCGGGAACCCGGGCAGGTCCAGCCCGCCGAACAGCCCGGTCAGCACGTCCCTGACCTTCGCGTTCCCGGCCCACTCGTGGTCGGCCATGTCCCGGATGACCTCGTGCCGCACGGTGGCCGTCGGATCGAGCGAGTCGTGCTGCGTCAGCACCCCCAGCCGCAGCCCCCCGGAGTGCGTCACCCTCCCGGAGTCCGCCTCCTCCAGCCTGGCCAGCATCCGGATGAGCGTCGTCTTCCCGTCCCCGTTCCGCCCGACGACCCCGATCCGGTCCCCCTCTGACACCCCCAGCGAGATCCCGTCCAGAAGCGCACGCGTCCCGTACACCTTGCTGACGTTCTCGACATTGACGAGGTTGACGGCCATTGTTCTCCTGCCCAGGGGGTTGTCAGCCTCCCAGCGTAATGCGCACGGCCGCCCCCTCCCGCGCGAGCCCGCCACCGCGGGGCCACGAGGCCCACGAGCCGCCGTGCCGTCCCGGCGGGGCGGGGCGGGAACCATGGGCGCGACGTCCGCCTCGTCCCGCCAGTCGGTGCAGCGCGGCAGCCTGCCGTCCACGGCCGACGGCGCGGGAACTCCAGCAGTTCCGGTGGCGACGGGCGTCGGCCCGACCCGGGCGGGCAGCGCGGCATCGACGAACACGGAGGCCGCCATCGGCCGCCCGTCCCCCACGCCCAGCCGGCCGGCTGACAACAGGCCGCCCCCTCAGGCGTACCCCGTCGCCCTCCGCTGCTCCGGCACCAGCGCCGAAGCCGGTGCCAGTCCCCGCCCCCGTTCGCCGACCGGCATGTCGTCGCGGATCAGGTTCTCGGGGACGAAGACGGCCGCGGTGACGCCGCCGGTGTCGGAGGCGCGGATCTCGACCTGGAGGCCCTGGCGGGCGCGGAGGCGGTTGACGACGAAGAGGCCGATCTGTTTGGCGTCGAGCAGGTCGACCTTGTCGGACTGGATCTTGCGGTTGGCGTCGGCGAGGGCGTCCTCGTTCATGCCGAAGCCGCTGTCCTCGATCTCGATGAGGAGGCCCTCGCGCAGGCGGGCGGCACGGAGCTGGACCTGGGTGGAGGGCGGGGAGAAGGACGCGGCGTTCTCGACGAGTTCGGCGAGGAGGTGGATGACGTCGGCCACGGAGCCGCCGAGCAGGGAGACGCGGGGGACGGCCCAGACCTGGACCCGGTCGGGGGTCTCGATCTCGGCGACGGCCGCGCGCAGGACGTCGGTCAGCGGGATGGGGTCGCGCCAGCCGCGTCCGGGGGCGATGCCGGAGAGGATGAGAAGGCTCTCGGAGTGGCGCCGCATGCGGGTGGCGAGGTAGTCGACGCGGTACAGGTCGCGCAGTTCGGCGGGGTCCTGCCGGCGCTGTTCCAGCGCCGAGAGCAGGTCGAGCTGGCGGTGGAGGAGCACCTGGCTGCGGCGAGCGAGGCTCACGTACACCCCGGAGATGCCGCTGAGCAGTTCGGCCCGTTCGGACGCCGCCTTCAGCGCGGCCCGCTGCACGGCCGTCAGCGCCGTGCCCACCTGGGCGAGTTCGTCGCCGGCGAGCCGCCGCATGGGCGCTTCCGCGTCGATGTCGACGCCCTGCCCGGCATGCAGCCGCCGCATGGCCTGCGGCAGGCGCCGGCCGGCCACCTCCAGCGCGGAGTTGCGCAGGTCGAGCAGTTCGACGATGAGCCCGCGCCCGACGAGCACGGAGACGAGCAGCGACAGCAGGACGCCGACGAGGCCGAGGACGACGGCGACACCGGAGGCGCCGAGCGTGTCCCAGCCGAAGGGGTCGGCCTTGGCGGTGGCGGCGACGCCCGCGTCGGCCTCGGCGCCGGCCAGCCCGCTCAGGACCTGCGTGACGGCGGCGTCCCAGCCGGTGAGGGGGACGGCACCCCCGGGCCCGGCGGCGCGCACCTGGTCCTCGACGGCGCGCACGCGCGCGTACCGGTCCCCGTCGAGCACCCGCCGGTAGGCGGGCCGGTGGGCGGCCTTGAGATCGGCGACGGCGGGTTCGAGGAGTTCGCGCTGGACGGCGACGGCGCCGACGAACGCGGCGTACTCGTCCCGCGTCAGCGTCCCGTCCGCGAGCAGCGCCTGTTCCTGCGCGACGGCCTCGCGGGCCCGCGCCAGCTCCAGCAGCACCCGCCCGTCGGAGGCGTCGGCGCTGCGCGCGGCCTCGGTGAGCGCCCCGGTGACGGCGAGTCCGTGCCTCACGATCGCCGAGTACCCGGTGTAGGAGGGGCGGGCGCGCTGCGCGGTGAGCGCCCCGGTGTCCGCCTTGAGGGTGGCGAGGCGGCCGGGCAGCGCGGCGTCGAGGAGCCCGGCGTCGGAGCCGGCCGAGTTGACGCCGTCGCGGACCGCCTTCGCCGTGCGGTCGGTGGCGCTTTGCGCGGTGCGGTAGGCGGTCTCGTCGCCGCGCAGGGCCGCCGTCCGCTCGGCCTGGACGGCCGTCACGAATGCGCCGACGGGGGCGAGGAGTTCGGCGTTGACGTCCTTGCCGCGCTCGGCGTCGCCGATGCTGGAGGCGGTCGTCACGGCCGCGAAGCCCCACAGGGCCATCAGGGAGACGACGGGCAGCATCAGGAGGGCGACGATCTTCGCCCGTACCGATCTGGGACGCAGCACGGACGACCGGGGCATGCGCATGGTGACCTCTCGGCAGGAAGTGGGGGGAGGGGTGCGGCGCCGACCCCCGATACGGCACCGCACCCGGTCTGAGGGGGTCGGCTCAGGCTGTGGTCAGCTCGACCTCGCGGAGGAGTTCGGCAGCCACTGCCGAATCGTTTCTCCCGGCGCCGGTCGGCGAGAGCGCGACGTACGCGGAGGCCAGGAACAGGAACGACCCCAGCACGACGGCCAGCGGGAAGATGAACTGCGTCGCCGTCACCCCGGCGAGCGGCGCGCTGCTCGGGTCCAGCGAGATCCGGACGGCGAACATCGCCGTGTAGTGCATCGAGCTGACGGCGAGCCCCATCACGAGGGCGGCGAGCGCGGCCAGCACCGGGCCCCGGACGACCAGCGTCAGCGTCAGCGCGGCGGTCGCGGCGACGACCGCGATCACGACGGACGCGATGACCAGGGCGGGGTCGTAGCTCACCGCGCCGTGCAGGTTGAGCGCGGCCATGCCCGTGTAGTGCATCGCGGCGACCCCGAGGCCGGTGCCGAGGCCGCCGAGGACGACCGAGGTGACGCGCGAGCGGCCGTACCCGGCGGTGAAGACGCCGGCCGCGACGACGCCGACCGACATCAGCAGGCTGAGGACGGTCAGCGGGACGTCGTAGCGGATCGGGGTGCCGTGCACGGCGAAGCCCAGCATCGCGACGAAGTGCATGGTCCAGATGCCGGAGCCGATGGCGACGGAGGCGAGGACGAGCCAGTTGCGCTTGGAGGCGCCCTCGGACTCCAGTGCGCGGACGGTGCAGCGCAGTCCGAGCGCGGAGCCGACGCACGCCATCACATACGACAGGACGGGGGTGACCCATCCCGCGCTGAAGTGGTCCATGTGTCCCATCGGGACTTCCTCTCGGCCGGGGTGGCCTGATCCTGCCACCACGTTCCGGCCGGTCAGACTGGCGCGAAATGGACCATGAACCGCATTGGTGAACATTAAAATACTGTGGCGTAGATAACATTCGGCACAATGTTCACGCAGGTCGGAGGCTTACCTACGGGATCCCCCCGAGTCCTTCACAACCCCTTGGCTAACAGGTCAGTTCAAGCCATCGGGGGTCACGACCGTCGCGCCGGGGGCCGGGCCCACCGCCGTCCGCACGTTCCGGCACGTCCCCGACGCCGCCAGCGCCGCCGCGACGGCCTGCGCGCCCGCCGGGTCCCGGACGAGGAACGCCGTCGTCGGACCCGAGCCCGAGACCAGCGCCGCGAGCGCGCCCGCCGCACGGCCCGCGTCCAGGGTCGCCGTCAGCTCCGGGAACAGGGAGAGGGCCGCCGGCTGGAGGTCGTTCGACACGGTCGCCGCGAGCGCGTCCACGTCGCCCTTCGCCAGCGCGTCCAGCAGCTCCGCCGACGCCACCGGGTCGGGGACCTCGGTGCCCGCCGTCAGCCGGTCGAACTCCCGGTACACGGCCGGCGTCGACAGGCCCCTGACGGCCGTCGCGAACACCCAGTGGAAGGCGCCGCCCACCTCCAGGGGGGTCAGCCGCTCGCCCCGTCCGACGCCGAGTGCCGCGCCGCCGACCAGGCTGAAGGGGACGTCGCTGCCCAACTCGGCGCAGATTTCCAGGAGTTCGGCCTGTGAGGCGTGCGTGCCCCACAGCGCGTCGCAGGCGACCAGCGCGCCGGCGCCGTCCGCGCTCCCGCCCGCCATGCCGCCGGCCACCGGGATGTCCTTCGCGATGTGCAGGTGGACGTCGGGGCCGCGCCCGTACCGCTCGGCCAGCGCGATCGCGGCCCGCGCGGCGAGGTTCGTCCGGTCCAGGGGGACCTGGTCGGCGTCCCGCCCCTCGCAGGTGATCCTCAGCTCGTCGGCCGGGGTCGCGGTGACCTCGTCGTACAGGCCGACGGCGAGGAAGACGTTCGCGAGGTCGTGGAAGCCGTCGGGGCGGGAGGCGGCGACGGCGAGCTGGACGTTGACCTTGGCGGGGACGCGGACGGTGACGGTCACTGGGAGTCCTCCGGACGGGCCTCGGGGGTGTTGTTCTCGACGTCCTTGTTCTTGGCGGGGTCGTTCTCGGCGGTCTTGCCCCCGGCGCCCGGGTTCTCCGCGCCCTTGTTCTCCGCGATCCTCGCGAACTCCTCCACCGTCAGGGACTCGCCCCGGGCCTGCGGGGAGACGCCCGCCGCGACGAGGGCCGCCTCGGCGGCGGCGGCCGAACCCGCCCAGCCCGCGAGCGCCGCCCGCAGGGTCTTGCGGCGCTGGGCGAACGCGGCGTCGACGACCGTGAAGACCTCGGCGCGGGAGGCCGTCGTCCTGATCGGCTCGGCCCGCCTGACCAGGGAGACCAGTCCGCTGTCCACGTTCGGCGCGGGCCAGAAGACGTTGCGGCCGATGGCGCCGGCGCGCTTGACGTCGGCGTACCAGTTGGCCTTGACCGACGGGACGCCGTACACCTTCGAACCGGGCGGGGCGGCGAGGCGGTCGGCGACCTCCGACTGGACCATCACCAGCGTGCGCTCGATGCTCGGGAAGGTCTCCAGCATGTGCAGCAGCACCGGGACCGCCACGTTGTACGGGAGGTTCGCGACCAGCGCGGTCGGCGCGGGGCCCGGCAGCTCCGTGACCTTCATCGCGTCCGAGTGCACCAGCGCGAAGCGGTCGGCCCGCTGGGGCATCCGCGCGGCGATCGTCGCGGGCAGCGCGCTCGCGAGGACGTCGTCGATCTCCACCGCCGTCACCCGGTCGGCGGACTCCAGCAGGGCCAGCGTGAGCGACCCGAGACCGGGACCGACCTCGACGACGACGTCGTCCGCCCGGACGTCGGCGGTCCGGACGATCCGGCGGACGGTGTTGGCGTCGATGACGAAGTTCTGGCCGCGCTGCTTGGTGGGCCGGACACCGAGGACGGCGGCGAGCTCACGGATGTCGGCGGGGCCGAGGAGGGCATCGGGGAGGGGGCTGGTCACGGGACAAGGTTACGGGGGTGGGCCGGGTGACGGTCCCCGGTACTACCCCTCCCGTACTACCCGTGCAGCCGCGCACCGCAGTGCGGCCACGGACTCGCCCCCCGCCGCACGTACAACTTCTTGGCCCGGTACGTCTGTTCGGAAGCCGGGGCGTCCTGCGGCCGGCCGCTCCCGCCGAGGCTCTGCCAGGTCCGGGTGTCGAACTGGTACAGCCCCCCGTACGTCCCGGAGGGGTCGACGGCGTTCGGCCGCCCCCCGGACTCGCACGCGGCGAGGCCGGACCAGTTCAGCCCGTCGGCGCCGGCGACGGACGTGGGGAGGGGTTTGGTGCCCACGCGGACCAACTGTTCCCGGGGTTCGCGGACCACCTCCACGCGGACCCGTTTCGGCTTCTGCTTCACCCCGTTGACGGTCCGCAGCGCGTAGGTGACGCGGCGCAGCCCGTACTCGCCGGCCCGCTCCACGACCTCCGTCCCCTTGAACAGGGAGGGATCCTCGGTGCGCCGCACCTCGAACGGCACCGGCTCCTCGCGCACCTCCCGCGTCCCGGTGATCCGCAGCACGGTGATCGTCTGCCCGTCGCGGGGGAAGCTCCCCGGCGGCACGGACGTCGTGTCCTGCCCGGTCAGCGTGATCCCGGCGGCCTCGACGGCCTCGCGGACGGTCCCGGCGTTCGTGCGGATCGTCCGCGCCCGCCCGTCCGCCATCACGGTCACCGACCGCTCCGTCCGGACGTCCAACGCGAGCCCGGCGCGGCCGATCCGCTGCGATCTGGACGTCGACACGTACGCGCCCTCCGCCCGCACGCCGAGCTGCCTGAGCGCGCCGGCGACGGTCCGGGCGGTCGTCCACACCTCGCGCCGGGTGCCGTCGAGCGTCAGCCGCACGGGGCGGCCGTAGTGCACGGTGACCTCGTCGCCGCTGGCCAGCGCCTCGCCGGGGGCGGGGACGACGAGGTCGTGCTCGCCGACCGCGACGCCCTCCTCGGCGAGCAGTTCGGTCACGTCGTCGGCGAACGTGTGCAGCGTCCTCGGCGCCCCGTCCACCGTCAGCTCGACGGCCTTGTCCTGCGCCACGAACGCGCTCGTCCCGCCCGCGAGGAACGCCACCACCAACGCCTGCGGCAACAGCCTCCGCGCCGCCGACTCCCCACCCCGAGCCTTCCTCCGCCGCGCCGCCTTCCGCCGCCCACCCCCTTCCCCGGCCTGCCTGGGGAAGACGGGGCCGGCGGGGGTGCCGCTCGGCGCAGGGGCGTCGCTCGGTGCGAGGGGGTCGTCCAGCACGGGCGCGTCGTACAGCCCGGGGACCTCGTACGAGCCGACGTCCCCGTACTCCCCCGTCCCGCCGTACAAAACAGACTGACCGCCCGGATATTCACCCACTCCCGCGGACGGCTCGTACTGCGGTGCGTACGTGTACTGCGGACTACTCACGCCGACGCTCCAGTGGGCCGGTGGTCGATCGGGCCCACAGAACCTAGCGGCTCGACGGTGACTCTCCAAAGCGACTCGACTACTGAGGGTCGCGTTCGAGGCTCGTCCGAACGTTCACGCCGTCAGTCTTCGCCGAGCAGGCGATCCGCCTCGCGGGCGGCGAGGTCCAGAGCCCGGCGGAGTTCTTCCGGACGGCGTCCTCCGGCGCTCGCGAGCGGGCCATGTCCCCCTGAGCCACCGCCGACCATGCGGGCCGCGTCGGTGAGGAGGCGACCGGCTTCGACGCCGCGCAGGTGCAGGTCGGTCGAGAGCGCGGCGGCGAGGAGAGCCTTGCCGTCGTGTTCGGCTCCGAAGATCACGACGGCCGGAGTGTGGCCGAGACTGGTGAGGGTCTCGGCGGCGAGGAGACGGAGTTCGTCGGAGGTGACGCCGGTGACTTCCTGGACGATCAGTTGCCCGCGACCGGCACGCCGGGCCCGTCCGGCGAGGTGTCCGGCCCGCCGTCGCAGCTCTCCGGTCCGCAGCCGTTCCAGCTCCGCCTGCACAACGGCGAAAGCCTCAAGCCGCTTGCGCAGAGCACCGGGAGCATCGACGGGACGCGCACCGAGCAGCACGGCGAGTTCGTTCAGCAGCCGCCGTTCGGTGTCGAGGTGACGGAGAACGCCGTGGCCGGTGACGGCTTCGACGCGGCGGAGGTTGGAGCCGACGGAGGACTCGCCGAGGAGCCGGAAGGCACCGATCCGGGAACCGTGGGCGACGTGGGTGCCGCCGCAGAGTTCGCGGGAGAAGTCGCCGATGTCGACGATGCGGACGGTGTCGCCGTACTTCTCGCCGAACAGCGCGATGGCGCCCGCGGCTTCGGCCTCGGCGCGGTCGGCGTACCAGGCCCGCACCTCCGGGTCGTCGAGGACATGGCCGTTGACGGCCGTCTCGATCTGCTGGAGCCGGTCGGGGTGAGGTCGGTGAAGTGGGCGAAGTCGAAGCGCAGCCGGTCGGGTTCGACGAGGGAGCCCTGCTGGCGGGCATGGTCGCCGAGGGTTGCCATGACGACGGCGTGCAGGATGTGGGTGGCGGAGTGGGAGCGTGTCAGACCGGCCCGGCGTTCGGCGTCCACGACGGCTTCGCCGATCGCGCCGGTGCGGAGTTCGCCGTGCAGGACGCGGACGGTGTGGACGCGGAAGCCTTCGAGGCCGTAGCGGGTACCGGTGATCCGGACGGTGGTGCCGTCGGTCAGCGTCAGGGTCCCGGTGTCGCCGACCTGCCCACCGGCTTCGGCGTAGAACGGGGAGCGGTCGAGCACCAGCTCGGTGTCCGTGCCACCCGTGATCAGACCCGTGACGGTGACTTCGGCGGTCAGCCGCTCATACCCGACGAACTCGGTGCGGGGGAGACGGGCGGCCAGTTCACGGTAGGTGCCCATCCGGCGCAGGGCCTCGGCGGTCCTGGCCCTTCCGCCCGCCTTCGCACGGTTCCTCTGTTCGTCCAGCAGCGTGGCGAAGCGGTCCTCGTCGACGGTCAGTCCGGCGTCGCGGGCAGCCTCGACGGTCAGTTCCAGGGGAAAGCCGTAGGTGTCGGCGAGTTCGAAGGCGGTCTCACCGGTCAACGCGGCCGAGCCACTGCCCCGGCTGCGGGTGATCGCGGCGTTCAGGAGCCGGGTGCCCTGGGTGAGGGTACGGGTGAAGGACTCTTCCTCGGCGGTGACGACCTGCTCGATCAGCGTGGCTTGAGCCGCGAGTTCCGGCCACACATCGGCGAGGTTGCCGATCACGGAGGCGGTGACGGCGGGCAGGACGGGGCCTTCGATGCCGAGCAGCCGGGCGTGGCGGATCGCGCGGCGCATCAGGCGCCGCAGGACGTAGCCGCGGCCGTCCTTCGCGGGCAGCACACCGTCGGCGATCAAGTAGGCGATGGAGCGGGCGTGTTCGGTGACGACCTGGAAGGACACGGTCTCCTCGCCGTCGGCCGGGCACTCGCGGCTCGCGAGGTCCTGGACGGTGCGGAAGGTCGGCAGGAGCAGGTCGGTGGTGCAGACGTTCCGCACGTCCTGGAGGATCGCGGCGAGCCGGTCCAGGCCGAGGCCGGTGTCGACGCCTGTCCGGGAGAGTTCACCGAGGATCGGGAAGTCGCCCTTCTTGTCGCCCTCACCCCGCTGGAACTGCATGAAGACCAGATTCCAGATCTCGACGTAGCGCCCACCGTCGACAGCGGGGCCGCCCTCCTCACCGAAAGAGGGGCCGCGGTCGTAGTTGATCTCCGAGCAGGGCCCACAGGGGCCGGGGACGCCCATGGACCAGTAGTTGTCCGCCATCCCGAGCCGCTGGATGCGGGAGGCGGGGACGCCGATCCGGCGCCAGATGTGCTCGGCCTCGTCGTCGTCCTCGAAGACGGTGATCCAGAGCCTGTCCTTCTCCAGCCGGTAGCCCTCGGTGAGGAGTTCCCAGGCGAAGGCGATGGCGTCCTCCTTGAAGTAGTCGCCGAAGGAAAAATTGCCCATCATCTCGAAGAACGTGGCGTGCCGGTCGGTGCGGCCGACGTTCTCGATGTCGCTGGTGCGGGCGCACTTCTGGATGCTGGTGGCCCGAGGGAACGCGGGAGTGGTCTCGCCCATGAAGTAGGGCTTGAACTGGTTCATCCCGGCGTTCGTGAGCAGCAGGGTCGGGTCGTCCGGGACGAGCGAGCTCGACGGCACCCTGTGGTGGCCGCGGGAGGTGAAGAAATCGGTGAACGTCGTACGGATCTGCGTCGAACGCATGGCGGCATGACCTCGCGGAAGAGTCACGGAAGGTGGGTGGGGGTGCACACGCCGAGCCGGGCCGAGAACGGGACTGAGAGGGTTCTCAGTTCTCCGGCTCGACGCAGATAGCTCGCGCCCCCATGGGCCGCACCTTGACTCCAGATCCGTCGGTCACAGCAACAACGTGACGGACACGTCCGCCACGCGGCCGACTGTAGCGGGTCGGGCACCAAGATCGCTCACGACGGCAGCTCGGCCTCGGTCAGGAGCGGGTGCAGGGCGATGCCGTGGGTGCGCAGAAGCCGCCGGCCGCCCAAGGGCCTCTCCAGCACGCAGAGGGCGTCGGTGACCGGGGCTCCGACGGTCCGCAGGAGCCCGGTCATGGCCAGCAGTTGGCCGCCGGAGCGGACCACGTCGTCGACCAGGACAACTCGCCGTCCCGGAACGAAGGTGCCCTCGATCTGGCGCCGTGAGCCGTACCTCTTGGGCTGTTGCCGCAGGAACACAGCCGGAAGGCCGGTGGCCGCCGACAGGGCGACGGTCAGCGGGACACCGCCCAGAGCGATACCGGCCAGCGCCTCCGCGTCGTCGGGGACGAGGGCTGCCATCGCGACGGCGACATCGCGCAGCAGGTACGGGTCGCAGGCCAGCCGGTACTCGTCGAAGTACGAGTCCAGTTCCTGCCCGTCGGGCAGCGTGAACGGGCCGTTGACGCAGGCGGTCTCGGTGATCCTCGCCGCCAGGGTCGCGGGGGTCATGTGCTGGTCTCCTTCTGGCAGGTCAGTTCGTGGAGCCGGGTGGCGAACAGCGCCGGTGACGTGATCGAGGTGATGAAGTCCAAGGGCCGGGTGGGCGTCTCGAACAGCCACTTCTCCCGTCGCAGGTGGGCCAGGAGGCCGAGCGCGGTGGGGCCGGTGATCCAGACGGGTACGGGGCGGAGGGTGCTCGCGTAGTAGAGGGCCGCGGTCAGTTCGTGCAGGGTGCCGACACCGCCGCCCATCGCGATCACCAGGTCCGCCGCGTCCAGATAGTGGTTGAGGCGGGTGCCGAGGTCGGGCAGGTGGACCTCGTCGGTGATGTACGGGTTGAACTCGCCCCATTCAGCGTGCTTGTCCGCGAGAGTGACCGCAGTGACCGTGCCGCCCTCGGCCGCCGCACCTCGGGCAACGGCCTCCATCAGCCCGTTGTAACCGCCGTGCAGCAGCACGAACCCAGCCCTGGCGAGGGCCACGCCTACCTCTTCGGCGAACTGTTCCTCGCCCGGTGAGGCGGGGACGACCCCGCCGAAGAACACGGCGTTCCCGTGAGACCGCCCCCGGGGTGTCACACCAACTCCAGGTAGGTGCGGTAGGCGGTGATCGCGTCCGCGAGGCCATCCAGTGCGTGCGGGCAGGCCCTCGCGGTCAGCGTGATCACCCGGTCCAGGGCCTCGTCGACATCGGCGGCGTCGGGGACGGCCGGAGAGGTGATCGCCGCGTCCAGGTCGGCCAGGCAGGACCGGCCGATCGGGGTGCGCGTGAGGTCCTCCCGGAGCCGGTACCAGCCCCAAAACGCCGATGCTGGAGCGAGGGCCGTCTTGATCAGGTCCTTTGTCGCCGTGTGCAGCAAGTGCCATTCGGCGTAAGCGATGAACCGCTGGCCCCGCCGGATGCGCTTGTGCAGCAGTACCGCCAGGACCAGGTGCTCGATCAGCAGCTCGGCGCACGAACGGGGCCGCGCCGCGAGTTCGGCCAGGTGGGCCCGCGCCCGCTGGACCTGAGCCGGAGTGATCTCGACCGGAGACCTGTCCAGCAGCGACTTCCCGCCGACCGTCCGGCCCAGCACGGCGATCCGGGAAGCGGGCACGAGGTAGAGGTCGACCTGCTGAAGCTTCCCCTCGTGCTGGACGAGATACACGAACCCGGCTCCGCCCAGGTCAGCGACGATGGTGTCGCGCCAGCCGGGCAGCAGGGCTCCGCCCGCGACCGTCATCAGGTCGTCCAGCGCCGAGATGAAGACGGGCAGGTCGCGGTCGTGGACACCGACGACGAAGTCGACGTCGGAGAGGCGGTCGGCAGTGCCAGAGGCGAGCGAGCCGCGGACCAGCAGGTGGGTGACCGACGGCGAGGCGGACAGCACCTCGGCGATCCGGGTCAGCAGCGGGAGTTGGCTGGGGCGGTTGGCCTCGGCGAGTTCGGTCAGGCGCAGTGCGGTGGGCATCGGCGGTCCTCAGGTCAGTGCGAGGAGCGTGGACTTGGCTGCCGTCCAGCGCTGGTTCGCCTCGCGGTCTCCGAGCGCGGTGTACAGGCCGGCGATCAGGTCGTAGACGGCGCCCTCCGGGAGGGCGAAGGCGTAGAACAGCCGCAGCAGCAGGTGTTCGGCCGCCGTCGGGTAGCCGAGGTCGGCCAGACGCCGGGCGGCTGCGAGGTGTTCGTCCAGTTCCGCCTCGGACGCGTTCGGCAGGGGTACGGCGTACGACGGCTCCTGTGCCTGCCTGGCCAGTTCCCGGTAGGCGTCGTCCGCGTAGACGTCCGCGATCAGGTGGACCCGGTCCGGGCCGAGCAGGTTGCACACTCCGTGTGCGTACGTCGGGGTCAGCCGCCAGATCCGCCCGCCGTCCAGGTGGACCTTGGTGCCGCCGATGACCAGGAAGGCCGAGGAATTGGTGTGCAGCGGGATGTGCAGCCGGTGCCGTTCGGCCTTGGTCAGTTCGTCGTAGTCGCGGTGCTCCCAGAGGAACGCGTTCGCCTCCAGCCTGGCCAGCCGCACCCACATGTAGCCGAGTCCCAGTCCGGACAGCAGACCCGCGGTGGCGGGCATGTGACCCAGCAGGGCGGTGGGGCGGGCGGTGCCGTCGGTGATCCTCACGTCCGCCGCGTCACCGGAGGGGTTCATCAGCGACGCCGTCCACCAGCCGCCGGACTGGAACTCGCTGTATTCGGCACGCCAGGGAACGGGGGCGGTCAGCGCCTCGTGCCGGATCCGTTCGAGCAGCGAGCCGTCCAGTTCCTGGAGCTGAACGATCTGTCCCTCCATGGCGCTCCTTTCGATCTTCGCGCCTGACGTGCGAACCCGCAGTTCAGCGCAGGTGTGTCAGCCCAGACCGGGCATCACCTGTTCACCGTCCAGCGGCGGTTCTAAGATGCTCTAGAGCACCCCACACGGTCAAGAGGGTGCTTCAAAGTGCTCTAGAACAGAGGTCGCCGTATGGCTGAGAGTCCGCAGGCGCTGCCGCCCTACCAGCGCATCGCCGCCAAGATCCGGGAGCAGATCGAGAGGGGTGAGCTCCAGCCCGGAGACCACATCCCGTCGGTCCGCGAGATCATGCGGACCGAAGGTGTCACCACCGCCACCGCGACCCGCGTCGCTGCCGTACTCAGGGCAGAAGGGCACGTCGAATCGGTTCCCGGGATCGGAACGGTGGTCACTGTGCCGCGCAAACTCACAGCAGGTTCTGACCGGCTCCAGATGCTCAGGGCAGGGGGAACCGGCTTCGAGCCGGGAGAACGTGTCGAGATCGTCAGCGCGGATCTCGTACCGGCGCCCGACGACGTCGCCGCGGCGCTCGGCGTCGACGAGGGGGCTCCCACGGTCCGCCGGCGTCGGCGCTACCTCGACGACGAAGGCGTCGTGACCGTCTCCACGTCATGGCTCGACGGCATCCTGGCCGAGGCGGCCCCCGAACTCCTGGAGACCGGCCCCCTCCCGAAGATGACGTTCGGCCTGATCGAGGACCGCACCGGCCGCCGCACCGTCCGCCGCCGGGACACGGTCACCCTGGCTCCGGTACCGGACGAACTGGCCACACTCCTGGGCACCGAGGCCGGTTCCCTCGCGCTGGTCATGACCAACCACTACTGGGACCAGGACGAACGCGTCGTCGAGTACGCCGTCGACTTCGTCGGCTCGGGCCGCGCGCTGTCGGCGGAGTACGACTTGGGGTGAGGTCCGGTCAGGGGGCGAGGGTGATCTACGCCCAGGCCGTCAGCCCCCCGTGTCCGGCACGTCCCCCACCGCGTGGCGAGGGCATCGGTGATCAGCAGGCCCCGGCCGCGTTCCCGGTCGGCGTTCGGGGCGTCAGGGAGCAGACGACGGTGACCGTGCGGCTGTCGGTGTGTTCCAGGGCGTTGGCGACCAACTCGCCTGTGATGGACTCCAGGTCGTCGCCCGGCAGGAAGAGGCTGCCGCGGAAGCCGGCTCCGGGCTCACCGAGCCGGGCCCCGCGCCCCTGGGCGATAACGCTCCGCGCTCAGGCGGGCTTCACCCAGTCCGAAGTCGCCAAGAGCGCCGGTGTCTCCACAGGGACCATCCCGCCGTCCCCGAGATCATGGACCCACTTCTGTCCTTCGAGGACGTGGCCCAGTACGAACACGTCTTCGCCAACGCCCTCGTGCCAGGACTGCTTCAGACGCCTCGCCACATGCTCGCGGTCGCCTCCCCCGCATGGTCGGCGACGCCGAGGTGACGGTGGAACAGATCGAGTACCTGCGCACCATGGCTCAACGGCATGAACGTCGTCTATCTCGAACTCCACAAGCGGGGGCTCTACTTGGACTCGCCGACCGATGTGCGGACTTACACGCTCATGTTTGACCACCTGCGTTCGCAGGCGGCAGACACCGCGGCCGACAACGAGTGCGTGGAAGTCGCCGTCACCGCGGCGGGCCCCTCCGTCCGTGACTCGAAAGCGCCTGCCCTCGGCACCCTGACTCTGGCGGCGTCGTCGTTCAGCGCCTTCGTCAACAGCCTGGCGATGGACGGCGTTCGCTGAGCGGGTGGCTCAGTAGGCGAACGCCCGTGCCGTGTTCGCCCCCAGGGCCGTCGCCAGCGTGTCCTCGTCGAGGCCCCGGACCTCGGCCATGGCGCGGACGGTCACCGGAATCAGGTACGGCGCGTTGGGGCGGCCCCGGTAGGGGGTGGGGGTGAGGAAGGGGGCGTCCGTCTCCACCAGGAGCAGTTCCAGGGGGGCCACCGCGAGGGCGTCGCGCAGGGGCTGGGCGTTCTTGAAGGTGACGTTGCCGGCGAAGGACATGAAGTAGCCGGCGCGGGCGCAGACGGCGGCCATGTCGGCGTCGCCGGAGTAGCAGTGGAAGACCGTGCGGTCGGGGGCGCCCTCTTCCTTCAGGATGCGCAGGACGTCGTCGTGGGCGTCGCGGTCGTGGATGACGAGGGCCTTGCCGTGGCGTTTGGCGATCTCGATGTGGGCGCGGAAGGAGGCTTCCTGGGACTCCTTGCCGTCCGGGCCGGTGCGGAAGTGGTCGAGGCCGGTCTCGCCGACGCCCTTGACGTGGGGCAGCGCGGCGAGCCGGTCGATCTCGGCGAGGGCGTCGTCCAGCGCGGCCCGGCCCCCCGGCTGCCGCGCGCCCTGGCGGGACCAGCCGTCGGGGTCTCCGTGGACGATGCGGGGCGCCTCGTTGGGGTGCAGCGCGACGGCCGCGTGGACGGCGTCGTGCGCGGCGGCGGTCTCGGCCGCCCACCGGGAGCCGCGCACGTCGCAGCCGACCTGGACGACCGTCGTCACCCCGACCGACGCCGCCTTCGCCAGCGCCTCCTCGACCGTCCCCGACTGCATGTCGAGGTGGGTGTGGGAGTCGGCCACGGCGACCCGGAGGGGGTCCGGGAGCGGCGGGGCGGCGTTCTTGTCGGAGGCGTTCGCAGACATGCACTGATCCTACGGAAACGCCCCGCACCCCGGCCGGGCCCCGGCGTCAGCTCGCCTTGCGGAACGGGTGGAGGAGGTCGGACAGGTGCCAGTGGTGGGTCTCGCGGGACCCGGCGGGGACGGCGTCGTCCGTGGCCGGCTCCGTGCGGGAGGCCGGCACCTCGTGGAGGCGCCGGGTGGCCTCGCGCACGGACGAGACCTGGCCCGCGCGCATGATCCTCACGAGGTGCGCGTCGCAGTTCTGGCACGTCGGGCGGGACAGCGGTGACGGGACGACCTTGCCGTCCACGACGTACATGACGAACTCGTGGCCGTCCGCGTCGGTGTGGTGCTCAATCTCGTACGACTGCTCCCAGCCGTGCCCGCAGCGCATGCAGGCGAAGGAGTAGGACTCGTTGACCACGGCCGTCGCTCCGTCACGCAGGCCGGTCCGCCCTGAGATCTCGCTCATTCCAGCTCCTTAGGTCCGCTGGATCAGGGGACTTCTGTCGTGTCCCTCACCTCAGTGGACGCCCGGGAGCGGCCCGGCGGCACCCGCCCTGTTCTTTGTTGGACTCGATTTGGCGTTTCCTTACCGAAGGAGCCGCGAGGGGCGGTTGGGCTTTGCCTTCGGAGAGACGGCTTTGCCAGAACGTGACGTCAGGAGCCGTGTTTGGCCGCGACGACCGCGTCGAACACGACCCGCTTCGCGATCCCGGCCTCCACGGCGACCGCCGCGATCGCCTCCTTGCGCCGCTCCCCCGCCTCCTCGCGGGCCCGCACCCGCCGGACGAGCTCGTCGGCGCCGAGTTCTTCGGGCCCCCGCTCCGGCGCACCCGACACGACGACGGTGATCTCGCCCCGCACCCCCTCCGCCGCCCACGCGGCCAGCTCGCCGAGCCCGCCGCGCCGCACCTCCTCGTACGTCTTCGTCATCTCCCGGCACACGGCCGCGCGCCGCTCCGCGCCGAACACCTCGGCCATCGCGGCGAGCGTGTCGTCCAGCCGGTGCGGGGCCTCGAAGTAGACGAGCGTGCGGCGCTCGCCGGCCACGTCCCGCAGCCGCGACAGCCGCTCGCCCGCCTTGCGCGGCAGGAACCCCTCGAAGCAGAACCGGTCCACGGGCAGCCCGGAGAGCGCGAGTGCGGTGAGGACGGCGGAGGGCCCGGGGACGGCGGTGACGCGGACGTCCTTCTCGACGGCCGCGGCGACCAGCCGGTACCCGGGGTCGGACACGGACGGCATGCCGGCGTCGGTCACGAGTAGTACGCGCGCGCCCCCTACCAGCTCCTCCACCAGCTCCGGAGTACGAGCCGACTCGTTCCCCTCGAAGTACGACACGACCCGACCCCTAGGGGTCACCCCCAGCGCCTGGGTCAGCCGCCGCAGCCGCCGCGTGTCCTCGGCGGCGATCACATCCGCCTCCGCGAGCTCCTGGGCGAGCCGCGGCGGCGCGTCCGCGATGTCTCCGATGGGCGTGCCGGCGAGGACGAGGGTTCCGGGTGTCGGTGTCACGTTTCCATCCTCGCAGTTGTGAGCCGTGTCGGGCCAAGCACGGGACTCACACAGAGGTGTTCCCTACGATGGCGCGGTGACCAGTACCGCGTCCTCCACGGACTCCACGGAACAGCGGCCCGCCCTCGATGACGACGTGTCGGAGGCCGACCGGCTGTCGTGGCAGCGGCGGCTGCGGCGATTCGGCTGGTCGGGGCGGCCCGCCCCGGACGTCAGGGAGCGGCTGGTGCCGCCGTACGCGGAGCCGAGCCCCCGGCTCTGGGAGGCGCTGGGCGTCTCCCACCGGCTCGCGGGGTGGCTGACGCGCTGGTCGGCGTGGATCGGGCCGCTGCTGGTGACGCTGCTCGCGGGGCTGCTGCGGTTCTGGAACCTGGGCAGTCCGAAGGCGGTCATATTCGACGAGACGTACTACGCGAAGGACGCGTGGGCCCTCGTCCACCGAGGCTTCGAGGTCAACTGGGACAAGAACGTCAACCAGCTGATCCTGGGCTCCGACGGCAACGTGCCCATCCCCTCGGACGCCGCGTACGTCGTCCACCCGCCGGTCGGGAAGTACGTCATCGGCCTCGGTGAGCTGATGTTCGGCTTCAACCCCTTCGGCTGGCGGTTCATGACCGCGCTGCTCGGCACGCTGTCGGTCTTCCTGCTGTGCCGGATCGGCCGGCGCCTGCTGCGCTCGACGTTCCTCGGCTGCCTCGCGGGCGCCCTGATGGCCGTCGACGGGCTGCACTTCGTGATGAGCCGCACCGCGCTGCTCGACGGGGTGCTGATGTTCTTCGTCCTCGCCGCGTTCGGGTGCCTGGTCGTCGACCGGGACAAGGCGCGGGAGAAGCTGGCGGCGGCGCTGACGCCGGACGCGGACGGCCGCTGCCGGCCCGACGCCGCCGTCGGCGACCACCTGCGCCTGGGCTGGCGGCCCTGGCGGTGGGGGGCCGGGCTGATGCTGGGGCTCGCGGTCGGGACGAAGTGGAACGGGCTGTACTTCATGGCCGCGTTCATCGTCATGGCGCTGCTGTGGGACGCCGGGTCGCGGAAGGTCGCGGGGGCGCGTAACCCGTACCAGGCAGTCCTCAAGTACGACACCGGGCGCGCGTTCCTCACGACCGTACCCGTAGTACTTCTGACCTACCTGGTCTCCTGGACGGGCTGGATCCTCTCGCCGTCCGACGGGTCCGGCGGCTACTACCGCAACTGGGCCGCCACCGACGGCAAGGGCGGCACCTGGACCTGGCTCCTGCCCGACTGGCTGCGCAGCCTGTGGCACTACGAGCACGAGGTGTACAAGTTCCACACGCACCTCACCTCGCCGCACTCCTACCAGTCCAACCCCTGGAGCTGGCTCGTCCTCGGCCGCCCCGTCTCCTTCTTCTACGAGACCCCGTCCGCGGGGACGGACGGCTGCCCCTCCGGCGCGCTGGAGAAGTGCCCCCGCGAAGTCCTCGCCCTGGGCACGCCCCTCCTGTGGTGGGCCGCCTGTTTCGCCGTCCTCTATGTCCTGTGGCGCTGGTTCTTCCGCCGTGACTGGCGCGCCGGCGCGATCGCGGGCGCCGTCGCCGCCGGCTACCTCCCCTGGTTCATGTACCAGGAGCGGACCATCTTCTTCTTCTACGCCGACGTCTTCCTCCCCTTCCTCTGCCTCGCCCTCGCCCTCATGATCGGCGCCCTCGCCGGCCCCCCGGGCTCCCCCGACAACCGCCGCGTCATCGGCGCGACGGGGGCGGGCGTGCTGGTGCTCCTCATCGCCTGGAACTTCATCTACTTCTGGCCGATCTACACGGGGACGGCGATGCCGATGGACGACTGGCGGGCGCGGATGTGGCTGGACACGTGGGTTTAGGCGCACGGCCCCGTGCAAGAGCCTTCCGACGCGGAGGGGCTACAGGGGCCGGACGAAGGCGCGTGAACCGGCGTGGAAGAACACCGTGAAGCCGGACTGGGAGGCTCCTTCCGGGCGTTCTTGCCAGCGTTCGACGCGGGCGATCTCCGGGGACTCGGACGCGCCGATCGCCCCGACGAGCCAGACGTCCGCCGCGACGCCGGCCTCCGGGACCGGCGCGGTGAACGGCGTGTCCTTGACCACGCTCTCCTCGTGCTCGTGCTTCTCGCCGTCGGCCAGTTGGTGAGTGATCTGCCAGCGCTCTTCTTTGCCGCCCCGCGTCAGCGCGATACCGAAGGGCTGCTTGCCGTCTCCGGCGTCGGCGAGGGACTGGACGCGATCGACGCCCGGCGTGTTCTTGACGACGTCGATCAGCCAGTCCTGGAAGCGCGCAGGTCGCATGGGTTCCTTCTTCCGGTCCAGTAGAGACGAACCAGCCTAGGAGCGGCGGAAGGTCGACATGCCGGTTACGCGTCCAGCTCGACGGGCGGCCTTGAGCATGCAGGCGCACATGGCGTGGTCCGGGGATGGGAAACGCGCCGCGTACTCGCGGCGGCTGGAGAGGCGGCGCATGCCTCGGCCGTCGCCATGGAGTCCGTCGTCGACGCGTCGGACGCCGGACGCCCGCCCTCCTGGAAAGAGTTGCACACCACCGCCGCCGTGCTGCTGCGCCGCAGGGCGGAAGAGGGGCGCCGGCTGGGCGCCGGTTTACGCGAGTACGACTGACCCCGCCTTGCGTGAGTACGGCTGACCCCGCCTTGCGCGCGTGCGGCAGGCCCCGCCCTCCGCGCGTGTTCGCGGGCATGCCCCCCGCCGCGTTCAGCCCCTCCGCTCGTCTCCATTCGGACAAGTTTCCGAAACGTGGGTCACAGGAGTGGCTGGGCGTGCGTACAGTGCGGGGCAGAGGGGTCTTTTTGAACGCGCTCAAAAAGGCTTACGGGGAGACGAGAGGGAGCGTGGGATGGCCAAGGGGGTCAAGGTCGCCGTGGTGGGGTCGGTGTTCGCCGTGATGGTGGGCGGGGCCGGGTACGGGGCGTACAACTTGTTGTCGGCGGTGAGTGGGGGGTCGGAGGCGAAGGGGCCGGTGGCCGTGAAGACGGGGCCGCCGGACGGGGGTGAGGTGAAGGAGACGGCGAGGGCGTTCTTCGCGGCGTGGGAGAAGGGCGAGGCGAGCGTCGCGGCGGGGCTGACCGACAACGCGCCCGTCGCCGGGACGATGTTCACCGGGTACGGGAACGAGGCGCACATCGGCGGGGTGAGGATCACCCCGGGGACGATCACGGGGGACACCGTCCCCTTCAGGGTCGACGCGACGGTGTCGTACGGAGGTACGACGAAACCCCTGTCGTACCGCAGCAGTCTCAGGGTCGTACGGGGTCTCACCACCGGGAAGGCGCTGGTGGACTGGAAGCCGAGCGTGCTGCACCCGGCGCTGACGAGCACCACGGACACCCTGGTCACCGGCGGCGCGACACAGCCGCCGATCGAGGCCGTGGACCGGGACGGCGTCGTCCTCACGGCCGGCGAGTACCCCTCCCTGGGAGCCACGCTGGATCTACTCCGCAAGGAGTACGCCGTCGAGGCGGGCGGCACGCCGGGCGTCGAGCTGGCCGTCCGGCACGGCGACGGGTCGGTGCCGGACAAGACGCTGCTGACGCTCACCGAGGGCAAGCCCGGCAAGGTGCGCACGACGCTCAGCGCGCGCGTGCAGGCGGCTGCGGAGACGGCCGTCAAGCGCTACCCGGAGTCGTCGGTGGTCGCGCTCCAGCCCAGCAGCGGGCAGATCCTCGCGATCGCCAACAACCGGGCGGACGGCTTCAACGCGGCCGTGCAGGGCGCGCGCCCGCCGGGGTCCACGATGAAGATCGTCACCGCCGCGACGCTCATCGACAACGGGCTGACCAGCGCGAACAGGCCCGCGCCGTGCCCGCCGACCGCGCTGTGGGAGGGCCAGACCTTCGGGAACCTCAAGACCCTCACGCCGGACGAGGGCGCCACGCTCGCGCAGAGCTTCGCGCGCTCCTGCAACACCGCGTTCATCAAGTTCGCCGACGACCTCGCCACCGACGCCCTCACCCGCGAGGCGCAGGAGCGGTTCGGGCTCGGCCGTAACGACTGGAGCATCGGCATCGCGTCCGCCGACGGCAAGGTCCCCGCCGTCTCCGGCCCCGACAAGGCCGCGAACCTCATCGGGCAGGGCCAGGTGCAGATGAACCCGCTGAACATGGCGTCCGTGACGGCGACCGCCAAGACGGGCACCTTCCGCCAGCCGGTCCTCGTCCCGCTCTCCGTCAAGGAGCGTCAACTGGCCACCGCGCGCGGGCTGTCCGCGAGCACGTCCGCGCAACTGCGCTCGATGATGCGCCGCACGGCCGTCTCCGGCACCGCCGCCGAGGTCATGTCCGGCCTGGGCGGCGACATCGGCGCGAAGACCGGCTCCGCCGAGAGCGACGGCAGCGCCACCTCCGACAGCTGGTTCACCGCCTACCGCGACGACGTCGCCGCCGCCGCGATGGTCCAGGACGGCGGCCACGGGGTCGACGCGGCGGGCCCGATCGTGGCGAGCGTCCTCGGGGCGGACTGACACCGCTTCTCCGAAACCCGTCCCCCGGGTGACCCCCGCCCCCTACCGTGAACGCATGCCGTACCCCACAACACCCGCCCCATCCACCCCCGTTGTCACAACCCCGCTACGGACGGGTGGCTGAGGTCACAACCACGTCACCCGGGCAGAAGGGGACCCTAGGCTGGTCACCGTCGTTGGGGTGGGTGAGGGCAGTGGGGTCCCCGGGGAGCGCGGAGGTCACGTACGTGGGCAAGAGAAGGCGCGTCGACGAGACGCGCGCGAGCAAGCGCCGTCCGGCCGTCGTCGGCGGGATGGCCGCCGTGGTGGTCGGCGGTGCCGCCTTCGGCGTGTACGCGCTGTACGGCGGCGGCGCGGCGGCCGAGAACGGCTCGACGGCGTCGTCCTCGTCGTCGTCCGACGGCAAGCCCAAGATCAAGACGGGCCCGCTGACGGCCGCGGAGGTGACGTCCGCGTCGACGGCGTTCCTGACGTCCTGGCAGCGCGGCGAGGTCGCGCGGGCGGCGGCGGTGACGGACGACGCGAAGGCGGCGACGGCGCTGCTGACCGGGTACGCGAAGGACGCGCGCGTGACGGCCGTGACGCTCACCCCGGGCACCCCGGTCGGCGCGAAGGTGCCGTTCGCCGTGAAGGGCACGGTGACGTTCGACAAGGTCAGCAAGCCCCTGGCGTACGCGAGCGCGCTGACGGTCGTGCGCAGCACGACGACGGGCGAGCCGCAGATCGACTGGCACGCGTCGGTCGTCCACCCGGACCTCGCGGACGGCGACACCCTGGTGACCGGCGAGTCCGGGACCCCGCCGGTGAAGGCGCTGGACAGGGACGGCGCGGAGCTGACGGCGAAGGCGTACCCGTCGCTGGCGAGCGTCCTGGACGGCCTGCGCGAGAAGTACGGCAAGAAGGCCGGCGGCAAGGCGGGCGTCGAACTGCGCGTCGTGCGCGGGACGGCGTCGAAGAAGCTCGACCTGTCGGACAAGACGGTCCTCGAACTGAGCAAGGGCACGCCGGGCGAGGTGAAGACGACGATCGACCCGGCGATGCAGGCCGCCGCCGAGAAGCAGGTCGCGGCGAAACCGCGCGCGTCGGTCGTCGCGCTGAAGGCGTCCACGGGCGAGATCCTGGCCGTCGCGAACAACGGCAAGGGCTTCAACGTCGGCTTCCTCGGCTCGCTCGCGCCGGGTTCGACGATGAAGGTGATCACGTCGTCGCTGCTGATCGAGAAGGGGCTCGCGTCCGCCGACAAGGAGCACCCCTGCCCGAAGTACTTCACGTACGGCGGCTGGAAGTTCCAGAACGACGACGAGTTCGAGATCAAGAAGGGCACGTTCAAGGCGAGTTTCGCGCGCTCCTGCAACACCGCGTTCATCAGCCAGGCGCCGAAGCTGGACAACGACAGCCTCACCAAGCAGGCCCAGCAGGTGTTCGGGCTGGCCAGGGACAACTGGTCGGTGGGTGTGCCGACCTTCGACGGCGCGGTGCCGGTGCAGAAGGCGGCCCAGATGGGCGCGTCGCTGATCGGGCAGGGCGGGGTGCGGATGAACCCGCTGAACATGGCGTCGGTCTCGGCGACCGTCAAGTCCGGCACCTTCCACCAGCCCTACCTGGTCTCCCCCGACTTCGACCACCGCACGCTGGCGACGGCCTCGCGCACGATGTCCCCGGCGACCCTGGGCCAGCTGCGCGAGCTGATGAAGTACACGGCCCAGTACGGGACGGCGGCCGGGGCGATGGCCGGGATGAGCGGCGACTACGGCGCGAAGACCGGTTCGGCGGAGGTCGACAGCCAGGAGAAGGCGAACGGCTGGTTCACGGCGTACCGGGGCGATCTCGCGGCGGCCGGGGTCGTCCAGGCGGGCGGGCACGGCGGGGACACGGCGGGGCCGATCGTGGCGGCGCTGCTGAAGCTGGGCTAGCGGGCGGCGTAGGTCCGGCGCAGGAAGCTCACCAGGGTCTTCGACTCGAACTGCACCACCGAGACGCCCTGCGCCGAGTGGAACTCGACGATCGCCTGGACCCGGCCGCAGGGCCATACCCGTACCTCTCCGGTACCGGCCGGGGCACGCAGCCCCTGTTCCAGGAGGGTGCGGGAGACGGCCATCCGATGGGCGCCGGGGAGGTCGACGCGTACGGTGCGCGGATCGTCGTCGGGGTCGTACCTGAGTACTACGGGTACGGCCTCGCGCTCCTGCTCGACCAGATCCTCGTCGGTGACGATATGAGCGCGCGCATGCTGTTCGACTACCGACATCAGACAGCCCCTTACGGTGCGTGACCTACATGGAAGCTATACGACCGCTTCACTTAATAATGTCGCATATTTTCTGATTTACGGGGGTGACATTTTGCTCACCCACTGCTCTTGCAAGAGCTTCGCAACAGGCCACATCATCTGACAGTGCATGTACCTGACGGATTCATCAACGCCCCGACCTCCGCCGTGACCGGCGTCGTCGCGGCCGGCGCGGTCGCCGTGTCCCTGCGCGGCGCCCGCAAGGAGCTGGACGAGCGGACGGCTCCCTTGGCCGGCCTGGTCGCGGCGTTCATCTTCGCGGTACAGATGCTGAACTTCCCCGTCGCGGCGGGAACAAGCGGCCACCTCCTCGGCGGCGCCCTCGCGGCGATACTCGTGGGCCCCTACACCGGGGTCCTGTGCGTCTCCGTCGTCCTGCTCATGCAGGGCATCCTCTTCGCGGACGGCGGCCTCACCGCTCTCGGCGTCAACATCACGGACATGGCGGTCGTCACGACCGTCGTCGCCTACGCCGTCTTCCGGGGCCTGGTGAAGGTGCTCCCGCGCGGACGCCGGACCGTCACCGCCGCGTCCTTCGTCGCCGCGCTGCTCTCGGTGCCCGCCGCTGCCGCCGCGTTCACGCTGCTGTACGCGGTCGGCGGGACGACGAACGTGTCGCTCGGCAAGGTCGCGGGCGCGATGATCGGCGTGCACGTGCTCATCGGGATCGGTGAGGCGGCGATCACCGCGCTGACGGTCGGCGCGGTCATCGCCGTGCGGCCGGACCTGGTGTACGGGGCGCGGGGGCTTCGGGCGCCGTTGAAGCTGCGGGTGGGCGGGGAGTTGGTGGACGCGGCCCCGACGCCGGCGTCGTCCTCGTCGGGCTCCACGCCGGCGATCTCCCGGCGCGGTCTGTGGATCGGCGGGCTCGCGGCGTCGCTGCTGCTCGCCGGTGTCGTCAGCTTCTACGCCTCCGCGAACCCCGACGGGCTCGAAAAGGTCGCTGCCGACAAGGGACTTGACACCAAGGTCGAGGAACACGCCGCCGCCGACTCGCCGTTGGCGGACTACGGCGTCAAGGACGTGGAGAACGCGCGGCTTTCGGGCGGGCTCGCCGGGGTGATCGGCGTGAGCGTGACCGTCGTCGCCGGGACCGGGGTGTTCTGGGCGGTGCGGCGCCGCCGCGCGGAGGACGCCTGAGATGGGCGCGGGCCATGCCCACCGGCTCTACCTGAAGCGGTCCACGCCGGTGCACGCGCTCCCGCCGCAGACCAAGCTCGCGGCCGTGTTCGCGTTCGTCGTGGTCGTCGTGTCGACGCCGCGCGAGGCGATGTGGGCGTTCGGGGCGTACGCGGTGCTGCTGGGCGCCGTCGCGTTCCGGGCGCGCGTGCCCGCCGGGTTCCTGTTGCGCAGGCTGCTGATCGAGGTGCCGTTCGTCGCGTTCGCGGTGCTGATGCCGTTCGTCGCGGAGGGCGAGCGGACCGACGTCCTCGGTATGTCGCTGAGCGTCGACGGGCTGTGGGGCGCGTGGAACGTGTTCGCGAAGGGGACGTTGGGGGTCGCCGCGTCCGTACTCCTCGCCGCGACAACGGAGTTGAGGGAGCTGCTGCTCGGGTTGCAGCGGCTCAGGCTGCCCGAACTCCTCGTCCAGATCGCGTCGTTCATGATCCGGTACGGGGACCTCATCACCGACGAGATGCGGCGTATGCGGATCGCGCGGGAGTCAAGGGGCTTCGAGGCCAAGGGAGTCCGGCACTGGGGGGTGCTCGCGAAGTCGGCGGGGGCGCTGTTCATCCGGTCGTACGAGCGGGGGGAGCGGGTGCACCTCGCGATGGTCAGCCGGGGGTACGCCGGGTCCATGCCGGTCATCGACGAGATCAGCGCCTCGCGCGCGCAGTGGTCGGCCGCGCTGGCCCTGCCGGTCGCGGCGCTCGGGGTCTGTCTGCTGGGATGGTCGCTGTGACAGCTTCACTTGAGGTATCGGGCCTGGCGTTCGCGTATCCGGACGGCCATCAGGCGCTGTTCGGCGTCGACTTCACCATCGCGCGGGGCGAACGCGTGGCCCTGCTCGGGCCGAACGGGGCGGGCAAGACGACGCTCGTCCTGCATCTCAACGGCATCCTCACCGGGGGTGCGGGCGAGGTGCGGGTGGCCGGACTGCCCGTCGGCAAGCGGCACATGGCCGAGATCCGGCGGAAGGTCGGCATCGTCTTCCAGGACCCCGACGACCAGCTCTTCATGCCGACGGTCCGCGAGGACGTCGCCTTCGGTCCCGCGGCGGCCGGACTGCGGGGCGCGGAGCTGGAGAAGGTCGTGGACGACGCCCTCGACCAGGTCGGGATGCGGGAGTTCAAGGACCGGCCGCCGCACCACCTCTCCTTCGGGCAGCGCCGGCGGGTGGCCGTGGCGACGGTGCTCGCCATGTCGCCGGAGATCCTGGTCCTCGACGAGCCGTCGTCCAACCTCGACCCGGCGTCCCGGCGTGAACTCGCCGACATCCTGCGCGCGTTGGACGTCACCGTCCTCATGGTCACCCACGATCTGCCGTACGCCCTCGAGCTCTGCCCGCGTTCGCTCGTGCTCAGCGAGGGCGTCATCGCGGCGGACGGCCGGACGGTGGAGGTGCTGTCCGACGCCGAGCTGATGCGCGCCCACCGCCTGGAGCTGCCGTTCGGCTTCGATCCCCGCTCCGCCACGATGGGCGCGTGACGAACCCGGCACAATGGGCGCGTGACGAACCCGGAGACCCAGGACCCCCCACGCCTGGACGACCAGCTCTGCTTCGCCCTGTACGCCGCCCAGCGCGCGGTGACGGCCGCGTACCGCCCCCTGCTGGACGAGCTGGGCCTCACCTACCCCCAGTACCTCGTCCTCCTCGCCCTCTGGGAGCACGGCGAGACGCCGGTCAAACAACTGGCGTCCACCCTCCACCTCGACTACGGCACGGTGTCCCCCCTCCTGAAGCGAATGGAGACCGCGGGCCTCATCCACCGCACCCGCTCCCCCCACGACGACCGCTCCATCCTGATCACCTGCACCCCCCACGCGGAAACCCTCCGCACCCGCGCGGCAGCCGTCCCCGAAACCCTCCTCTCGGCAACGGGCCTCGGCGGCACCGAAGTGGCCCGGCTGCGCGAGGAGCTGTGGGGGCTGGCGGAACGGGCGGAGGGGGTGGCGGAGCGGGCGCGGTAGCGGGGGCATACCGAAACCCGGGCAGGGGAATCGAGAGACCAGCGAAGCGCGTTCACAAGGGCACCAACACCGTTCTCTCCCGGGGGAGTTGAGACGTGTCGCGGACAACCGGCCAACCTGATCCAGGAAACCCCGCTCCGACGCCGGACCGCCCCGCGCATCCGCCCCGGTGGGCCTGGTGGGTGATCGGGATCGTGGTCCCGGTGGTGGGGACGGCGGCCACGGTGCTCGCCACCTCGGCGAAGGGCGGGGACAGCGCGTCGCCTCCACCTACGGCCACCGTGTCACCTCCGCCGACGAGCCCTTCGTCGTCCGCCGCACAGTCGTCTACGCCCCCTCCCCCGCGCGGCACATCGCCCTCCCCCGAAGGAACCACGTCCGCGCCTACCCCTGAGGGGGTACGCCTCACCACGCTCGATCCGCTGGAGGGGTACTACGACTTCAAGGTGACCGGCGCCGACCTGGACGGGCGGGAGTACGCCGATGCTCTGGTGTCCGACCGGCAGTGTCCGGGCCGCGCGAGCATCACGTACAACCTGGGCCGGGACTGGAAGCGCTTCAGGGCGACGGTCGGTGTGGACGACGACTCGACGGAGTCGGCGGCCACGCTGACGATCCACGGCGACGACACGGTCCTCTCCAAGAACGCCCTGGCTGTCGGGAAGCCCAGAGAACTGAACCTCCGCGTCGAGAACATGCTGCGGCTCACCATCTCCTACAGCTTCGAGGGCTGCTACCTCCCGGACACCTGGGTCGTACTGGCCGACCCCACCCTCTCCTAGCCATTCCTCCCCACCCTCTCCACATCCCCCACCTGGCGTTACCCGTGGTTATCACCCCCTGCTCACCTCTCCCTGCCTACCAGCCAGTACCTTGTGCACGATGTAACTGGGCACAACCGGGGGAGGTCCCGCCATGACGGAAGGCGCTGCCGTCGACACGCGTCCGACGAAGATCATGTATGTCGCGGAGGCGACGGCGCACGGTGGCCGGGACGGGTATGTGACCAGCCAGGACGGGCAGATCGAGCTGCGGGTGGCGATGCCGCCGGAGCTGGGTGGGGACGGAAACGGGACGAACCCGGAGCAGTTGTTCGCGGCGGGGTACAGCTCGTGTTTCCACAACGCGCTGATCCTTGTGGGGAATCGGGCGGGGTACGACCTCACCGGGTCTACCGTCGCCGCGAAGGTAGGGATCGGCCCCAACACGACCAAGGGGTACGGGCTGGCCGTCGCGCTCAGCGTCTCGCTGCCGATCCTGGACGCCGAGATCGCCGCCCGGCTGGTGGACGCGGCGCACCAGGTGTGCCCGTATTCGAACGCCACCCGCGGGAACATCGACGTAACGATTCTCCTCGGCTGACCCCCGGACCGGCCCCTAGGAATCCCAGGCGCCCCCGGCGCGTTGCACCCGGTGTCGAAGGACGACCCCGGGAGGACGGGCAGTGAACGGTACGGTGGCCGACGGTTTCGAACCGGTCAGGGACGCCTTCGCGCGCAACTTCACGGCCCTGGGCGACAGGGGCGCGGCGGTGACGGTGTACCGCCACGGCCGCAAGGTCGTCGACCTGTGGTCCGGCACGAGGGACGTCGACGGCACCGACCCCTGGCAGCGGGGCACCGCCCAGATCGTCCGCTCCGCCACGAAGGGCGTCGCCGCGGCGGCCCTGCTCCTGCTCCACCAGCGCGGCGCCCTCGACCTGGACGCCCCGGTCGGCGCGTACTGGCCGCAGTACAAGGCGGCCGGCAAGGAGCGCACCCTCGTCCGCCACCTCCTCTCCCACCGCGCCGGCGTCCCCGTACTGGACCGCCCCCTAGGGGTCGCCGAGGCCGCCGACCCGGACGCGGGCGCGGCGGCGGTCGCGGCGCAGGCCCCGGCGTGGACGCCGGGCGAGGACCACGGCTACCACCCGCACACGTTCAGCTGGACCGTCGGCGAACTGGTCCGCAGGATCACCGGCCGCCCGGCCGCCGAGTGGATCGCCACGCACATCGCGGGCCCGGCCGGCGCCGACTTCTGGCTCGGCCTGCCGCCCGGTGAGGCGTGGCGGGTGGGCCGGACGGCGATGGTCGAGACGGCGACGGAGGCCGGCGCCCTCAGGTCGCGCCCCAAACCGGCGATCGCCGAGGCGTACGCCGACCCGGGCTCCCTTACGCGCAGGGCGTTCGGCGCGATCGTGGACGCCGACGAGAACGACCCGGTGTACCGCGCGGCGGCCCTCCCCGGCTCGACCGGCGTCGCGACGTCCGACGGGCTGGCCCGGATCTACGCCTCGCTGATCGGCGAACTCGACGGCAAACAGGCCCTGTTCACCCCGGCGACGGTCGAACTCGCGCGCGGGGAGCAGTCGTCGGGCCGAGACCGCGTCCTGGTCGTCAACTCCCGTTTCGGACTGGGGTACATGCTGCACGGCCCCGCCTCCCCCTTCCTCGCGCCCACCTCCTTCGGCCACCCCGGCCGCGGCGGCCCCCTCGCCTTCGCCGACCCCGAGACGGGCATCGCGTTCGGCTACGTCACCAACGGTTTCCGCAGGACGGTCACGGCCGACCCGAGGCCGCAGGCGTTGGTGAGGGCGGTACGCGAGTCACTGGCGTGACCGGGACGCCGGTATGTTGGTCGGAACATGTGGAGGACATGTGAGGACCACCGGCAGGGGCGGGAATGGGGCCGACGGCAGTAGAGGACCACGTACCGGGTGAGGTCACCCCTGCCGAACCGTCCCCCTGGCCCCGGCACGGCCCCCTCCTCCTGCTCGCCGCCGCCCTCGTCCCCGGCACCCTCCTCGTCGTCCTCGGCCGCTGGGGCGACACCCCGGCGATGGAGGCGTGGCGGACGGTCGCCCTGTCGGTGACCGTGCAGGCGCTGCCCTTCCTGCTGCTGGGGACGGCCCTGTCGGGCGCGATCAACGCGTTCGTCCCGGCGTCCGTGTTCCGCAAGGCCCTCCCGAAGCGTCCGGCGCTGGCCGTACCGGTCGCCGGTGTGGCGGGAGTTGTGCTGCCGGGGTGCGAATGCGCGTCGGTGCCGGTGGCAAACAGCCTGATCGGACGGGGAGTTGCCCCGGCGGCGGCGTTCACGTTCCTGCTGTCCGCGCCGGCCGTGAACCCAATTGTGCTGACGGCGACGGCAGTCGCGTTCCCCGGCGCGCCGATGATGGTCGTCGCCCGGCTGGCCGCCTCGCTCGCGGCGGCGGCCGTGATGGGCTGGCTGTGGCTGCGGTTCGGGCGCGAGGAGTGGCTGAAGCCGGCCGTGCGGCACACCGGTCACGAGCCGGGGCGCAGCCGCTGGGCGGAGTTCAGGGAGGGGTTCCAGCACGACTTCCTGCACGCGGGCGGGTTCCTGGTGATCGGGGCGATGGCGGCGGCCACGTTCAACGTCACCGTCCCGCGTACTTGGGTGGACACGTTCGCCAACTCCCCTTGGCTGTCCGTGGTGTTCCTCGCGGCGCTGGCGATCGTCATCGCCGTCTGCTCGGAGGCGGACGCCTTCGTCGCGGCGTCCCTGACCGGCTTCTCCCCCACCGCCCGACTGACGTTCATGGTCGTCGGCCCGATGGTCGACCTCAAGCTCATCGCGCTCCAAGCCGGCACGTTCGGGCGGGCGTTCGCCGTGCGGTTCTCCGCCGCGACGACGGTCGTGGCGGTGCTGTGCGCGGTCCTGATCGGAGAGGCGCTGCTGTGAAACGCGTGCTCCAGGCCGCCCTGTTGGCGCTGACCGGTGCGGGGCTCCTCCAAGTCGCCCTGTTCTCCGAGGTGTTCCTGCGGTACGTGAAGGAGGGGATGCGTCCGCCGCTGATCCTCTCCGGCGTCGTCCTGCTGCTGCTCGGGGCGGCGGAGGCGTGGGCGGCGTACCGGCACCGGGGGGCTCGCGGGGCCCATGTCCCGCCGGTGGCCTGGCTGTTGTTCCTGCCGGCGCTGAGTCTGCTGGTGTACGCGCCGCCGGAGCTGGGTTCGTACACGGCGTCCCGGGAGTCGCCGAAGGCGGTCGCGGCGGCGCCGGAGGAGGGCTTCGGCCCGCTGCCGTCGACGTCCCCCCTGCCGATCACGCTCGGCGACTTCACGTCCCGCGTCCAGCAGGACCGCACGAAGGCGATCGCCGCCCGCTCCGTCACCCTGACCGGCTTCGTCACCCCCGCCGGCCGGCCCGGCGAGTGGTACCTCACCCGCCTCCTCCTCAGCTGCTGCGCGGCGGACGCGCAATCGCTGAAGGTCAAGGTGTACGGGGTGACACCGCCGAAGGCGGACACGTGGGTGTCGGTGACGGGGACCTGGCACCCGTCCGGCGCACTCGGCACGGCGTCGGCCGAAGTCGCCCTGGACGCACGGACATTGAAGAGGATCGACCGCCCGTCGAACGGCTACCAGGACGCGCTTCCGCTGGGGTAGATCCGGTTTCCGGCGGGTAGGGCGCGCGGGGGGATGGGGTTGTGCCGGTGAGCGGAGGGGTGCGGGGAGGAGCGGGGTGTGGTGAGCGGGGAGGCGCGGGCTCGGAGAGGGGCGCGACAGGGCGCGGGGCGATGCGGGGCGCGCGGCTGCGGGGCGAGGCGGCGACGCCTGGCCCCGTTCGGGGAGCTGGGGAGAAGCGCGCCGACGCCGGCCGCCCGACCGCCGCCTGATCCACCACGGCCGTCCGTTCCGTCCGACGGGCGGACCAGCACCAGCCCCAACTCTGACTCCAGCCCCGGCGCCAGCCCCGCCTCACCCGCTGTGCAGCATCAGCCCGATCCCCACGACGAGTACCCCGGCCGCGAGGACGCGGGGTGCGCCGAAGCGTTCCTTGAAGAAGAGCGCGCCGATCGCGGCGCCGACGATGATGGACGACTCCCTGAGCGCGGCGATCGGGGCGAGTTCGGCGCGGGTCTGGGCCCACAGGACGAGGCCGTAGGCGGTGAAGGAGAGGACGGCGCCGAGCGCGCCGACGCGGGCGTACGGCTTGAGGCGGGCGAGCGTCTGCCCGCGCCAGCGGGCCCATGCGTACGCCGGGAGGACCAGGCCCTGGACGCCCATCAGCCATGCGATGTAACCCAGCGAGGACCCCGAGGCGCGGACGCCGAGTCCGTCGACGACCGTGTAGAGGGCGATCGTGAACCCCGTCCCGAGGGCCGCGCCGATCGCCGTCCAGTCGGGGCGTCGTCCCCGTAGTCCCCACAGGGCGACGCCGCTGAGGCCCGCGCACGACAGCGCGATGCCGGCCGCGGCCCAGCCGTCCGGGACCTCGTGGGCGAACAGGGCGGCGAGGAGGGTGACGATCAGCGGGGCGCTGCCTCGCGCGATGGGGTACGCCTGGCCGAAGTCGCCGATCCTGAAGGACCACATCAGCAGTGCGAAGTACGCCATGTGGATGACGGCCGAGGCGATGAGGTAGGGCCACGCGGCGCCGTCCGGGAACGCGGCGAACGGCACCGCCGCGAACCCCAGCACCGCCCCGCCCCCGGAGATCAGGGCGAGCCCCACCAGCTTGTCCGGGATCTTGTGCGCGAGGGCGTTCCAGCAGGCGTGCGTGACCGCCGCGAGCAAGACGGCCCCGGTGACCCCTGGGGTCACGCCCGTTCCCGCACGTCGACCAGGGTCGCCTGCGCGTGCCGCACCAGCTCCTTGGGGGCCATGGGAAACACGGCGTGCGGATTCCCGGCGGCGGCCCACACCTCCGCGAACTCCATCAGCCCCCGGTCGGCAAGCACCCGCGTCCGGGTCCGGTGCCCGAACGGCGGCACACCCCCGATGGCGTACCCCGTGAACTCCCGTACGACCTTGGCGTCAGCCCGCGTCACCTCCTCCACCCCCAACACCCCCCTGACCGCCCCCACATCAACCCTCGACGCCCCATCCATCAACACCACCACCGGCACCCCGTCCGCCGCGAAAATCAACGACTTACAGATCTCCCCCAGCCCACACCCGATCGCCGCCGCCGCATCGGCCGCCGTCCGCGCCCCCTCCGGAAACCTCCGCACCCTCCCCAACACCTCATCGAGCCCCATCTCTTGGAGCGCTCGCGCGAACAGGGGGTGTGCGTCAGTTGTCGTCATGGGCGCACGGTAGCGGTCGATGCAGGGGGCAGGCGACGGGATTGAACCCGAGCGCTCACGCTATGGCATTTCGAATGCCACCATTCCCGCATGAGCGATGACCCCGAATTCCCCCCTGGGGACGGGCCGAGCAACGGCATCTCCGTCACCCTGACGGCCGGCACGCTTCAGGCGATCCGTGAGCGCGTCGGGAAACGCGGCGTGTCCACCTATCTGGAGAAGGCGGCGCAGCGCCAGATCGAGCGGGACAACCTCGACGAGTTGATCGCGGAGCCGGGGCCGCGGTGTGAGCAGAGCTCTGGTTGTGGGCGGCGAAGGGCTGGCGAGAGCCGTGCGCCGCGATCGGGAGGTCCACGAGTGGCTCACGGCGGCCAGGAACACGGACCTCCCTGTCGTGACCTCCGCCGCCGTGCTCGTCGAGGTCATCCGCCCTCGGATCAACGAAGCCGCCCTGTAGTTTCCGGGTCCGGTGACGATCCTCACGTCCGACGCGGAGGACATCGAGCTGTTGACCACCGGACACCCCGCGTCAGCGTCGTCAAGGTCTGAGCGCGACGGGGCGGGGCCCGTACTCAGACCGACCGCGCCACCCTGAACCCCACGTCGTCGACGGCGTACGTGGGGTGGCTGCGGCGGCGGACGGAGGCGCGGCAGCTCCAGTGTTCGTCGAACCAGCCGCCGCCGCGCAGGACGCGGTAGGTGCCGTAGACGGCGGGGTCGTAGAGGTCCCAGCACCATTCCCAGACGTTGCCCAACAGGTCATGGAATCCCCAGGGGTTGGGGAGGCGGGTGGCTACTTCCCGGAGAGAGTCTGCCGAGTTGGCGCGGTGCCAGGCTATGTCGTCGAGGGGGCCGTAGCGGGGGCCGGTGGTGCCGGCGCGGCAGGCGTGTTCCCATTCGGCCTCGGTGGGGAGGCGGTAGCCGGAGGGGTTCACCAACTCGACTTCTTCTTCGCCGAGTTCAGAGAGTTCGCCTCGGAAGCGGTACGCCGGGCGCAAACCCTCCGCGAGGGAGAGGGTGTTGCAGTACCGGACGGCGTCCCACCAGGTGACGTGCACGGCGGGGAGGAGGGGTTCGGTGAGGGGTGTGCCGGTGAGGGCGGCGTACTCGGCCTGCGTCACCGCGCACCGGGAGAGCGCGTACGGCGCCAGTTTCACCGTCCAACTCGACTGCGTACGCCGGTCGTTGAGTACGACTTCGCCCGCGTCGACCGTGATCATCGTTAAGCGCATGGCCTGATGATCGCAGCGACGCGGGCGGAGTTGGTGCCGGTGAGGGCTCCCCGTCCCCACGGACCCTCACCGGCGGCTCGGTGAACTCCCCTTACACGCGGGCGAGTTCCTTCTCCTCCTGGGCGAGGCGTTCGGCGTCGGTGCGCAGCCCCTCGCCCTCGACGTCGACGTTGGGCAGCGCCCGGTCGAGCCACGCGGGCAGCCACCACGCCTTGTCCCCGAGGAGCGCGAGGACGGCCGGCACGATGACCATGCGGACGACGAACGCGTCGAAGAGGACGGCGATCGCGAGGCCGAAGCCCATCATCTTGACCATGGACTCGCTGGAGGTGATGAACCCGGCGAACACGGCGATCATGATGACGGCGGCTGCGGAGACGACCCGCGCCCCGTACTTGAAGCCGGTCACGATGGCCTCGCCGGGCCGCTCCCCGTGCACGTACGCCTCCCGCATCCGCGTCACGAGGAACACCTCGTAGTCCATGGCGAGTCCGAAGACCACGCCGACCAGGAAGATCGGCATCATCGACATGATCGGCCCGGTCTCGTCGACCCCGAGCGCGCCCGCCAGCCAGCCCCACTGGAAGACCGCGACGACGGCGCCGAGCGCGGCGAGGACCGAGAGCAGGAACCCGAGGGCCGCCTTCAGCGGCACCAGGATCGACCGGAACACCAGGATGAGCAGCAGGAACGCGAGGCCGACGACGAGCCCGAGGTAGGGGATCAGCGCGTCGTTCATCTTCTGCGAGACGTCGATGTTGACGGCGGTGGTGCCGGTGACGAGGACCTGCGCGTCGGTATCGGCCTTGATCCCGGCCGCCTTGCCGCGGATCTCGTGGACGATGTCCTCGGTCTCCGCCGAGGCCGGCTTCGAGTCGGTCGTGACGGTGATCATCGCGGTGTCACCGGCCCGGTTGAACGTGGCCGGGGTGACGCCCTCGACGCCCTTGATGCCCTTGATCTCGTCGCTGACGGTGGTCGCGGCGGCCTTCGGGTCGGCGCTGCCCTTCGCGTCGAGGACGACCATCAGGGGGCCGTTGAAGCCGGGGCCGAAGCCCTCGGAGAGCAGGTCGTAGGCGCGGCGCTGCGTGGTGGACGTCGGCTGCGAGCCGTCGTCCGGCAGGCCCAACTGGAGCTGGCTGGCGGGCAATGCGATCGCGCCGAGGCCGAGGACTCCGACGGTGAGCACGGCGACGGGGCGGCGCAGCACGAAGCGGGCCCAACGGGTGCCCATGTTGGGCTGGTTGACGGCGCCGGCCTGCTGACCGGCGTCACTGTGACCGGAGTTGACCTTGCCCTTGCCCTTGCTGAGCAGCTTGCCCTTCTCCCCGGCCGGCGAGACCTTGCGGCCCGCGTAACCGAGCAGCGCGGGCACCATCGTCAGCGCGACGAGGACGGCGACCGCGACCGTACCGGCGGCGGCGACACCCATCTTCGTCAGCATCGGAATGTTGACGACGGACAGGCCGGCCAGCGCGATGATCACGGTGAGCCCGGCGAAGACGACGGCGGAGCCGGCGGTGCCGACCGCGCGCCCGGCGGCCTCCTCGCGGTCGCGGCCGTCGGCGAGTTCGCTGCGGTAGCGGGAGACGATGAACAGGGCGTAGTCGATGCCGACGGCGAGCCCGATCATCGAGGCGAGCGTGGAGGTCGTGGAGCCGAGGTCGAGCGTGCTGGCCAGCGCGGTGATCGTGGCGACGCCGATACCGACGCCGATGATCGCGGTGAGCAGCGGCAGCCCGGCGGCGACGATCGAGCCGAGGGTGACGACGAGGACGAGGGCGGCGACGGCGATGCCGATGACCTCGCCGATGCCGGCCTCGGCGGCGGCCTGGAGGGCGTCGCCGCCGACCTCGACGGTCAGGCCGGTGTCACGGGCCTCGGCGGCGGCGTCCTTGAGGGCGTCCCGCGAGGACTCCTCCAACTGCATGCCGGGGACCTTGTACTTGACGGACGCGTAGGCGACCGTGCCGTCTCCGCTGACCGCGTGGGTCGTGAACGGGTCGGTGACGGAGGCGACTTCACGGCCGCCGCCCAGTTCCTCGACGGTCTTCTCGACGGTCGCCCTGTTCTCGGCGTCCGTCATCTTCTCGCCGGCCGGCGCCTTGAAGACGACCCGGGCGGTGCCGCCGTCGGCCGCGGAGCCGGGGAAGCGCTGTTCGAGGAGGTCGAAGGTCTTCTGCGCCTCGGTGCCGGGGATGGAGAACGAGGTCTCCCCGGCGGAGGGGGCGCTCGCCGCGCCGACTCCGGCGAGGGTCAGCAGGGCGATCCAGATCAGGGCGACGAAATGCCGTCGCCTAAAGGAAAGCCGGCCCAATTTGTAGAGGAACGTGGCCACGGAGGCGTACTCCCGGTCAGTCGTGTGTGGTGTTCAGGGCAGGGGTGATCGACGGGGGTAGTACCGGGGAGGTAGCACTGGGGAGGTAGCCCGTTCGAGGGCGGCGTCGATCGGCCCGACGACTTGAGCGGTGACGTCAGGTGTGGCGTGGTGCTGTGGTTCGGGGAGGTGAGGAGCTGCGGCCCGGGGAGGGCCGGGCAGGGTCAGGCAGTGGGGTCGACGCCGAGTGCGGGGAGGACTACGGCGTCGATGTACGAGGTGAGGAATGCCTGCGTCGGCGGCTGGTCGTCGAGCAGCATCCGGGTGGCGAAACCGCCGACCAGCATATGCAGCATGAACTCCAACGCCGGGCAGTCCGCGCGGACTTCACCCCGGTCGATGGCCCGCTGGATCACCGTCTGGAAGTCGGACAGCTCCGGGTCGACGAGCTGCGCCCGCAGGGCCTCGCGCAGATCGGGGTTGTTGTGCATCGCCATGGCGACACCCCGCATCAGCGCCGAGTTCCGCTCGTGGGTGCAGTCGTCCTCCAGGGTGACGACGGCGTGCAGATCGCCGCGCAGGGAGCCGGTGTCGATGTCTCCCGTCGCGTCGGGCTTGCTGTACCGGATGGCCCGGACGACCAGTTCGGCCTTGCCGCCCCACTGGCGGTAGAGCGTGGCCTTGCTGGAGCGGGTGCGGGCGGCGATGGCGTCCATGGTGAGGGCGTCGTAGCCGACCTCGCGGAGGAGTTCGAGGACGGCCTCGTACAGTTCCGCCTCGCGCTCGGGCGTGATCCGACTGCGACGCGCCGTTGCGACATCGGTCATGACGCCCCTCCGCTTCTCCGCGCTTCTTCTCCGCGCTGTTTTCCTACGTCCATGACGATACCCCGAGGGCCAAGCGAAACGAAACGGTTTCGTACGTGGCTTGGGTCACGTTGGTGAAAAAAGCGTAAGAACGCGTGCGCGCGGCCCCGGGCCCGGCGTCCTGAGCCGCCCCTACCTCCGGGGTACCCCTGAGGTACCCCCTACTTCTGAGTTGCCCCTCCCCCGCCCCCGGAAAAGCATGGAACCCGTGAGCTACCTGCGCCTCCCCCACCTGGCCGGCGACCTCCTGTGCTTCGTCGCCGAGGACGACCTCTGGCTGGCCCCGCTCGACGGCCCCGGTCGCGCCTGGCGTCTCACCGTCGACCGCACCAAGACCGGCCACCCCCGCTTCTCCCCCGACGGCACCGAGATCGCCTGCACCACCTGGCGCAGCCTCGCTCCCGAGATCCACGTAGTACCCGTAGCCGGCGGACGCTCCCGCCGGCTCACCCACTGGGGCAGCGCCGACACCCGCGTCTGCGGCTGGACCCCCGAGGGCCACGTCCTGGCCGTCGCCTCCCACAACCAGCCCTTCTCCCACTTCACCTGGGCGTACGACGTCCCCCCGGACGGCGACCCGGGCGGCCCCCTGCCCTGGGGCCCGGTGAGCGACCTCCAGGTCGCGGACCTCGACGGCGAGCGCAAGACCCTCCTGCTCACCGGCACCCCGCCGCACGAACCGGCCGCCTGGAAGCGGTACCGGGGCGGCGCGACGGGCCGGCTGTGGCTGCACGGCCGCCGGCTCCTGCCGGACCTCGCCGGCCACCTCTCCTCCCCGCTCCTGGTCGCCGGCCGCGTCGCGTTCCTCTCCGACCACGAGGGCGTCGGCAACCTCTACTCGTGCGCGTACGACGGCTCCGACCTGCGCCGGCACACCGATCACGACGCCTTCTACGCCCGCAACGCCTCGACCGACGGCACCCGGGTGGTCTACCAGTGCGCCGGCGACCTGTGGCTCGTCGAGGACCTGTCCGCCGGCGCCGTCCCCCGCCGACTCGACGTCCGCCTCGGCGGCCCCCGCGCGGGCCGGCGGCCCTACCAGATCCCGGCCGCGCAGCACGTCGACGGCGTCTCCGTCGACGAGACCGGCCGGGCCAGCGCTGTGGTCGTACGGGGCAGCCTCTACTGGCTGACCCACCGCGACGGGCCCGCGCGGACGATCACTGATACCCCAGGGGTACGGGTACGACTCCCCGAGATGCTGGGCTCCGGCGGCCAGATCGCGTACGTCACCGACGCCGAGGGCGAGGACGCCGTCGAGATCGCCTACCTCCCGCGCGCCAGCGGTGAACGCCCGCCGCGCAGGCTGGCGTCCGGGCAACTGGGCCGGGTCCTGGAGCTGGTCTCCGACCCGGAGGGGGAACGGCTGGCGATCGCCTCGCACGACGGGCGGGTGCTGCTGCTGGACGTCTCCGGGCCGGAGACCCCGACGGAGCTGATCCGGTCCGTGAACGGGCCCGTCAAAGACCTCGCGTTCTCCCCCGACGGGTCCTGGCTGGCCTGGTCCCACCCCGGGATCGGGCGCTCGCTGCGGCAGATCAAACTGGCCCGGATGAAGGACCGGTTGATCGTCGACGTCACCAACGGCCGCTTCAACGACGAGAATCCGGTCTTCACCAGCGACGGCCGCTACCTCGCGTTCCTGTCCTGGCGCGGCTTCGACCCGGTCTACGACGTCCACACCGGCGACCTCTCCTTCCCCCTGGGCTGCCGCCCCTACCTGGTCCCCCTCTCCTCGGCCACCCCCTCCCCGTTCGCGCTGAACCCGGACGGGCGTCCGGCGGCGGGCGGGCTCGACCCCGTACCCGCCGAGACCGAGGACGGCGGCGCGGTGACCGTCGAGGTCGAGGGGCTGGAGAGCAGGGTCACGCCGTTCCCGGTGACCGCCTCCAAGTACTCCGCGCTCCACCCGGTCGCCGGCGGCGGGCTGGTGTGGCTGCGCTGGCCGATCTCCGGCGCGCTCGGCGAGACCTTCGCCAACCCGGACGACACCAGCGAGCGGCCGACCCTCGAACACTTCACCATCAGCAAGGCCAAGAAGTCCGAACTCGTCGCCCACCTCGACTGGTTCGCGCTCAGCGGCGACGGCACGCGCCTGGTCGTCGTCGACGAGGACGAGCTGCGCGCCGTCCCCTCCGCCGAGCCCGGCGACAGCGACTCGACCGTCTGGATCGACCTGCGCCGCATCCTCCACGAGGTCGATCCCGGCGCGGAGTGGGCGCAGTCCTACGAGGAGGCGGGGCGGCTGATCCGCGCCTACTTCTGGGACCCCGGCATGTGCGGCATCGACTGGTACGGCGTCCTCGACCAGTACCGTCCGCTCGTCCAACGCGTCGCGTCTCCCGACGAGTTCGCTGATCTGCTGCGCGAGGTCGTCGGCGAGCTGGGGACCTCGCACGCGTACGTCGCCGCCGCGCGGCGCAACGAGGGGCCTGCGCACTACCAGCGCCGGCAGGGGCTGCTCGGCGCCAACTTCGTCCGCCGGGAGGGGCGTTGGGTGCTGGCCCGGGTTCTTCCCGGTGACTCCTCGGATTCCAGGGCCCGTTCACCGCTCGCCGGGACCGGGATCCGGGAAGGGGCGGTGCTGACCCATGTGGACGGGCGGGTCGTGGATCCGGTCAGCGGTCCGTTCCCACTGCTCGCGGGGGCGGGCGGGACGACGGTGGAACTGACGTTCGTGGAGGGCGGGGTGGAGGAGGGGGGTCGGCCCGCGCGGCGGGTGGCGGTCGTGCCGCTGGTCGACGAACGGCCCCTGCGCTACCAGGACTGGGTGGCCAAACGCCGTGAGGTCGTACGGGAGTTGAGCGGCGGGCGGTGCGGGTACCTGCACATCCCGGACATGGGGGGTTCGGGGTGGGCGCAGTTCAACCGGGACCTGCGGATGGAGGTGTCCCGGCCCGCGCTGATCGTCGACGTGCGGGGCAACGCGGGGGGCCACATCAGCGAGTTGGTCGTCGAGAAGCTGTCCCGCACGATCCTCGGCTGGGACGTCACGCGGGGCGCCCAGCCCGTGTCGTACGCGTCGAACGCCCCTCGCGGCCCGGTAGTCGCCCTCGCCGACGAGGCGACCTCCTCCGACGGCGACATGATCACCGCCGCGTTCAAACTCCTCGGCATCGGGCCGGTCGTGGGGCAGCGGACGTGGGGCGGAGTCGTCGGCATGACCGGGCGGCACGAACTGGGGGACGGGACTGTGATCACCGTCCCCATGAACGCGGCCTGGTTCGACGCGTACGGCTGGTCCGTGGAGAACCGGGGCGTCGATCCCGACGTCGAGGCACTGCGCACACCGCTGGACTGGGCCGAGGGGAGGCACGCCCAGTTGGACGACGCGGTGGGGCTGGCGCTGGAGCTGCTGGAGAAGGGGGAGGTGGCGGGGCCGCCGGATCTACGGGGGGTACCGGACCGGTCCAGGCCGAAGCTGCCGCCTCGGGAGGGGTAGTTCGGGAGGGATAGCTCATGAGGGGTAGCTCATGAGGGGTAGCTCATGAGGGGTACGTGAAACCCGTAATACCCGCGCCCCCCTACCCGTGCGCCAGCACCCTCTCCAGCGTCCGGCGTCCCGCCCTCCCCCATGTCGGCTGGCCGCCGGGCAGCCCCTGTTCCCACGCCCGGCCGACGCTGAGCAGGCCGAACGCCGACAGCACGGCCCACCCCTGCGCCCGGTGGACCATCGCCTCGTCGGCGTCCCCGTACGCGCGCAGGAACCCGTCCGCCCCGCCCTCGGGCAACAGCTTCCAGGCGGCGGCGACATCGGCGGCCGGATCCCCCGCACCCATGTCGCCGAAGTCGATGACGCCGGAGAGCACGCCGTCCGTGACGAGGGCGTTGGCGGGGTGGAGATCGACGTGCACCCAGACCGGCGGCCCGCCCCAGCGCGGCGCCGCCACCGCCCGCTTCCACACGTCCCGCAGCCGGGGCGCGTCGGCGTCGTCGACCAGGCTCTTCAGCCCGCCCTCGAACGACTCGGTGAGCGGGGCCAGGTCGCCGCAGCGGCGGGGGTTGACGGGCGCGTCGTCCGGCGCCGGCCGGTGCAGGGCCCGCAGGAACCCGGCGAGGACGTCCGCCGAGCGGGCCACCTCGGTGATCTCGGCCCCGTCCGCCGGCTCGCCCGGCACCCACTTCACGACCGTCCACGGCCGGGGGAACCGTTCGCTCGGCTCGCTGAACCGCAACGGCGTCGGCACGGGCAGCGGCAGCCGGCCGGCCAGCTGCGGCAGCCAGCGGAACTCGTTGGCCAGCAGTTCGGGCGCGTCCTGCGTCATCGGCAGCCGCACCGCCAACTCCCCGCTCACCCGCCAGAGTTGATTGCCCCAGCCGCCGGCGACCGGGCGGATGGGAAGGTCCGCGAGGTCGGGGTGCTGGTCGCGGAGGAGGGCACGGACGAAGGGTTCGTCGGTGTCGGTGCGCTGCATGGGGGCTCCGGGGTGGGCGGTGCTGTGGGGCGGTGCGGGTGCTACGGGTGCTACGGGTGCTACGGGTGCTACGGGTGCTACGGGTATGACGTGCGGACGCGGGGCAGCGGTTCTACGCACGAGGCGCGCCACCCCGTCCCCGTCATACCCGTAGCCCCCCTACCCCCAGCGGCGTACGCCCGCCCCTCACCCTCCCGTCCCCCTCCCCTTCACCCCTCCCGTACCGCCGCCCTGACCGCCTCGTCGGCGGACCCGCCCGCCCCCACCAGCCCCGTACTCATCCCGGCCAGCCGGGGTGCGACCCGGCGCATCTCGCGGACGCCGACCGCGCCGATCACCCCGGGGAGGTAACCCCGTACACCCTGCATCCCCCGCAGCCACCACTGCCCGTAGACATGGGTGGCCCGGCGTTCGATGCCGTCGGCGATGCGCTCGACGGCGGGCCCGAGAGGGTACGTCTTGTTCGCGGGCCAGGGCAGCCGCTGGCGCAACTCCCGCATGACGTCGTTCTGGTCGGCGCCGCGGACCATGTCGGTGTCGGTCCAGGAGAGGTAGCCGACGCCGACGCGCACCCCCCGGTAGCCGACCTCGGCGCGCAGGCTGTGCGCATACGCCTCGACGCCCGACTTGGACGCGCAGTACGCGCTCATCATCGGCGCGGGGGTGAGCGCGGCGAGGGAGGCGATCTGGAGGAGGTAGCCGCGGCTCTCCATGAGGACGGGCAGGAAGGCGCGGGCGGTGACGGCGGAGCCGATGAGGTTGACCTCGATGACGCGCCGCCACGCGTCGGGGTCGGAGTCGAGGAAGGTGCCCCCGGCGGCGACGCCCGCGTTGGCGACGACGACGTCGACCTTCCCGAACCGCTCCTTCACCTCGGCGGCGACCCGGTTCATGGCGTCCTGGTCGGTGACGTCGGCGTACCAGTGGCCGCTGTCGCCGTGCAGTTTCTCGGCGACCTCCTTCAGCGCCTCGGGCTCAAGTCCGACGAGCGCGACGGTCGCCCCGCGCGCGGAGAGCTTCCGTGCGAGCAGTTCACCGACACCGCGCGCGGCCCCGGTGATGACGGCGACCTGTCCGTCCAGGCTCACCTTGCTCATGCGCCCTCCTTCAACTGACTGTAGGTGGTGGCTAGTTCACGTATCCGCGCGGTCACCAGATCCGGCGCCTCGACGGGCGTCATATGGCCGACCCCGAACAGCTCGGTGAGGCCGAGGCAGTTGGGCAGCGCGGCGGCGATCTCCCGGGCGTGCGCGGGCGGGGTGAGCCGGTCGGCGGCACCGGCGACGACGGCCGTCGGGACCCTCAACCGGGCGAGCTGGTCGCCGAGTTCGATCGATTCGAGGACGACGGACCAGTCGTGGCGCACCTTCCGGGGGCAGGCGTGCACGATCCGCGCGCACGCCTCGACCGCTTCCGGGGCCGAACCGGGGCCCATGGTCGCGTACTTGAGGATCCGCTTGCCGACGGGGGTGACCGGCCCGAGCGGCGCCTTCGACCCGAGGATCTTCCCGGTGAGCCAGGTCCGCACCCGCCCCGGCCCGATGGGGACGACCGTCGACTCGGCGACCAGTCGTGAACTCCCCGTGCTGCACAGCAGAGTTGCCGCGACGTGCGCCTCGAACGCGGGCCGCCCGGCCGCCGCCATCACGGTCATGCCGCCCATCGAGTGACCGGCGACCACCGCCTTCTCGCCCGGCGCGAGGGTGGCGAGCAGCACCGCTTCGAGGTCGTCGGCCAGCGCCTCCGTGCTGGACACAGGACTCGCGGGGGTGCGTCCGTGGCCGCGCAAGTCGTAGGCGATGACGCGGTGATCGCGCTTCAAGCCGTCGATCTGGGCCGCCCAGAAGGCGGTTGAGCAGGTCCAGCCGTGCACGAGGACGACGGCGGGCGCGGTCTCGGGGCCGTGGATCTCGACGTGGAGCGGGGAGCCGTCGCGCGAGGTGGCGGTGAGCGTTCTCATGCGGCCACCTCGTCGACGTCGCGACTCGCCTTGTTCTCCAGGGAGTTGTCCTGCTGGGAGTTGTCCTGCTGGGAGTTGTGCTGCTGCGGGCCGGGCGCCCTCAGCACGTCGTACTCCGCGAGGTCGACGCGTCGGGTGGCGCGGCGGAACTCGCTGGTCGTGCCGGGCCAGACGGTCGTGTTGCGGCCCCGCTCGTCGAGGTACCAGCTGACGCAGCCGCCCGTGTTCCAGACGGTCCGCTCCATGCGGTCCTGCACGCGCCGATTCCAGCGGTGCACGGCGCTGGAGCGGGCGTCGAGGGCCACCTTGCCGCCCAGGACGTCGAGTTGGCGCAGGTAGTCGGCCATGTAGTTGAGCTGCGACTCGATCATCAGGATCATCGAGGAGTTGCCGAGGCCCGTGTTGGGCCCGATGACCGTCATCCAGTTGGGGAACCCGGCCACCGCCGCGCCGCGCAGCGACTCCATGCCGCTCTCGCCCCAACTCTCCGCGAGCGTACGGCCGTTCACCCCGACGACGCGGTCGGCGATCGGCATGTCGGTGACGTGGAAGCCGGTGCCGAAGACGATCGCGTCGACCTCGGCCGTGCTGCCGTCGGCGGCGACCAGCGTCGACCCGCGGATCTCGCTCAGGCCGCTCGCGACGACGTCCACGTTGGGCCGCGCGAGCGCCGGGTAGTAGGCGCTGGACAGCAGGATCCGCTTGCAGCCGATGCGGTAGTCGGGCGTCAACTTGGCTTTCAGCGCAGGGTCCTTGATGGACTTGGCGATGTTTGCCTTGGCCAACTTCTCGACGAGACCGAGCTGGTTGGGGTGCTTGGTGAACGCCTGGACCTGCAACTCCCTGATGCCCCACAGCAGTCCGCGCCTGGCCTGCGTCGTGAACGGCAGCTTGCGGTGCACCGCGCGTTCGACGCCGCTGATCGCCCGGTCCACGCGCGGCATGACCCACGCCGGGGTCCGCTGGAACAGCGTCAGTCCGGAGACGAGCGGCTGGATCGCCGGCACGATCTGGATCGCCGACGCGCCCGTCCCGATCACGGCGACCCGCTTGCCGCGCAGGTCGTAGTCGTGGTTCCAGCGCGCGGAGTGGAACACCTCACCCGGGAACGTCTCCAGGCCGGGGACGTCGGGCACCTTCGGGTCGGACAGCGGCCCGGTCGCCGAGACCACCATGTCGGCGGAGAACTCCCCGGCGGCGGTCTCGATGTCCCAGCGCAGCCGCCGCCCGTCCCACTCCATCCGCTTCACCTCGGCCCCGAACCGCAGATGCGGCCGGATCCCGAAGACGTCCGCGACCTTCTCCAGGTAGGCCCGGATGTGGCCCTGCCCGGAGAAGACGCGCGGCCACTCGGGGTTGGGCGCGAAGGAGAAGGAGTACAGGTGCGACGGCACATCGCAGGCGCAGCCCGGATAACTGTTGTCCCGCCAGGTGCCGCCCACGCTGTCGGCCCGCTCCAGGACCACGAAGTCGGTGATCCCTTCACGCCGCAACCGCACGGCGGCCCCGAGCCCGCCGAACCCGGACCCGATCACCGCCACCCTCACATGCTCGCGTCCAGCCATGAAGACGCCCTCCTTCGCGCGACCGCGCCAGTAATCACTGGCACAGTCGGACTGTAGAGCAGCGCCTTACCGATGGGTAGGGGTCGCACGGAGGAAAGTTACCGGCGGTACGACATACAGTTCGGGGCGTGGCGGACAGTCAGGACGAGACCTCGGTGAAGCGCGAATACCGGATGGAGGAGCTGGCCTCCCTCGCCGGCATCACCGTGCGCACACTGCGCTTCTACCGCGAACGCAAACTCCTCGCCCCGCCCCGCCGCGAGGGCCGCATCGCCTGGTACGACGACCACCACCTCGCCCGCCTGCGCACCATCGCCGCCCTCCTCGAACGCGGCCACACCCTCAACGGCATCGCCGAACTCGCCGAAGCCCTCGACCACGGCCGCGACGTCGCCGACCTCCTCGGCGTCGCCCCCACCGAGGAAGAGCCCGTCCACCTCACCCCCGAGGAACTGGCCGCCCGCTTCGAGGGCCAGGCCACCCCCGAGAACCTGGCCGCCGCCCTCTCCCTCGGCTACCTCGGCACCGACGGCGACGAGATCGTCCACATCAGCCGCCGCCTCCTCGACGTCTCCTCCACCCTCGTCCGCGAAGGCATCCCCCTCTCCGCCATCCTCGCCACCGCCCACCAGGTCCGCGCCCACACCGACGCCCTCGCCGACCTCTTCACCACCACCCTCCTCCACCACCTCCCCCCTTCCCAACTCCCCCGCCTCCGCCCCCTCGCCAAGGCCATCTTCGAAGCAGAACTCTCCCTCTCCCTCGACCGCCACCTACGCCCGCCGGACTGACGGCACCCCAGGCGAGCGGCACAACACAGACAGGCTCCGGAGGCCCCCCTCAAGGAACTGCCACCCCGGCACCCCCGAAGCGGACGAGTCCCCCGCCCCCGGAGAGCCAACACCCCCTGCGCGAGGACGCCCCGCGGCCCCGCGGCCCCGCAGCCCCGCAGCCCCGCAGCCCCGCAGCCCCGCAGCCCCGCAGCCCCGCAGCCCCGCAGCCCCGCAGCCCCGGCCGAGGATCCCCCCTCAGACCTCGTACACCACCGTCACCGGCGCGTGGTCCGACCACCGCTCCCCGTGCGTCGCCGCACGCTCGACGTACCCCTTGACCGCCTTCGCCGCGAGCCCCGGCGTCGCGAGGTGGTAGTCGATGCGCCACCCCGTGTCGTTGTCGAAGGCACGCCCCCGGTAGGACCACCAGGAGTACGGCCCCTCGACATCGGGATGCAGGGCCCGCACGACGTCGACGTACCCCCCGTCCCCCTCGTCGAGGACCGCGCCCAGCCACTCCCGCTCCTCCGGCAGGAACCCGGAGTTCTTGGTGTTGCCGCGCCAGTTCTTGAGGTCGGCCTGCTGGTGGGCGATGTTCCAGTCGCCGCAGACAAGGACCTCGCGCCCCTCGGCCGCCGCCCGCACCCGCAGCTCCTTGAGGTGGACCAGGAACTCGTCCATGAACCGGATCTTCTCGTCCTGCCGCTCCGTCCCGACCTCACCGGAGGGCAGGTAGAGGGAGACGACCGTCACACCGGGCAGGTCCGCCTCGACGTACCGCCCGCTGTCGTCGAACTCCTCCGACCCGAACCCGACCCGCACCGCGTCAGGCTCCCGCCGGCTGTAGAGGGACACCCCGGCCCGCCCCTTCGCCGCGGCCGGCGCGTGGACGACGAACCACCCCTCCGGCGCCCGCACCTCCTGCGGCAGCTGCTTCTCCTCGGCCCGTACCTCCTGGAGGCACAGCACGTCGGCGGGGGTGTCCGCGAGCCATTCCACGAAGCCCTTCTTCGCGGCGGCACGCAGCCCGTTCACGTTCACGGTCGTCACAGTGAGCACAAGACTCGCCTCTCACGTCGCGGCCACGTGACCCCTTCACCCTGGTCACGGTCGGCCCGCCGGAACGATACCGGCACACTGGACCAAGCCCGGATAACCACCTCCCTCCGATTCCGCATAGAAGTACAGTGACCTGCATGAACATACGCCCGGTCCCCTTCGACCACCCCGACGCCGTCAAGCTCAACGACGAGGTACAGGCCGAGTACCACGAGCGCTACGGCGACGGCGGCGACGCCACCCACCTGGAGCCCTCCGACTTCAAGCCGCCGCGGGGCCTCTACCTCATCGCCTACGACGACGCGGACCGCCCCGTCGCCACCGGCGGCTGGCGCAGCCAGGACCACAGCGACGAGGGCCACTCGGACGGCGACGCCGAGCTCAAGCGCATGTTCGTCATCCGCGAGATGCGCGGCCACGGCCTCGCCCGCCGCATCCTCGCCGCCCTGGAGGACGACGCCCGAGCCGCCGGCCGCACCCGCATGATCCTGGAGACCGGCACCGAGCAGCCCGAGGCCATCGCCCTGTACCTCTCCAGCGGCTACGAGCCCTGCCCGAAGTTCGGCTACTACCGCGACTACGACTCGAGTCGCTGCTACGCGAAGCCGCTGTAGCCGAGGGCACCGCCGCCGATGCCCGGCCCGGACCGCCGTCCCCTTTCTCTTTCCGCCTCGGCGGTCCGCCCCGACCTTGTCCTCACCGCTTGCCTCATCGCCTTCACCGAAGCCTCCTCGTCTCCTCCGCTCCCGATTTTTCGCGCTTGTACCCCTTCATCGTTCCGGCCCCGCCGACCGGTTCACGATTCCCCGGATTCCCCAGAATTTTTTTCGCCGCCCTCGCCGCGACCCCTTCTTACTCCCGCTCGCTCCCGCTCACTCCCGCAAGAACGCCAGCACCGCCAGCACTCGTCGATGTGCGTCCTCAGCCGGCGGCAGGTCCAGCTTCGCGAGGATGGACCCGATGTGTTTGCCCACCGCGGCCTCGGAGACGACCAGCTCACGGGCGATCGCCGCGTTGGACCGCCCCTCGGCGATCAGCGCCAGCACCTCCCTCTCCCGCGAGGTGAGACGAGCCAGCGGATCCCGCCGCCGGCGCAGCAACTGCCGGACGACCTCGGGGTCGACGACCGTCCCGCCGCCCGCCACCTCGGTCAGCGCGGCGACGAACTCCTCGACCTGTCCGACCCGGTCCTTGAGGAGGTAGCCGACGCCGGCGCCGTCCCCCGAGTCGAGCAGGTCACCGGCGTAGGCGCGCTGCACGTACTGGCTGAGCACCAGCACCGGCAGACCGGGCCGCTCCTCGCGCAGCCGGACGGCCGCGCGCAGCCCCTCGTCCTGGAACCCGGGCGGCATCCGTACGTCGGTGACGACGACGTCGGGGGCTTCCTCGCGCACCGCGGCGAGCAGCGCGTCCGCGTCCCCGACGGCCGCGACGACCTCGTGTCCGAACCGGGCGAGCAGCGCGCTCAGCCCGTCGCGCAGCAGCACACTGTCCTCGGCCAGGACGACCCTCAGCCCCACGGCGGCTCCCTCCCCCGTCAACGCCCGGCGGCGCAGGGCATCTCCGCCCGCAGCACGGTCGGCCCGCCCGCCGGACTGCTCAGCGCCAGTCTTCCACCCACCACCGACACCCGGTCGGCGAGTCCGGTGATCCCGGTCCCGGCGGCCCGGTCCGCCCCACCGCGCCCGTCGTCGCCCACCTCCACCACCAGCGCTCCGCCCCGCGTCCCGACCCGCACCCAGGCCCGTTCGGCACCACTGTGCTTGGCCACGTTGGCGAGCGCTTCCCGGACGACGAAGTAGGCGGTGGCCTCGACGGCTTCCGGGAGGCGCCCGCGCAGCGCGCACTCCGTGTCGACGGGGACGGGTGACCGGTCGGCGGCATCGGCGACGGCGGCGGGCAGACCGTGGTCGACGAGGACCCGGGGATGGATGCCCTGGATCAGCTCCCGCAGCTCGGCCAGTGCCGCGCCCGCCTCCTCGTGCGCCCGCGCGAGCTGCGCGGCGAGCGCGCTGTCGGGCGGTGCGTCGAGGCGTGCGAGCCCGAGGGCCATGGAGAGGGCGACGAGCCGTTGCTGAGCCCCGTCGTGGAGGTCGCGTTCAATACGCCGCCGCTCGGCCTCGAAGGCGTCCACCAGCCGCGCGCGCGAGCGGGTCAGTTCGACGACCCGTTCGCCGAGGTCGCCCGCGCGCGGGGCGACGAGCAGCCGGGTCAGCGCGCCGCGCGCCCCGGCGGCGACGCCGAGGACGTACAGCCCGGCGGCCAGCAGGACCACACCGCCGAGGGCTGCCACGAAGGCGGTGGGCCACCCGGTGACCGTCCACACCTTGAGCACCTTGGTCTCGCGCCCGCCGCCGACCGTGCCGAACAGCACCGGCGCCGCGATCATCGTCACCGGTCCGCCCAGCGCGAGGGCCAGCAGCACCGCCTCGGCGGGCCACCAGAGGCAGGCCGTCAGCAGTGCGTGCCCCAGTTCCCGCCAGGTGGCGCGCTCGCGCACGCGTACGGCGAGCCAGCCCCGCAGCCCCGGCTCCACAGGCTCGGCGTGCGCCCCGCGCGCCTCGTCCCGGTCGACGAGCCGCAGCCGACGCCGTTCCAGCGCGGCGACGGGCAGCCCGGCGAGGGCGAGACAGCCGAGCAGCGGCAGCCCGACGAGGACGACGGCGAGCACGCTCCCCGCCACCGCCAGCAGGACCAGCCCCACCAGGACGGCCGCCCCGGTCAGCGCGCCCGTCAGCAGGTACAGCACCGCCCGCCACGGCCACGGGGACAGCAGGTACCCCCGCCCGGCCAGGCTCTCCCACACATCGCGCACGCTCGCGTCCCGCCCCATGCGGATCACCGTAGAAGCGCCGCCCCGGCCGGGCCATACGGCGGGACCGAGCCTCGGGGGTATGCCTGGCCCTACCCCAGGTCTCGCCCCTGCCCCAACGACCGCGCGGGGGTCGCGGCGGTTTCGTTGGGGCATGACCTCGACAGCTTCCGCGCCGGACGGTGCCACGGCCCGCCCCGCCGTTCAACTGACCTCTGTGACCAGGCGGTACGGCGCCGGTGTGACGGCCCTGGACGCCGTTTCCCTCGCGCTGCCCGCCGGGTCCTTCACCGCCGTCATGGGGCCGTCCGGCTCGGGCAAGTCGACGCTGCTCCAGTGCGCGGCGGGGCTGGACCGGCCGACGTCCGGCTCGGTGCGGATCGACGGCACCGAACTGACCGGGCTGAGCGAGCGCCGGCTGACGCTGCTGCGGCGCGCACACATCGGCTTCGTGTTCCAGTCGTTCAACCTGCTGCCGTCCCTGACGGCCGCGCAGAACGTGGCCCTTCCGCTGCGGCTGTCCGGCCGACGTCCGTCGTCGGCGCGGGTGCGGGAGGCGCTTGCGCGCGTGGGGCTCGCCGACCGGGCCGAGCACCGCCCCGGCGAGTTGTCGGGCGGCCAGCAGCAACGCGTCGCGGTCGCCCGCGCGTTGATCACCCGTCCGCGCGTCCTGTTCGGCGACGAACCGACCGGCGCCCTGGACTCGACGGCCGGCCGCGAGGTACTGCGGCTGCTGCGCGAGGCGGTCGACACCGACGGCCGGACGGTCGTCATGGTGACCCACGATCCGCTGGCCGCGTCGTACGCGGACCGGGTGCTGTTCCTGGTCGACGGGCGGGTGCACGGCGAGCTGGCGGGCGCGGGAGCGGAGCGGATCGCGGCGCACATGGCGGGGCTGACGGCAGGGGCGCGCCCGGACGCGAAGGACTCTCGCGGCGGTCTCGACGCGCGGCGGGAGGCGCTGCCGTGCTGAGCGTCACCCTGGCCGGTCTGCGCGCCCGCTGGGTGACGTTCCTGGGCGCGTTCGTCGCCCTCGTCCCGGCCGTGGCCCTCCTCGTCGTCATGGGGCAGGCGGTGGCCGCCTCGCTCCAGGCGCCCGAACGCGTCCCCGAGCGCTTCGCGGCGGCGCCCGTGGTCGTCCGCGCCCAGGACACCCTGCGTGTGCCCACCCCGACCGGTGTCCGCACCTCCGGACTCGCCACCCCGCGCCCCCTGTCCGCCGAAACCCTCACCGCCCTGCGCGCCTCGGGTCGCGTCACCGAGGACCGCGCCTTCCCGGTCCGCGTCGACGGCGGCCCCGGCGACCTCGTCGGCCACCCCTGGCCGACGGCGCGTTTCGCCCCGTACCGCCTCAACGAGGGACGTCCGCCGCAGAGTTCCCACGAGGTCGTGGTGACCGGGAACTGGAGTTCACCGGGCGCTCAACTCCGCACCTTGCAAGGCACGTTCGAGGTCGTAGGACTCGCAGGCGACCTCGGTTTCGAGCGGGCGGTGTTCTTCACGGCCGCCCAGGCCGCCGCCCTCGCCCCGCGGACCGTGCAGGCGGTGGTCGAGGCCGACCCGTCGGCCGTACGCGACGCCCTCGCGCGCACGGACGTGCGGATCCTGACCGGCGCCGACCGTGCCGACGCCGACGCCGTCCCCGACCGCCAGGCGGAGGAACTGACCGCGCTGAACGCCCTGTTCGGCACGGCGGGCGGGGTGACGGCCTTCGTGTCGGTGTTCGTCGTGGCCTCCACCTTCGCCTTCACGGTCGCCGGCCGGCGCCGGGAGTTCGGCCTGCTGCGCATGGCGGGCGCGACCGCGGGCCAGGTCCGCCGGACGGTCCTCACGGAGGCCCTGCTGATCGGTGTGCTCGCGTCGGCCGCGGGGTGCGCGCTCGGCGCGTACGCGGCCCCGTACGCGGCGGACCTGGTGGTGGACGCCGGTCTCGCCCCCGCCTGGTTCACCGTGGGAGGGCGCGCGTGGCCGTACCACGCGGCTTTCTGGACGGGCGTCACAGTCGCGGTGGGCGGTGCCGTGGCCGCGTCCTGGCGCGCGGGCCGCACGGCCCCGTCGCAGGCCCTGCGCGAGGCTTCCGTGGACGCGGGCACACTGCCCCTGGGGCGCCGGGTCTGCGGCGCGGCCCTCCTGCTGACGGCGGTCGCGACCCTGGCGTACAGCCTGCTGGCCGATCCGGGTGACCTGCTGCACCGCAAGACGTACGTCAGCCGCCCCATGCTGCTGATCACGGCGGTGGCGCTGCTGTCCCCCGCGCTGATCCGCCCGCTGGTGCGGCTGGTCTCCTGGCCCGCGACCCGTCTCAGGGGCGCCGTGGGGCTCCTCGCGCGCGAGAACGCCTCCGCCTCGCTGCGCCGCACCGCCTCCCTGGCGGCCCCGGTCCTGGTGACCGTCGCCCTGTCGGGCTCCCTGCTGGGCGCGCCCGCGACGCTCGCGGAGGCACGCGCGCGTGAGGCACGCCAGCAGACGACCGCCGACTTCGTCGTCCGGCCGTCGGATCCGGCCTCGGCCGCGCGCCTGAAGGACGTGCCCGGGGCCGACGTGTCCGCCTCCGCTCCGACGGTCCTGCACACGCTGGAGGACGGTGTCGCTCTGGTGAAGTCCGAGGCCCGAGCGGTCGATCCAACACTGCTGTCCGCCACCGCGCGGCTGCCGGTGGTGTCCGGAAGGCTCGCCGACCTCGACGACGGCTCGATCGTCGTCACGGAGGAGTGGGCCCGTCACAGGGCCGGCGAGAAGGTCCGCGTGTGGCTCGCGGACGGCACGCCCCGGACCTTGCGGATCGCCGCTGTCCTGGCCGTCGGCACGGGCGCGAACGGCGCGTACGTCACCCCGGCGAACGCGCCCGGGGCGGTGGTCGACCGTGTCGACGTACGCGTGCGCGCGGGGGCCGACCGGGCGGCGGTGGAGTCGGCGCTGCGCGCGGTGGACGGTGCGCGGACGTTCACGGGGGAGCAGTGGGTGCGGGCCGCACGTCCGGCCGCGAACCGGGCCGCGCGCGTGGGTGTCTTCCTGGTCCTGGGCATCGCCGTGCTCTACACGACGATCGCGCTGGTCAACACGTTGCTGATGGCCGCGTCCGACCGGGGGCGCGAACTGGCCTCGCTGCGGCTGACCGGCGCGACGCGCGCGCAACTCCTGCGCCTGACCGCCTTGGAGGCCCTGGTCGTCGTCATCGCGGGGGCGGTCCTGGGGCTCCTGGTGACGCTCGTCGACCTGTCCGGCATGAGCGCGGCCCTGCGCCTGCTGTCGGCGCCGCCGGTCCTGTCGCCGCCCTGGGCGGCCCTGGGCGCGGTCACGGCCGTCTGCGCGCTGCTCGCGGTCCTCGCGTCGGCCGCGGCGCTCGCGGCACGGGCGGGCCGGAAGGCGTGACGGGCCGGCCGGGCGCGAGAGGACCCTCAGTCGCTCTCCGTGGCCGTCAGGGCGCCGGAGGGCGGCTCGGCCAGGGCCGCGCGCCTCAGGTGGTCGGCGAGGGCTGTGACGGCCGTCCTCGGGCTGTCCTTGACGCCCCAGGCCAGCAGGTGCCGGCGGCGGGCCCAGGGGTCCTGGAGTTCGCACACGTCGAGCGGTCGCCCCGGGTCGAGGGCCCGGCGCGGGACGACCGCGAGGCCGACTCCGCCGGCCGCGAGGGCGACCAGCACGTTCAGGCTCGCGACGGTCGTCCGGTACCGCACCGCCGGCGCGTGCTCGCCGAGGCGGCGCTCGATCCAGCGGCGCAGCGACGAGTTCTCGTCGAGCCCGACGAGCGGGTGCTCCGCGACCTCGCCGTACGACAGGGCCGTCCGCCCGGCGAGGATCCCTCCGGCCTGGCCGATCACCACGAGGGAGTCGTCGCCCAGGGGTTCCGTCCGCAGCCCGCAGTCATGGGCCTCGGCGTCCAGGACGACGCCCAGGTCTGCCTGCCCGTCGGCGAGCCTGCGCACGGTTCTCGGGGTGGGGCTCTCGCAGACCGTGACGTCGACGTCCGGGTGCGCGCGCAGGAACGTCACCAGGGCGTGCGGCACGAGCCGGTGCATCGCGGAGCCGCCGCCCAGCAGGACCAGAGGGGCCGCCGGCGAGCGGCTGTAGCTGGCCACGGCGCTCTCCAGGCGCGCGGTCCGGTCGAGCACATCGCGCGCGTGCCGGGCGAGCGTCGTCCCCGCCGGGGTGGGCCGTACGCCGCGCCGTTCGCGGACGAGCAGTTCCACTCCGGCCTGGCGTTCCAGCGCGCGTACGCGTGCGCTGGCCGACGGGAGGCTCAGGTGCATGCGGCGGGCACCGGCCGTGATGGACCCCTCGGTCACGACGTGCAGGAAGAGCCTCAGGTCGTCCAGGTCGTAGCGCACGGTTGCGAGCCTATGTCCGGGCCATAGGCAGACTGCGCCGATCGCGCATTGTGGGCGTGCCGGTGGTGCCGCGATGCTCGGCGTGTGTCCGAGTTCCTGATCGTCCTCCTGGCCGGCGTCGCGTCCGGTGCCCTCAACGCCATAGGCGGTGGCGGCACGTTCGTCGCGCTGCCCGCCCTCGTCGCCCTCGGCGTGCCGCCGGTCACCGCGAACGCGGTGTCCAGGGTCGCGCTCGTCCCCGGTTCGGTGGCGAGCGCGTGGGTGTACCGGCGGGAGATCAAGCAGGTCGAAGGGGTCGCAACGAGGGATCTGACGGTCGTCGGCGTCCTGGGCGGTTCGGTGGGCGCGGGTCTTCTGCTGGCGCTCCCGGCCTCGTCGTTCGACGCGGCGGTGCCCTGGCTGATCGCCTTCGCGACGGTCGCCCTGGCCTGCGGTCCCCGCCTGTCCCGGACGCTCGCCTCCTCACGCGGGCGCGCAGCGGTCCTGTCACCGCGCGTGCTCCTGGCGGGTCAGTTCCTGCTCGGTGTGTACGGCGGATACTTCGGCGGTGCCGTAGGCATCCTGATGATGGCCCTGTGGAGCGTCGGTACGGGCCTGGACGCGGCTACCGGCAATCCGATGCGCACGGCGCAGGTCACGGCGGTCTACCTGAGTGCGACCGTCCTGTTCCTGACCGCCTCAAACGCCCTGAGCGTCCCGGGCCACCTGACGGCCCTCCTGACCGGCGCGGTCGCCGGCGGCTTCGCCGGTGCCCATCTGGGCCGCCGTATGCCCGCGCGACTGCTCCAGGGCGTCGTCCTGACGACGGCGACCGCGATGACGGTCCTGTACTTCCTACGTGGCTGAAGAGGATCCCCATGTCCGAGGACACCCCGACTCCGGCGCTCCGTGCGCGACTGGCCGCCTCGTACGAGGCGTACGTCCTGTCCGACCTCGCGCGCGCGGCCGTCCCGATCCCCGTGGCCGCCGGCACCCCGGGCGCCCTCCTGACCGAGGCCGCCGGCGTCCTGGCCGCCGCGCACCGGCTCCTGGACGCCGCCGTCGTCCACGAACGCCTCGCGGGCGCCGGCTGGGATCTCGTCGGCGCCGTCCTGGGCATCTCACCCCGCGCCGCCCGCGTCCGCTTCGCCCTCGCCGAGGCTGCCTTCCACGAGCAACTGCGGCCCCTGGGGGCCCTCGACACAGCCAGGACGGCCCAACTCCCGCCCTACGTCCTCCAAGAGCCCCTGGAAGCCGCTCTCGACCTCGACGACTGGGTCCTGCGCCACACCGACGGCGACACCCCGGGAACCACTCCGGTCTCGGGCGCCCTGCTCCGGACACCCCGTCAGCCGGAAGGCCCTGGCTAAAACAGAAGACCCCATCCGACTGGATGGGGTCTTCTCAACCGCTCTCGCATTGCGAGCAGTTGTTGCGGGTGGACCTGAGGGGATTTGAACCCCTGGCCCCCTCGATGCGAACGAGGTGCGCTACCGGACTGCGCCACAGGCCCTTGCAACGAGTGAAACTCTAGCACCCTCATCGCCCTGCTCGGAAATCCGTCCCCCTCGGGGGTCCGGAGGCCCGCTCGCAGGTCACGGGGCGGACGGTCACTCGTTGGCCGCGCGCGGGCGGTCGCCGTCCTCGTACTGGTCGAACAGGGGGGTGCGGCCGCGTTCGCGGGAGCGGCGGGCCGAGGCGGCGCGGCGGGCGTCGGAGCGTTCGCCGCCGTCCGCGCGCGCGGCGTCGTCGTCCCCGGGGGCGGGCTCCGAGGCGGCCGTCTCGGGCTCCGCCTCGTGATCCGGGGCGACCGCGCTGGAGCGGGCGGAGCTCCAGGTGTCGGGGGCGCCGAGGTCGACGTCGGAGGTGGCGCGCGGGGCGACCGGGGCGGTGACGTACGTCGGGAGGGGCACCGGGACGGGGTCCCAGCTGTCGCCGTGGTCCGGACGGCGCTGCCGCTCGCGCTGCTGGTCGACCCACTCGGCGTGGTCGGTCTGCTCGACGAGCGCCCGGCGGTCGGCGGCGAGGGCGAGCAGCCCCGGGTCCTCGGGTTCAGGGGCTGCTTCGGGCTCCTCTGCGGGGACGTCGAACGCCTCCGTGGGCACGGCGGCGGACGCGCGGCGGTGCGGCTGGCGGACACGTTCCTTGAGGTGCTGCGCGGCGACCTCCGCGCGCCGGCGGTCCATCTGGACGGCGAAGCGGCGGCGCTCCTGGGAGCGCAGGTAGGCGATGTAGGCGCTGAGCAGGACGGCGGGCACACCGGGCGCCCAGAGGAACGCGAGGCCCCCCACGGCGGCGACGACCGCGCCCAGGGTGAAGGCGAGGAAGAGGAGGACCGTGGTGCGGCGCCGGCGCGCGAGGGCCTTGGAGCGCTGGGCGCGCTCGGTCGCCCGCGCGGTGGCGGGACGTTCCGGGGCCGTGCGCCGGGCGGCGGGTACGCGCTGCTGCGCGGGTGCGGCGCCCGCCTCACGCGCGGGTGCGGCACTCGCCTCGCGCGCGGGGGCGGCTGCCTCGCGGGGGGCGCCCGTCTCGCGTCCGGGGCCCGCCTCCCGCCCGGCGTGCGCCTCGCGCGCGTGCGCGGGGTGCGCGGGGTCCGATGCGGGCGTCTGCTTGGCCTCGCGCCCCTGGGGAGCCGGCCGGCCCGGTTCTCGTTCCGGGGCCACCGCGTGCGCCTGCGGGCGCGCCGGAGGCATGGCGAAGGCCCGGACGTCCACCGGTTCGGTGTCGACGTCCAAGGCGTCGTCGGGCTCCCCCGCCTCGGCGGAGCGGGCCCTCAGGTCCCGGGCGTACCGGCGCTCCATCCCTGCCCGGCCGGACAGCAACCGGATGGCTGTGCTGAAGCGTTCCGTCGGACGGGCCTCGTTCAGCTCGTCCTGCCTACGGAGCCACATCGGCACCAAGTAGGCGGCCCAGGCCCCGACAATGACTGCGTAGATGAGGCCGCTGCTGCTCACGCCTCACACCGTAGAGGGATTTGGTTGAGGCCATCCGCCAATTGGGCCGGTGTGTCGCACGATCTGGCTGATATTTCGAGCTTTTTTTGTGACCGATGCGATCAGCGGACCGCCAGGAGTGGGAACTTCAGCGTTTCGAGTCGGTCACCGCTCGATCAATATCGAACATTTATTCAATTTCCTGGTCCGGTGGGATTACCCGGCGCGCGGTGCCGGTCGTACGAACGGCGCCAGCGGTTCAGCAGCCCTTCGGGTACCTCTTCGGAGGTGAGTGCGAACACGAGGTGGTCACGCCAGGCGCCGTCGATGTGCAGATAACGCGGCCGCAGCCCCTCCTCGCGGAATCCGAGTTTTTCCACCACCCGGCGGCTCGGGCCGTTCTCGGGGCGAATGCAGACCTCGATGCGGTGCAGTCCCACGGTGCGGAAACAGTGGTCGACGACGAGCGCGACGGACGTCGGCATGACGCCCCGCCCGGCCACGTCCTGGTCCACCCAGTAGCCGATGTGCCCGGAGCACATGGAGCCCCAGGTGATGCCGGCGACCGTCAACTGGCCGACGAGGCGCCCCTGGTACTCGATGACGAAGGGCAGCATGCGGCCGGAGTTCGCCTCGGAGCGCAGGTGGCGGACCATCTGGCGGTAGGTCGGCCGGTGCGCGAGGGGCCCGTTCGGGGCGGGCGGCGGGATCGTCGCCTCCCAGGGGCGCAGCCAGTCCCGGTTGCGCCGGTTGACCTCGCGCCAGGCGTTCTGGTCGCGCACCTTTATGGGCCGCAGGACGATGTCGCCGTCCACCAGCCGGGCGGGCCAGGAGGGGCTGTTCAGCTCGCACCCCCGGGTCTGGGGTGGTCGCCGCCGCGCATCTGGTCGACGGCGTGGACCAGCAGGGGCTCCAGGACGGCCAGTCCGTCCTTCACCCCGCCGGTGGAGCCCGGGAGGTTGACGATGAGCGTCCCGCGCGCGAGGCCGGCGAGTCCCCGGGACAGCGCGGCCGTGGGGACCTTGTCGCGCCCGTACGCGCGGATGGCCTCGGCGATGCCGGGGACCTCGCGGTCGAGGACCGCGCGGGTCGCCTCGGGGGTGCGGTCGGTGGGCGAGACGCCGGTGCCGCCGGTCGTCACGATCACGTCGTACCCGGCCTCCACACCCGCGCGCAGGGCCGCTTCCACCGGGTCACCGTCGGGGACGATCTGCGGGCCGTCCACGGCGAATCCGAGGCCGCGCAGGCCCTCGGCGACCAGCGGGCCGCCCCTGTCCTCGTAGACGCCCGCGGAGGCCCGGTTGGAGGCGGTCACGACCAGCGCGGAGTACGGCGCGGACAGCGCGCCGCCGGCGGGCGTGCCGGGGGTCATGCCCTGCTCCAGTCGCCCGACTTGCCGCCCGTCTTCTCCTCCACGCGCACGTCCGTGATGACCGCTCCCTTGTCGACCGCCTTGACCATGTCGATCACGGTGAGCGCGGCGACCGAGACCGCGGTGAGGGCTTCCATCTCGACGCCCGTGCGGTCCGCCGTGCGGACCGTGGCGAGGATCTCGACGGCGTCGTCCGCGACCGACAGGTCCAGTGTCACACCGGACAGCGACAGCGGGTGGCACAGCGGGATCAGGTCCGGTGTGCGTTTGGCGCCCATGATCCCGGCGATGCGCGCGACGGCCAGCGCGTCGCCCTTGGGGACGCCTTCGCCGCGCAGCAGCTCGACCACGCGCGGGGAGACGAGGACGCGTCCGGAGGCGCGCGCGGTGCGGGCCGTCACGTCCTTGCCGGTCACGTCGACCATCCGGGCGGCGCCCGCCTCGTCGATGTGCGTCAGTCGGTCCTGCGTGCTCATGCTGTGTGGCGCTCCCGGTCGGGCCTGTTGTCCGCGACACGGTACTCCCCGACCGGCGGGACGACGGAACGGGACCGTCCCGCGAACCGCCGGACACGCGCGTGTGCCTCAGCCGAGCAGGACGACCTCGACCTCGGCGCCCGGTTCGACGCGTTCGGTGTCCTCCGGGACGACGATCAGCGCGTCCGCGTGCGCGAGTGCGGCGACCAGGTGGGAGCCCGCCCCGCCGACGGGGGTGACGGCGCCGTCGGCGCAGGTGGCGCGCAGGAACTGGCGGCGGCCCCTGGGGGACGTCAGGGGCTTGTCGGCGGTGAGCTTCGCGCGCGTGGTGGGCCGGTGGAGGTCCGTGAGGCCCATCAGGGCGCGGATCGCGGGCCGCACGAACAGTTCGAAGGAGACGTAGGAGGAGACCGGGTTGCCCGGGAGGGCCAGCAGCGGGGTGTGGTCGGGACCGACGGTGCCGAAGCCCTGGGGTTTGCCGGGCTGCATGGCGAGCGTGCGGAAGTCGACGCCGCCGCCCGCCTCGTCCTCGTCGCCGACGGACGACAGGGCCTCCTTGACGACGTCGTACGCGCCGACGCTGACGCCGCCGGTGGTCACCAGCAGGTCGGCGCGGACCAGTTGGTCCTCGATGGCGGAGCGCAGCGTCTCGGGGTCGTCGGCGATCGCGCCGACCCGGTAGGCGATCGCTCCGGCGTCGCGGGCGGCGGCGGTGAGGGCGAAGCTGTTGGAGTCGTAGATCTGACCGTCGGCCAACTCCTCGCCGGGCTGGACGAGTTCGCTGCCGGTGGACAGGACGACCACGCGCGGGCGCGGGCGTACGCGGACGGTGCCCCGGCCGATCGCGGCGAGCAGGGCGATCTGCGGCGGCCCGAGGACCGTGCCGGCGCTCAGAGCGCGGTCGCCCGCGCGGACGTCGCTGCCCTGCGCGCGTACGTGCGCGCGTGCTTCGGCGGGCCGGTACACGCGTACGTGCCCGAAGGCGCCCTCGGGGGCGAGGCTGTGCGCGCGCATGGAGCCGACCGGGCCCGCGCCGAGCCCGCCGTCGGTCCATTCGACGGGGACGACGGTCTCGGCGCCGGGCGGCAGGGGGGCGCCGGTCATGATGCGGGCGGCCTGTCCCGGGCCGACGTGCAGCAGGCCCGCCGGTCCGCCTGCCGCGACGTCCCCGACGACCTCCAGGGCGGCCGGGAACTCCTCGCTCGCGCCCGCGATGTCCGCGACCCGCACCGCGTACCCGTCCATGGAGCTGTTGTCGAACGGCGGCAGGGAGACCGCGACCGTGACGTCCTCGACGAGGACGCAGCCCTGGGCGTCGAGGAGTTGCAGCTCGATGGGTTCGAGGGCGCGGACGGTGGCCAGGACGTCCTGCACGTGCTCGTCCACGGACCAGGTGCGGCCCTGCGGGGCGGGGCGGGGGGTGCTCAACTCGGCTGCAACTCCTCGGTGACGTAACGGTGGAGCCAGGTCCGGAAGTCCGGTCCCAGGTCTTCACGTTCGCACGCGAGTCTGACAATGGCACGCAGGTAGTCGCCGCGGTCGCCGGTGTCATAGCGGCGGCCCTTGAAGACGACGCCGTGGACGGGGCCGCCGGCGGTCTTGTCCTGGGCGAGCTGCTGGAGGGCGTCGGTGAGCTGGATCTCGCCGCCGCGGCCGGGCTCGGTGGTCCGCAGGATGTCGAAGACGGCCGGGTCGAGGACGTAGCGGCCGATGATCGCGTAGTTGGACGGGGCGTCCGCGGGTTCCGGCTTCTCGACCAGGCCGGTCACCTCGACGACGTCGGCGTCGGCGGTGGAGCGCACGGCCGCGCACCCGTAGAGGTGGATCTGTTCGGGCGCGACCTCCATGAGGGCGACGACGCTGCCGCCGTGGCGCTCCTGGACCTCGATCATCCGCTGGAGCAGCGGGTCGCGCGGGTCGATCAGGTCGTCGCCCAGGAGGACCGCGAAGGGCTCCTGGCCGACGTGCGGGGCCGCGCACAGCACCGCGTGGCCGAGCCCCTTGGGGTCGCCCTGGCGCACGTAGTGCATGGTCGCGAGGTCGCTGGACTCCTGGACCTTGGCGAGCCGGGCGGCGTCGCCCTTCTTCTGGAGGGCCGACTCGAGCTCGTAGTTGCGGTCGAAGTGGTCCTCAAGGGGCCGCTTGTTGCGGCCGGTGACCATGAGGACGTCGTCGAGGCCGGCGGAGACGGCCTCCTCGACCACGTACTGGATCGCGGGCTTGTCCACGACCGGCAGCATCTCCTTGGGAGTCGCCTTGGTCGCCGGCAGGAACCGGGTTCCGAGGCCGGCCGCGGGGATGACAGCCTTGCTGATCCTGGGGTGAGTCATGGCGGTCACCCTATCCGGTGCTCTTGAGCGGAATCCGTGACACCGGATCATGGATGCTCATATGAGCGCATTCGAGACAGTGCGGAGTGGTGCATGAGCGTTTCCGGCGGCCCGGCCGCGTCGGACAAGCGGGAGCTACGGCGGGAACTCCTCGCCGCACGGGCCGGGTTGACCCCCGACGACCTGCGGGAATCGGCTGCCGCGCTCGCCCGGCGCGCGCTGGAGCTGCCCGAGCTGGCGCAGGCGCGCGTGGTGGCCGCGTACGTGTCCGTGGGGAGCGAACCGGGCACGCTCGCGCTCCTGGACGCGCTCCGCGCGCGGGGCGTGCGCGTCCTGCTGCCCGCGCTGCTGCCGGACAACGACCTGGACTGGGGTGTCTACGACGGCGAGGGCTCTCTCGCGAGCGTCCGGCACGGGGGCCGGATGGCCCTCCTGGAGCCTGTCGGCGACCGGCTCGGCCCGGACGCCGTGACGGGCGCCGACGTGGTCCTGCTGCCCGGTCTCGCGGTCGACGGGCGCGGGGTGCGGATGGGGCGCGGCGGGGGGTCGTACGACCGGGTGCTGGCCCGGCTGGAACGGGCGGGCGCCGGGGCGGCCCTGGTGGTGCTCCTGTACGACGGCGAGGTCGTCGCGCGGGTGCCTTCGGAGGAGCACGACCGTGCGGTGCACGCGGTGGTGACACCGTCCGGGATTCGTCGGTACGGTTCCGTATCGTCGTAACGCTGGCGCATCGGCGTACAGGGCAGGGCATAGGGAGCACGAGACAAAAAGAAAAAGAAAGGGGCCCCCGCGCGGGGGCCCCTTTCTCAGTCCGCTGTGCCGGTCAGGGCTTCAGGGTGAGGGTGTCGCTCGTGCTGCCGTCGACGGCCTTCGAGGAGAAGGACCAGTCAAGGAGTTCGCCGTTGGCCCACTTGCCGGTCTGGTCGGTGTAGTGGGCGCTGAAGGCGTGCCCGGAGGCGCCCGACAGGTTGATCCACTTGGACTTGTCGAAGTCGTCGAGGTTGACGACCATCCGCATCGACGGCACCCAGACGACGCCGTAGCCGCCGGCCGCGTTCCAGCCGGTCGCGTTGACGGACGCCTCGCCGCCGCTGAGCTTCCAGGGGCCGCGGTTGAGGATGTAGCGCAGGAACTCGGGGCCCTCGGTGCCGAGGGTCTGGTTCTTCAGGAACAGCCGGTGCAGGCGGCCCCAGCTCCAGGTGTCGATGTCCTTGCCGAGCTTGGCGGTCAGCTCCCAGCGGGCGTCGATCAGCGCGCGCCTGAAGAGGCCGTCACGGTCGGTGGCGCCGGGGCGCGTGCCCGCGCGGGGGGTCGTCCACCACTCGCTCTTGGGCTTGTCCAGGAGGTTGCGGACCACCTCGAACCAGCGGTCGCCGCCGTCGGGCTGCGCCTGGTCGGCGTCGCGCATGCCGCACTCGCGGACCTTCTGGGTGTCGTCGACGGGCCCGGTGGAGTTGACCGGGTCGACCCACAGGCACTGTCCTTCGACGCGCAGCTCCTTGGGGAGCTTGTTGCCGAAGGCGAGCTTGAGGATGTTGCGCCAGACGGCGTTGAAGTAGGCGGCCGCGGCGGAGTCGGCGTCCTGGGTGTAGTCCCAGCCCTGGAGGAGTTTCTGGGCCTCCCGGACGTCCGGGTCGGCGAGGTCGATCTTGAGCAGCCTCGGCACGAGCAGCTTGGCGATCTCGCTGCTGCTGTCGAGCTGCATCTGGCGCATGTCGTCGGTGGAGATCTTGCCGCCGCCCTCGATCTTCTGCTTGATCAGGTCGGTGATGCGCTGGCTGCGGGTGCCGTAGCCCCAGTCCGTGGTGAGCGTGTACGGGTAGTCGTCCGGGTCGACGACGGCCTGGTTCGCGGTCACGATGTAGCCGCGGTCCGGGTTGTACTCGTAGGGCAGCTGGTCGAACTTGAGGTAGCCGGTCCACGCGTACTTGGAGTCCCAGCCGGGCGCCGGGATGGAGCCGTCGTGGTTCTTCCCGCGCGTGGGGATCTTGCCGGGCAGCTGGTAGCCGATGTCGTCCTTGGTGTCGGCGAAGATCAGGTTCTGCGAGGGGACGTCGAAGAGCTCGGCGGCGTCGCGGAAGTCCTCCCAGTCGGCCGCCTTGTCCATGGCGAAGACGGCGTCCATGGTGGTGCCGGGCTGCAGGGCGGTCCACTTCAGGGCGACGCCGTAGCCGTCGCCGCGGTCGGGCGCGGCGGAGGTGACGCCGGCCTTCTTGCCGACGTCGACGAGTTCGTCGTTGCGGTCGGACAGCAAGGGCATGCCGTCCTCGGTCTGGCGGACGACGATCTTCTTGGAGCTGCCGCCGGCGACGTCGATGGTCTCCGTGCGCGTGGCGAACGGCCGGACCCTGCCGTCGTACTCGTAGCCGTCGCCGGTGATCTTCTCCAGGTAGAGGTCGGTGACGTCGACGCCGGAGTTGGTCATGCCCCAGGCGATGTTCTGGTTGTGGCCGATGACGACGCCCGGCATGCCCGCGAAGGTGTAGCCGGAGACGTCGTACTGGCAGGTGGCCGAGAGGGTGCGGCAGTGCAGGCCCATCTGGTACCAGACGGACGGCAGGGACGCGGTGAGGTGCGGGTCGTTGGCGAGGAGCGGCTTGCCGGTGATGGTGTGCTTCCCGGAGACGACCCAGGAGTTGGAGCCGATGCCGTTGCCGTTCACGCCGACGGCCTCGGGAAGGTCGTCGAGGACGCCGTTGAGGCCCGCCAGCTGGCTCTGGAGGGCCGTGGAGCCCTGGGTCGAGGTTCCGGAGCCCGAGCCGGTTCCCGAGCCCGTGGAGGAGCCGCTGGAGCTTTCGGAGGAGCCGGTGGAGCCGTTCTTCGCCTCGAACTCCCCGGTCAGCTCGTCGTACTGGCCGTCCTGGACGATGGCCTGGTTGCGGCTGTACGGGTAGGCGGGGTAGAGGTCGGCGATCTGCTGCGGGCCGAGGCGGCTGGTCATGAGGGCGCGGTCGATCTCGTCCTTCATGTTGCCGCGCAGGTCCCAGGCCATCGCCTTGAGCCAGGAGACCGAGTCGACGGGGGTCCACTCGGCGGGCTTGTAGTCGTTGGTGAAGCCCAGGGCCGCGTACTCCAGGGAGATGTCCTCGGCGGACCTGCCCCGGAGGTAGGCGTTGACCCCCTTGGCGTACGCCTGGAGGTACTTCTTGGTGGAGGCCGACAGGACCTTGTCGTACTCCTCCTTGGCGACGCGGTCCCAGCCCAGGGTGCGCAGGAACTCGTCGTTCTCGACCTGGCCCTTGCCGAACATCTCCGACAGGCGCCCGGAGGTCATGTGCCGGCGCACGTCCATCTCGTAGAACCGGTCCTGCGCCTGGACGTAGCCCTGCGCCATGAACAGGTCCTCGTCGGAGGAGGCGTAGATCTGCGGGATGCCGTAACCGTCGCGTTTGACCTCGACGGGACCGGAGAGGCCCTTGAGGTCGGTCTCCCCCGAGGTCTGCGGGAAGGAGGCCCGGACCGTACTGACGGACCAGTAACCGCCGTAGGCGATGCCGCCGATCACCGCTAGGACCAGGATGATCACGATCAGGCGGGCTTTGCGCCCCTTTTTCCTGCCGGACTTGCCGGGGTTGTCACCCGTTGTGGCGGTGGTATTCGGGGGCATCGCTGTCCTTGCTGTCCTAACGCGAGCGGCAGGTCGGGCTGTGACTTTGAATGAACGCTGGAGCAACCATAGGCGCAGGCTCAGGCGCCACTTGACTCGGAGTCGGGAACGCGGACGCGGGAGTGTTCGATCCACACCTCGGCGAGCGTCAAGAAATCGTCAAGAGTTAGGTAAGGTAACGAAGTAGTTGGATGTGTGGCGTCGATGCTTCATGTCCGATGTGTTCGTGCACCCCGCGCGCGGATGCGTGCGTCGGCTTCCGCGACGCACCTGGTCCCCCACCCGCCCGCGCGCCAGGAAAGGAATCCGCCGCTGACCGTCCACCACCTCAACCAGCTCCTGCTCGTCTGCTCGCTCGTCCTGCTCGTCGCCGTCGCAGCCGTCCGGATCTCCTCGCGCAGCGGGCTTCCCAGCCTGCTCGTGTACCTGGGCATCGGCGTCCTCATGGGCCAGGACGGCATCGGCGACATCCACTTCAGCAACGCCGAGATGACCCAGGTCATCGGGTACGCGGCCCTGGTCGTGATCCTCGCCGAGGGCGGTCTGGGCACGAAGTGGAAGGAGATCAGGCCGGCCCTGCCGGCGGCGTCCGTGCTGGCGCTGGGCGGGGTCGCGGTGAGCGTCGGCGTCAGCGCCAGTGCCGCCCACTACCTGGTGGGCCTGGAGTGGCGGCAGGCGCTGATCATCGGCGCGGTGGTGTCGTCCACGGACGCGGCGGCCGTCTTCTCCGTCCTGCGCAGGATCCCGCTGCCCGCGCGCGTGACGGGCACCCTGGAGGCCGAGTCCGGCTTCAACGACGCCCCGGTCGTCATCCTGGTCGTCGCGTTCTCCACGGCGGGCCCGGTCGAGCACTGGTACGTGCTGCTCGGCGAGATAGCCCTGGAGCTGGCCATCGGAGCCGCGATCGGCCTGGCGGTCGGTTTCGCGGGCGCCTGGGGCCTCAGGCACGTCGCGCTGCCCGCCTCCGGCCTCTACCCGATCGCCGTGATGGCCATCGCCGTCACCGCGTACGCGGCGGGCGCCATGGCGCACGGCAGCGGCTTCCTGGGCGTCTACCTCGCCTCGATGGTCCTGGGCAACGCCAAGCTGCCGCACTGGCCCGCCACGCGCGGGTTCGCCGAAGGGCTCGGCTGGATCGCCCAGATCGGCATGTTCGTCCTGCTCGGCCTGCTGGTCACCCCGCACGAACTGGGCGACGACTTCCTGCCCGCCCTGATCATCGGCCTGGTCCTGACGATGGTCGCGCGCCCGCTGAGCGTCCTGCTGTGCCTGCTGCCGTTCCGGGTGCCCTGGCAGGAGCAGACGCTGATGTCCTGGGCGGGGCTGCGCGGCGCGGTGCCGATCATCCTGGCGACGATCCCCATGGTGAACGGCGTCGACGGCAACCGGCGCATCTTCAACATCGTCTTCGTCCTGGTCGTCGTCTACACGCTCGTGCAGGGGCCGACGCTGCCCTGGCTCGCGCGCAAGCTGCGCCTGGGCGACGGCAGCGAGGCGACCGACCTGGGCATCGAATCGGCGCCCCTGGAGCGGCTGCGCGGGCACCTGCTGTCCGTCGCGATCCCCGACGGGTCGAGGATGCACGGCGTCGAGGTCGGCGAACTGCGGCTGCCGGCCGGTGCGGCGGTCACGCTCGTCGTCCGGGACGACACGTCCTTCGTGCCGTCCCCGACGACCGTCCTGCGGCACGGCGACGAGCTCCTGGTCGTCGCCACCGACCCCGTGCGGGACGCGGCGGAGAAGCGCCTGCGCGCGGTCGGCCACGGCGGCAAGCTCGCCGGGTGGCTGGGGACGGGCGGAACGCGCTGAGCGCGGGCGCACGCGTTAAGGGCAGGTTTCGCAGTGCTCACTTTCACAGGCCGCGCGAGGCGTCGCCGCTGTACGATGAACGCGCACCTTGATCGAACCAACTCTGTCTGAAGCAGGGCTGGCGCGACCGTATGGCGGCCGAGACACCCTCCTGGCAGGGACGACGGTATCTACCGCAGAGCGCGCAAGAGGACAGCTCTCGGCGTCCCCCTCCGGGGTCGCGCTACCAGGCGGCAGAAAGGCACGGGCCGTGGCATCCACGGTCACCAAGACGTCGGCCGAAGGCCGTCCCGGATACGGACAACTGCTGCGCACGCGCGGCGCGTGGACCTTCCTGCTGCCGGGCTTCGCGGCACGGCAGCCGTTCGCGATGCTGACCATTTCCATCGTGCTGCTGGTCCAGCACACCACCGGCTCCTACGGGGCGGCGGGCGCCGCGGCGGCCGTCACCGGCGTCTCCCTGGCCCTGTTCTCGCCCCTCAGCGGCCGTCTCGCCGACCGGTACGGGCAGCGGGCCGTCCTGCTGCCCGGCGTCGTCGTGCACGCGCTGGCGGGCCTCACGCTGACCGCCCTCGCGCTCGCCGACGCGCCTCTGTGGGCGCTGTTCGCGGCGGCCGTCCCCACGGGCGCCTCGGTGCCGCAGGTCGGGCCCATGGTGCGCGCGCGGTGGGGCGTGACGCTGAAGGACTCGCCCCTGATGACGACGGCGGCGGCTTTCGAGTCCGTCACCGACGAGCTGACGTTCGTCGTCGGCCCACTGCTGGCGACCGCGCTGTGCACCGCCGTCCACCCGGCGGCCGGGCTCGTCACGGAGGCCGCCCTGACGCTGGTCGGCGGGCTGCTGTTCGCCGCGCAGAAGCGCACCCAGCCGCCGGTCACCGCGGACGGGCACGCGCGCGTGGAGCACGCCTCCGCCCTGCGCGTCCCCGGGGTGCGCGTGCTGATCGTCGCGTTCCTCGGCATCGGGTCCGTCTTCGGCGGTATGCAGGTGTCGCTGGCCGCGTTCACCGAGTCGATCGGCGAGCCCGGTCTGAACGGCGTCCTGTACGGCACGTTCGCGGCGGGCAACATGCTCTCCGGGATCGTCTGCGGCGCGATCGCCTGGAAGGTCGCTCCGAGGCGCCGGCTGCTCGTCGCGTACGGCGCGCTCGCGCTGGCCGCGTCCGGGCTGTGGGCGGCGCACTCGGTGCTGCTGCTCGCCGGGCTCGGACTGCTGGTCGGTGTGTGCATCGCGCCCGCGCTGATCACCGGCTACACCCTGGTCGAGGAGCTGGTCCCGGCGGGCGCGCGCACGGAGGCGTTCACATGGATGACCGGCGCGGTCGCGCTGGGGCAGGCGGCGGCCGTCACGGTCGCCGGGCAGCTGGAGGACCGCTTCTGGGGCGGCTCCGGGTTCCTCGTCCCGCTGGGCGGCACGGTGCTGGCGCTGGCGACCGTGGTGGCGCTGCGTTCCCGGCTGGCGTCGCCCACGCGCGGGCGCACGGTGGCACGTGGCGTCGGTCACCGCGTGCCGGTGGCAGTGGACTGATCCTCAGGAATACGTCACTATGGACCCTCGTTAGCACTCATCGAGTGAGAGTGCCAGGAGGAAGACAGTGCCGACCTACCAGTACCAGTGCACCGAGTGCGGCGAGGGCCTTGAGGCGGTGCAGAAGTTCACCGACGACGCCCTGACCGAGTGCCCCAGCTGCGGTGGCCGCCTGAAGAAGGTGTTCTCCGCGGTCGGCATCGTCTTCAAGGGCTCCGGCTTCTACCGCAACGACAGCCGCGGCTCGTCGTCGAGCAGCTCGCCCGCCTCGACGTCGTCCAAGCCGGCGTCCTCCTCGTCGTCCTCGGACTCCAAGCCGTCGTCCGACGCGAAGCCCGCCTCGGGTTCGAAGCCGTCCGCCGGGTCGACCGCCGCCTGAGACACCTCGCTTCCGCGCACCCCGCCGTCCGGTGACGGCGGGGTCTTCGGTGTTTGCGGCTACTGTTCCGGGCATGACGAACGCAGAGATCGGCGTGATCGGCGGCTCCGGGTTCTACTCGTTTCTCGACGACGTGACCGAGATACAGGTCGACACGCCCTACGGCACTCCCAGTGACTCCCTCTTCCTCGGCGAGGTCGCCGGACGGCGGGTCGCGTTCCTTCCCCGGCACGGGCGCGGGCACCATCTGCCGCCCCACCGGATCAACTACCGGGCGAACCTGTGGGCGCTGCGGTCGGTCGGGGTGCGGCAGGTGCTCGGGCCGTGCGCGGTGGGCGGGCTGCGCCCCGAGTACGGGCCCGGGACGCTGCTGGTGCCCGACCAGCTGGTGGACCGCACGAAGACACGGGCGGGCACGTACTTCGACGGACTGCCCCTGCCCGACGGGACCGTCCCCAACGTCGTCCACGTCTCCCTCGCCGACCCGTACTGCCCCGCCGGGCGGGCGGCCGCGCTGAAGGCGGCGCGCGGGCGGGACTGGGAGGCGGTGGACGGCGGGACGCTGGTGGTGATCGAGGGGCCGCGGTTCTCGACGCGCGCCGAGTCCCTGTGGCATCAGGCCCAGGGCTGGTCGGTGGTCGGCATGACCGGGCATCCCGAGGCCGCGCTCGCCCGTGAACTGGAGCTCTGCTACACGTCGTTGACGCTCGTGACCGACCTGGACGCCGGTGCGGAGACCGGTGAGGGGGTGTCCCACGAGGAGGTGCTCGAGGTGTTCTCGGCGAACGTGGGGCGGTTGCGGGACGTGTTGTTCGACGTGGTGGCGGAGTTGCCGGCGGTGGACGGGCGGACGTGTCTCTGCGTGAACGCGTTGGGCGGGCTTGAGCCGGGGTTCGCGCTGCCGTAGGGGGCTGACGGAGCTGCCTCCGGGGGGGGTGGCGGAACGGTTCGGCGGTACCTGGCTCTGTACCTGGCTCCCGATCGGGTGACGGAGTTTTCCACAGGTGCGGGGTTACCCACAGGCCGCGGCGGGGCGTTGCCGAATTGCTCATCGTGGATCTCGCAGGCCGGTCTCGCGGCCTGTGCGGTCCGTTCTGTACGCCGTGTGCTCTGTGTGCAGCGGGCCGGCCCTTCGTCGCAGGTGGTGATCCCATGTCCGTTCCGCCCCCTCCCCCGTCGTCCGAGGTCTGCCCGCCGGGCTCGGACACTCCCGTCACGTGCGAGGTCCCGCACTTCTCGCCCGTGCGGGTGCGTGGCGCGCGGTATCAGTGGCAGCGGCTCGTACGGCACCGGCGCAGGGCGCTGGCGCTGGGGCTCGCCGTCACCGCCGCCGCGCTCGTGGCGGCGGGGCCGCAGGACGGCGCGCAGAGCACCGCGCAGGCCGCCGACTCGGCGCGCGGCCGGCCCGAGGACGCCGGGCTCGCCGCCGCCCCGCCCGGCCGGAGGGCCTCCGTCGAGACGGTGTCGGCGCCCGTGCGGATCGCGGACGCGGAGACCGTGCGGTTGCTGCGGCCGGGTGACCGGGTCGACGTGATCGCCGCCGAACAGGCCGCGGCGGGTGGTGGCGAGGCGCGGGTCGTCGCACGCGGGGCGCTGGTGTCGAAGGTGCCGGAGCCGCTGGGCGAGAGTCCGGACAGTGGCGCGCTGGTCGTCCTCGCGGTGCCGCGCAAGGCGGCGGCGCAGTTGGCCGGCGCGGGCGCCACGGCACGGCTGGCGGTGACCCTGTGGTGACCTCCGTCTTCCGTTCTGTGTTCGGTCCGCTGTCGTCAAGTCCCTCGTTCGAGCTACCGAATTGGACATGTACGCCTCGCTCTGGCGTAGGTTGCGGAGCTGTTCGTTCCACAACCTGTACATGTGAGGAGTGTCACCGAGGTGAGCGAAAAGAAGGGGGCCGGCGTCTGGGACGGCTTCAAAGCCTTCCTGACGCGTGGCAACGTCGTCGATCTGGCAGTCGCGGTGGTCATCGGCGCCGCCTTCACGAACATCGTCAACTCGGTGGTGAAGGGCGTCATCAACCCGCTGGTGGGTGCGATCGGCACGAAGAACCTGGACAGCTACAGCACGTGCCTGAAGGACCCCTGCAGGCTGGCGGCCGACGGGTCGGTCGAGAGCGGCGTCCTCATCCAGTGGGGCTCGGTGCTCGGGGCGACGCTGAGCTTCCTGATCACGGCCGCGGTCGTGTACTTCCTGATGGTCCTGCCGATGTCGAAGTACCTGGCACGGCAGACCGCGCGCCAGAAGGCGAAGGAGGGCACGCAGGAGGTCATCGAGGTGTCCGAGCTGGAGGTCCTGAAGGAGATCCGCGACGCTCTGGTGGCGCAGCGCGGTTCGGGGCAGGGCGACGGGCGGTAGCCGCGTTCTCCTCGGCCCTGCGGGCGGCGTCCGGCCTCGCCCGTGGGGCCGTTCTGCTGTCCCGGGGGCTTCGGGGCCGGCTCCGTGGAAGCCTTCGGCGGTGGTGCGGGGCGCTTCAGATGTGGTGGGGCGGCTTCTCGTCGAGGAAGCGCTTCAGGTCGGCCGCCGCGTCGGCGCCGGTCGTGGCGGACTCGCCCCAGCCGCGGTCCGTGTCGTCCGAGGACTGCCGGTCCAGGGGGTCGTCGAAGACCAGGGCGGCCTTCGGGTCGCGGGGGGCGGCGGGAGGGGTGCTCATTCCTCCAGGGTACGGGGGTGTGGGGGAGGCCGGGAGCGGTCGCGTGGGTGCTGGGGCTGCTGGTGTTTTCCGAGGGGGTGCGGGTGCGGGTGTGGGTGTTTCTGGTGATGGTGGTCGGGGAGCTGAGTGTGCCGGTGGCCGCGGAGGCGATCGGCAAGGCGCATGTCTCGGCGACGGCGGTCGTCACCGTGCCAGCGGCACTGTGTCTGGTGACCGTCCGGGCGTTGCACGCGCGGCACTTCAAGGTGGGGTCCGGGCAGCAGGCGGTGCTGCCGGGGACGGCGGTGCTGGTGCTGCGCCGCACCTTCCTCGGGCACGGGGCGGTGCTCGCGGCCGGGGTGGTGGGGGCGTGCGCGGTGGCGGTGGGGACAGCGTTGAGTGCGCGGGCGGGGGTGCGTGTGAGGGCGGGGGCGTGAAGGGAGACTGGGGGTATGACAGTTGACGCTTTGACGGATGTCGCCGGGGTGCGGGTCGGGCATGCGACGCGGGTCGGGGGTGGGTGGCTGACCGGGACGACCGTCGTGCTCGCGCCGGAAGGGGGTGCGGTGGGCGCCGTCGACGTGCGTGGAGGTGGGCCGGGGACGAAGGAGACGGACGCGCTGGATCCCCGGAACGTGGTGCGGCGGGTGGAGGCGGTCGTGCTCACCGGGGGGAGCGCGTACGGGCTGGACGCGGCGTCCGGGGTGATGGGCTGGCTGGAGGAGCGGGGGCGGGGCGTGCGGGTGGGGCCCGAGGCGGGGCATGTCGTGCCGGTGGTACCGGCGGCCTGCGTGTTCGACCTGGGGCGGGGCGGGGATTTCCGGGCGCGGCCCGATGCGGTGATGGGGCGGGCCGCGGTGGAGGCCGCCGCGGCGAGCGGGGTCGGGGAGCCGGTGGCCGAGGGGTGCGTGGGGGCCGGGGCGGGGGCGGTCGCGGGGGCGATGAAGGGTGGGGTCGGGACGGCCAGTGTGCGGCTGGGGTCGGGGGGTGTCGTGGGGGCGCTGGTCGTCGTCAACGCGGTGGGGTCCGTGGTGGAGCCGGAGACGGGGGCGTTGTACGGGGAGTTGGCGCGGGGGCGGGTGAAGTGTCCGCCGCGTGCCGTGCACGAGGCCGCTCGGCGGCGGCTCGCGGAGTGCGCGGAGGGGGTCGTGCCGCCGCCGCTCAACACGACGCTGGCCGTGGTGGCGACGGACGTCGGGTTGTCCAAGGCGCAGGCGCAGAAGTTGGCCGGGGTTTCTCATGACGGGATCGCCCGCGCTGTGCGGCCCGCGCATCTGATGCACGACGGGGACACGGTGTTCGCGTTGGCCACAGGAGTGCGGGAGTTGACCTCGGAGGATCCGCTGGCGTTGAACGAGGTGCTGGTCGCGGGGGCGGACGCGGTGACCCGGGCGATCGTGAAGGCGGTGCGGGCGGCGGAGTCGGTGGAGGGGGACGGGGGTGTGTGGCCGTCTTATCGGGAGTTGTACGGGTGAGGGTGGGTTGGCGAGGGCGAGGGGGCGTTCGGGGGTGGGAAGGTTGGGGGTGTTGTGTGGGGTGGGGGTGGGGAGTTGTGGGTTTTGATGGTTTGTCTGGGGTGGGGGAACTTTCTGGGTGGGGGGTGCGTTTTAGAAGGCATACGTTTCGCTGTTCGGGGACATGATGTCGGGCCGAGGGGCTACCGTATGCACCCACAAGGTGACATGCAGCAACGCCGGGAGAAACCTTGAGCGTTCCGTACGAGATGGCGGCGTACGAACCAGCCGAGTCGCCCGAGTCTCCGGAGGAGCACCTCGCGCGGCTCCTCGGTCGGGCCCTGAACTCCTTCGAGCTGGCCGACGAGGTGCTGAGGCGGCTCGACGGCGCGCTGGCGCACGACAGTTCGCTGCACTCCGCGCACCACAGCGCGGGTCTGCACCGCGAGACGTACCGGCACACCTGGCTGCTGGCGGACGGCCAGGCGCTGACGCTGTGGGAGCTGGTGCACAACGTCACGGCGAGCGGTGAGCCGCAGCACGAGGTGTACGCGGATCCGGAGGAGCTGCGGGAGGCGACCGTCCGGCTGCCGTTACCGCCGGACTCGCCGGAGTTCGAACTGCCGGCGTACGTGCAGCTGGCGCCGATGCCGGTGCCCCGGCACATGTACGTGCGGGGTGATTCGGCGGACCACGTACGGCGGTTGATGCGGCGGGCGGAGAACACGGACCGGCCCGCGCGGGAGTTGACGGAGCTGGTGGCCGCGGCGGCGGCGTACGAGATCACCCAGTCCTTCGGCCGGCCCTGTCGCGCGGGGCGCGCGAAGCTCGGGTACGCGCTCTACGAGCACGCGTTCCTGCTGGCCGACGGGGAGGAGGTGTCCCTGTGGGAGGTGGAGCACACGGCGACGCCGGACGGGCGGCACATGTGCGAGGTGTACGCGACGGAGGACGAGGCGCGGGCGGCGATGGAACGGCGGGCCGCGCAACTGTCGTGATGCGGCGGCTTGTTGAGAGGTGAGGGGGCGGCGCGGAGGGTTTGGCGGGTGTGTCCGTGATCGCCAGGCGGGCGGCGCGGCGAGGGGCGTCGGGCCAGCGGCCGGGCCGGCAAGGTGATCCTCCGTCGGCCTCACAACGCACGGCGTCGGCCTCACGTGCACGACATCGGCCTCAACCGCACGGTTCAAGACACGCCGTCCGCCTCAGTGCTCCTCGGCCAACTGCCGGACCAGCGTCGCGAAGGCGTGTTCCTCGGCGGGGGTCAGGCGGACGGTTTCGGCGGCGGGGCCGGTGCGGCGTTGGTGCGGGAGGGCGGGGAGGCCGTCGGCGCGGTGGCGGAGGGGGGTGGTGGTGTACCGGGTGGGGCCGCGGGGGTGGCGGGGGCGGCGCAGGGTGCGGGCCACGGTGGTCAGCCAGGTGAGGGCCCCGAGCGTGAGGGTGGTGAGGGCGGCGAGTTGAGGGAGGGTGAGATGCGCGGGCATGGGAACCAGTAGACACCACGGTTCGTTACTTTTGTGCCGGATCGTGGAGAATCCGGCAGGGCTCGCGGGGGGTATTAAATGCGCATATGGGGCTTGGGAGTTGCGAAGGGCGCATGGGGTGTCCGAGGGGCGTACGAGGGTGGTGCGCGCCTGCCGGAGGAGGGCTGTGAGGGGTGTGGGACGACGACGGCCGTGACCCCCTCACGAGGAGGCCACGGCCGGTCGCCGGGATGGAGGGCGCTATACCACCGCCTACGCCGCCACCGGCTGCTTGGCCTCGGCAGACCGGTCGGCCGTCCCCGCCCCGGAGGGGACCGCGCCGGCCGGGGAGGACTTGCGCAGGCCCTTGAGGAGGATCACGAGCGCGGTGGTGACGCCGACGCCGGCCGCGAGGGCGATCAGGTAGAGGAAGGGGTTGCCGATCAGGGGGACGACGAAGATGCCGCCGTGCGGGGCGCGCAGGGTGGCGTCGAAGGTCATCGACAGGGCGCCGGTGACCGCGCCGCCCGCCATGGACGCGGGGATGACGCGCAGGGGGTCGGCCGCGGCGAACGGGATGGCGCCCTCGGAGATGAAGGAGGCGCCCAGGACCCAGGCGGCCTTGCCGTTCTCGCGCTCGGTCTCGGTGAAGAGCTTGCCGCGGACGGTCGTCGCCAGGGCCATCGCCAGCGGCGGGACCATGCCGGCGGCCATCACGGCGGCCATGACCTTCATCGCCGAGTCGCCGGGGTCGGTGACGGCGATGCCGGCGGTGGCGAAGGTGTAGGCGACCTTGTTGACGGGGCCGCCGAGGTCGAAGCACATCATCAGGCCGAGCAGGGCGCCCAGGAGGATCGCGTTCGAGCCGGTGAGGCCGTTCAGCCAGTCCGTCATGCCCTTCTGGGCGGAGGCGATGGGCTTGCCGATCACGACGAACATCAGGAAGCCGACGATCGCCGTCGAGATCAGCGGGATCACCACGACCGGCATGATGCCGCGCAGCGCCGTCGGGATCTTCACCCGTTGGATGCCCATCACCACGCCGCCCGCGAGGAGGCCCGCGGCGAGGCCGCCGAGGAAGCCGGCGTTGATGGTGGAGGCGATCATGCCGCCGACGAAGCCGGGGACGAGGCCGGGCCGGTCCGCCATGCCGTACGCGATGTAGCCGGCGAGGACGGGGACCAGGAAGCCGAAGGAGACGGCGCCGATCTGGAAGAGCAGGGCGGCCCAGCTGTCGGCCTGGGTCCACGCGAAGTGGTCCATCACCGAGGGCGCCTTGTTGATCTTGTAGCCGCCGATCGCGAAGCCGAGAGCGATCAGGAGGCCGCCCGCCGCGACGAAGGGGACCATGTAACTCACGCCGGACATCAGCCACTTGCGGAGTTTGGTGCCGTAGCCCTCGGTGGAGTCGCCCGCGCGCTCGACGGGGGTGGTGCCGGTCGCCGGGGCGGTCGTCACGCCCCGGGCGGCCTTGTCGCGGACCTCGGCGATCAGTTCGGCGGGGCGGTTGATGCCGGCCTTGACGCCGACGTCGACGGTCGGTTTGCCGGCGAAGCGCGCCTTGTCGCGGACGGGGACGTCGTGCGCGAAGATCACGCCGTCCGCCGCGGCGATGACGTCCGGGTCGAGGCGGGTGAAGCCGGCCGAGCCCTGGGTCTCGACGGTCAGCTCCACACCGGCCTCCCGGCCCGCGTTCTCCAGGGACTCGGCGGCCATGTAGGTGTGGGCGATGCCGGTGGGGCAGGAGGTGACGGCGACGATGCGGAAGGGCTGAGCCGCGGGGGCGGTCGCCGGGGCGGGCTCGGCGGAGGGGGCCGGCTCGGGGGTCCCAGCAGCGGCCGCGGGCGCCGGGGTTTCGGCCGCTGCGGCACCGGTGGAGGCCGCCACCGGTGCCGCAGCGGAGTCTTCGGGGGTGATGTCCTCGGGGGTCAGGTCGCCCCGGATCAGGGACGCCGCCGTCGCCGGGTCCGTGACCGCGCGCAGGGCGTCCGTGAAGGCCGTGTTCATCAGCTGGCGGGCCAGGGCGGACAGGATCGTGAGGTGGGCGTCGTCCGCGCCGGCCGGGGCCGCGATCAGGAAGATCAGGTCGGCGGGGCCGTCGGGGGCGCCGAAGTCGATGCCGGGGGTGGCCCTGCCGAAGGCCAGGGTGGGTTCCGTGACGTGGGTGCTGCGGCAGTGCGGGATGCCGATGCCGCCGTCCAGGCCGGTCGGCATCTGCGCCTCACGCGCGGCCACGTCGGCCAGGAAGCCGTCCAGGTCCGTGACCCGGCCCAGGGTCACCATGCGGGCGGCGAGGGACCGGGCCGCCGCTTCCTTGTTCTCGGCGGACAGGTCGAGGTCGACCAGGTCCGCGGTGATCATGTCGCTCATCGCGGGCTCCTTCGCACGCGTATCGCCGGTGGGGCGGGGGTGGAGTCGGGGGTGGGGGTGGCGAGGGCGCCGCTTAAGGGGCTCTGCCGCGTGGGGGCCGGGTGGGTGGGGGTCCCGCCGGGGGTGGAAGGCCGGGTGGGGGCGGGTGCGCGGTGGTGGGTGGCCGGGAGGCTGCCGTCCGGCCGTGCTCGCGGGGCGCCTGCGGCCACGGCCGGTGGGTGCGGGTGAGGGCGCCTTGGCCTCGGGGGTGTCATGGCGTCGGTTCCCTCAGGGGGCGGTTCACCGGGATGTCCGAGGTGAGGGTGACCGCGTCCGGGGTGAGGTCCGCGGGGGTGGGCATGAGGCTGCCGGGGAGCTGGACGGCGGCGGCGCCGTGGGCCACGGCGGAGGCGAGGGCGGCGGGGCCGGTGCCGCCGGCGATGAGGAAGCCGGCGAGGGAGGAGTCGCCGGCGCCCACGTTGCTGCGGACGGTGGTGACGGGGGACGCGGCGAAGTAGGTGCCGGTGGCGTCGAGGAGGAGCTGGCCGTCGGCGCCGAGGCTGGCGAGGACGGCTCGGGCGCCCATGTCCTGGAGCTGTTCGGCGGCCTTCAGGGCGTCGCCGATCGTCTTCAGGGGGCGGCCCACCGCCTCGGCCAGCTCCTCCGCGTTGGGCTTGACGACGTCCGGGCCGGCGCGGAGGGCTTCCAGGAGGGCGGGGCCGGAGGTGTCGAGGGCGATGCGGGCGCCCGCCGCGTGCGCGCGGGTGACGACGTCGGCGTACCAGGACGGCGTGAGGCCCCTCGGGAGGCTGCCGCAGCAGGCGATCCAGTCGGCGCCGGCCGAGTGCTCGCGGACCGTCTCCAGGAGGAGTTCCTGTTCGGCGGGCGAGAGTTCGGGGCCGGGGGCGTTGATCTTCGTGAGGACGCCGTCGGATTCCGCGAGGGCGATGTTGGAGCGGGTGGCGCCGGCGACGGGGACGGGGGCGACCTCGATGCCCTGGGCGTCGAGGAGGTCGGCGACGAGGGCGCCGGGGGCGCCGCCGAGGGGGAGGACGGCGACCGTGCGCCGGCCGGCCGCCGCGACCGCGCGGGAGACGTTGACGCCCTTGCCGCCGGGGTCCATGCGCTCGCCGGTGGCGCGGATGACCTCGCCGCGGTCGAGGGAGGGGACCTCGTAGGTGCGGTCGAGGGAGGGGTTGGGGGTGACGGTGAGGATCGTGCCGCGCCCGGCGGTCGGAGCGCCGGGGGTGTGCGTCGGGACGGGGGTGGCGTTCATGCGCGTACTACTTCCGTGCCGCCGCGTTCGATGGCGGCCGTGTCGTCGTCGCCGAGGCTGTGGTCGGTGATCAGGAGGTCGATGTCGGCGAGGTCGCCGAAGCGGGCGAAGTGTTCCTGGCCGTGCTTGGCGGAGTCGGCCAGGAGGACGACCCTGCGGGCGGCGGCGATCGCGGCGCGCTTGACGGCGGACTCGGCGAGGTCGGGGGTGGTGAGGCCGTGGCCGGGCGAGAAGCCGTTGGCGGCGACGAACAGGACGTCCGCGCGGATCTCGCTGTACGCGCGCAGGGCCCACGCGTCGACCGCCGCGCGCGTGCGGTGGCGGACCCGGCCGCCGACGAGGTGGAGCTGGATGCCGGGGTGGTCGGCCAGGCGGGCGGCGATGGGGAGGCTGTGGGTGACGACCGTGAGGGTCGCGTCCAGGGGGATCGCGGCGGCCAGGCGGGCGACCGTCGTGCCGGCGTCCAGGATCAGGGTGCCGTCGGGCGGGAGTTCGGCCAGGGCCGCCTTCGCGATGCGGTCCTTCTCGTCGGCGGAGGTGGACTCGCGTTCCGCCAGGTCCGGTTCGAAGTCCAGCCGGCCGACCGGTATCGCGCCGCCGTGGACTCTGCGGACGAGGCCGGCGCGGTCCAGGGACTTGAGGTCCCGGCGGATCGTCTCCGCCGTGACCTGGAACTCCTCGGCCAGCGACACGACGTCCACTCTGCCGCCGTCACGGGCGAGGCGCAGGATTTCCTGCTGTCGCTCCGGTGCGTACATCGCTGCCTCCGAGGTGTCCGGTTCTCGGCTGTCCGTGTCCGGTTGCCGCCTGTTTCGTGTCCGAACTTGTGGTTTCGGTGGGAGGCTACGCCCAGATTTCCGGAAAGTAAACAGGTTCGGACTTCGATCGGGCATGATCGGGCTTCGGGGTGGGGATTGGGGCAGGGTTTGGGCGGGTGGGGGTTTAGGTCAGGGGCTGGCCTAGTGGTGGGGCATGCTCTGGGCATGACCACTGACACTCCCGCACGGTTGCTTCAGTTGTTGTCGCTGCTCCAGACGCCTCGGGAGTGGCCCGGAGGTGAGCTGGCCTCGCGGCTCGGGGTGTCCCGGCGGACCGTTCGGCGGGATGTCGACCGGTTGCGGGAGCTGGGGTATCCCGTGCGGGCGACCATGGGGGCCGACGGGGGGTACCGGCTGGTCGCCGGGAAGGCGATGCCGCCGCTGCTGCTCGACGACGAGGAGGCCGTGGCCATCGCCGTGGGGCTGCGGGCGGGGGCCGGGCACGCGGTGGAGGGGGTGGACGAGGCGTCCGTGCGGGCGTTGGCCAAGCTGGAGCAGGTGCTGCCTGCGCGGCTGCGGAGGCGGGTGGTGACGTTGCAGGCCGCGACGACGTCGTTGACCAGTGGGGACGGGGCTCGGATCGCGCCGGAGACGTTGACCGTCATCGCGTCGGCCATCGCCGGGGGCGAGCGGTTGCGGTTCGCGTACAGCGCGCGGGATGGGGTGGGGAGCCGGCGGGTTGTCGAGCCGTATCGGCTCGTTTCCGCCGGGCAGCGGTGGTATCTCGTCGCGTACGACCTCGATCGGGGGGACTGGCGGACGTTTCGGGTCGATCGGGTGAGTGAGCCGTTTGCGACCGGGGCTCGGTTCGGGGCGCGGGAGTTGCCCGAAGGGGATGCGGCGGAGTTCGTCCGTAAGGCGCTTCAGGGGAGGCGGGCCGCGTATGAGTTCTCTGTCGTGTTCGCCGGGGAGGTGGAGGAGGTGGCCGCTCGGGTGCCGGGGTGGATGGGGCGGGTGGAGGGTGTCGAGGGTGGGGGGTGTCGGGTTCGGGGGGTCGGTGGGGGGCCTGTGGAGTGGTTGGCCGTGCAGCTTGCGGTGGTGGGGGTGGATTTTGTGGTGGAGGGGCCGGAGGAACTGGTGCGGTGTGTGCGGGAGTTGGGGGAGCGGTTGGGGAGGGCGGGGGGTGGGGGTGGGTGAGTGGGGGGCGCGGTCCGTCGGGGGTGGAACGGTGGTTTGGCGGGTGCGGGTTCGATGTGGCTGGTCGCGCAGTTCCCCGCGCCCCTGGGTGGGTGGGGGTGGAGGGGGATTGGTGAGTGCGGGTGAGGGGGTGGGGCGCGGTCGGTTGGGGGTGGGGCGGTGGTTTGGCGGGTGCGGGTTCGATGTGGCTGGTCGCGCAGTTCCCCGCGCCCCTGAGGTGCGTGGCGGTAGCCGCATGTTGGTACAGCCTCGCGCCCCTTGGGTGCTTGGGGGTGGCCGCATGTTGGTACAGCCCCGCGTCCCTTAGGTGCTTGGGGGTGGCCGCGCGTTGATGCAACCCCCCGCGGGCCTGAGGTTTGTGGGGGTGGCGGAATGTGGGTGGGGGGTGGGGGTGGGTAGTTGGGGGTGTGGCAGTATTTGGAGATTGGGCGGGTCACCCCGGGGTTCAGGTTCGGGGTGACCCGTTCTTTGGGTGTGTGGGGAGAGAAGAAGAGCCGGGCTTCGGCGCCCGGGGGGGGGAGGGCGCCGGAGCCCGGCTGGGGTGGTCCCGGCGCCGGGGGGAGTGCGTCGGGACGTGGTCTCTGTTGGGGGTGTCAACTGGGGGCGGGGGTGCGAGGTTTCTCGGGTTGGGGGGTGAACTGCCGTTCCCTGGAGACTTGTTCCCCTGGGAGGGGCGGTTGAAGCAGGGGCGAGCGCGTGTTCGCCCAGGGCATGCGGGCCGGCGTCCCGAGGGGTTCGGTTCCGGACACCGCGGCCTCGCGCGAGGTCACGAACTCACGCCCCGGGGGCCACTCCCCCGCTCACGCCGCCGCCTCGAAACCCGTGTCCCTCGCGAGCTTCTTCAGTTCGAGGAGGGCGTGCTTCTCGATCTGGCGGATGCGTTCGCGGGTGAGGCCGTGTTCCTTGCCGACCTCGGTGAGGGTGCGCTCGCGGCCGTCCTCGATGCCGTAGCGCATCTTGATGATGGAGGCGGTGCGGGGGTCGAGGCGGTCGATGAGGCCGTCCAGCTCCTCGCTGCGCAGGAGCGTGAGGACCGACTGCTCGGGGCTGACCGCGGACGTGTCCTCCAGGAGGTCGCCGAACTGGGTCTCGCCCTCGTCGTCGACGGACATGTTGAGGGAGACGGGGTCGCGGGCCCAGTCGAGGACGTCGGAGACGCGCTCGGGGGTGGAGCCCAGCTCCTTGGCGATCTCGGCGTGCTCGGGGTCGCGGCCGTGCTCGCGGTTGAACTCGCGCTGGACGCGGCGGATCCGGCCCAGCTCCTCGACCAGGTGGACGGGGAGGCGGATCGTGCGGGACTGGTCGGCTATGGAGCGGGTGATGGCCTGGCGGATCCACCACGTCGCGTACGTGGAGAACTTGAAGCCCTTGGTGTAGTCGAACTTCTCCACCGCGCGGACCAGGCCCGCGTTGCCCTCCTGGATGAGGTCGAGCAGGGGGAGGCCGCTGCGCGGGTAGCGGCGGGCGACGGCGACGACCAGGCGGAGGTTGGAGCGGATGAAGACGTCCTTCGCGCGCTCACCGGCGGCGACCAGGGCCGCCAGCTCCTCGCGGGTGGCGTCGGACCCCGACTCCTCGTAGCCGTCGAGGAGTTGTCGCGCGAACACGCCCGCCTCGATGATCTGCGACAGCTCGACTTCCTTGGCGGCGTCGAGCAGGGGGGTGCGCGCGATCTCGTCGAGGTACATGCCGACCAGATCGCGGTCGGCGATCTCCCCGCCGGTGGCGCGAACACTGCGGGCCACAGCGCCTGTCTCGCCGGTGGCGGACTGACGACGGGCGACGGCACGGGTTGCCATGCGTGCTCCCTAACAATGGTGGCTGCCGGGTGGTCCGGACGGGTCCGGGGTTCCCGTTCTTCCGATCCGGGTCCCTCAGATCCGTTCGATGGAAACAACGACTGGAATCAGGACAGAATTCCCAACCCGTGCCCCCAATTTTCTGATCTTGCAGTATCCTGCCCGGCCACGCGGAGGAGGCGGATGTGTCGGAGTCGGCAGACGTGCAGGTCAGGCCGGGAGTCGAGGGGGACCTCGACGCCCTCACCGAGCTCTACAACCACTACGTCCGTGAGACGGCCATCACATTCGATACCCGGGTTTTCACTGCGGAGGAGCGCCGTCCTTGGCTGCTCTCCCACCCTGAAGACGGCCCCTACCGCCTGATGGTTGCCACGGCCACGGACTCACGGCGAATTCTGGGGTACGCCACATCCAGCCCTTACCGCCCGAAGGCGGCGTACTCCACGTCCGTGGAGGTCACGGTGTACGTCGCCCCCGACGCGGGCGGGCGCGGTGTCGGCACGCTCCTCTACACGGCCCTGTTCGAGGCGCTGGCCGGCGAGGACCTCCATCGCGCGTACGCGGGCATCGCCCAGCCCAACGAGGCGTCGACCCGGCTGCACGAACGCTTCGGGTTCCAGCACGTGGGGACGTACCGCGAGGTCGGCCGGAAGTTCGGCCGGTACTGGGACGTCGCCTGGTACGAGAAGGCGTTGTAGACCCTCACCACCCTCACCACCCTCACCTCACCCGAACTGCACCGACCTCTTCGCGAGCCCCATCCAGAACCCGTCGATCACCGACTTCTGCGCGTCCAGCTCGCCCCCCGCCTCGGCGACCCCCATCGTCACGAAGAGCGGCGCGAAGTGCTCCGTGCGCGGGTGCGCGTAGCGGCCGGCCGGTGCCTTGTGGAGGAAGTCGAGGAGGCCGTCCCAGTCGCGGGACTCCAGCGCGCGGTGCCCCCAGTCGTCGAACTCGGCGGACCAGGTGGGGACGCCGGTGCCGCGCAGGGCGGCGAGGTTGTGGGTGAAGAAGCCGGAGCCGACGATCAGGACGCCCTCGTCGCGCAGGGGTGCGAGCTTGCGTCCGATGCCCATGAGGCTCACCGGATCGAGGGTCGGCATCGAGATCTGGAGGACAGGGACGTCCGCGTCCGGGAACATCTCCACGAGGGGGACGTAGGCGCCGTGGTCCAGACCGCGGTCGGGGATGTCCTGTACGGGGATGCCCGGGGCGCGCAGCAGCTTGCGCACGCTCTCGGCGAGCGCCGGTGCGCCGGGGGCGTCGTACGTAACTCTGTAGTAGTGCTCGGGGAAGCCCCAGAAGTCGTAGACAAGGGGGACGGGGTTGACGGCACCTAGGGCGAGGGGGGCCTCCTCCCAGTGCGCGGAGACGGTGAGGATCGCCTTGGGGCGCGGCAGGTCCGCGGACCAGGCGGCGAGTTGGCCGGGCCAGACGGGGTCGTCGGCGAGCGGCGGTGCCCCGTGACTGAGGTACAGGGCGGGCATGCGCTGCGGGTTGGCGGCGGACATGGTGGTGACTCCCTCCGATTGCTTCAAATCTGCAGCATCGACTTATACATACCCTACGACCTGTTTGTTTAAATTTCAATGATGGGAGCGTTACTGTGGAGTACATGAAGGCATCCCCCTCCCCGACCCCCGATGAGCCGCAGTGGCTCTCCGAAGAGGAGCAGTGTGTCTGGCGTGCCTATCTGCACGCGTCGACGCTCCTCGACGACTACCTCGACCGTCAGCTCCAGCGCGACGCCGGCATGCCGCACATGTACTACGGACTGCTGGTGGGCCTGGGCGAGGCCCCGCAGCACCGGTTGCGGATGACCCAGCTGGCGATGAAGTCCAAGATCACCCGCTCCCGCCTCTCGCACGCGATCGCGCGGCTGGAGAAGAACGGGTGGGTGCGGCGCGAGGACTGCCCCTCCGACAAACGGGGCCAGTTCGCCGTCCTCACGGACGCCGGGCTCGAGGTGCTGCGCAGGGTCGCGCCGGGCCATGTCGAGGCCGTCAGGGCCGCGTTGTTCCAGCGGCTGACCCCGGAACAGACGAAGGCCCTCGGCGAGATCCTGACGATCGTCGCCGAGGGCCTTCAGCCCAACGAAGCGGGTGCTGACCTACCCTGGCTGCGCTGACCTCGTCCCCAGGGCCCGCGCAGGTCCGAGCGGGTCGGTCAGTGGGCGACCACCGGAACCTTGAACTCGTCCTCAGCACCTTCCTCGACACCGTGGCCGAGGTTCGGACGGCCGGCGTTGACGAGAGTGAAGGCGATCACCGAGGCGGCGACGAGGATTCCGACGGCGAACCAGATGGCGCTCGTGTAGCCGTGGACCATGCCGTCGAGCTGGACCAGCTGCTGCTGCGAGCGGCCGGCGGCACCGGCGATGTGGTCCTTGACGTAGGAGGTCGTGGCGGACGCGGCGATCGTGTTCAGCAGGGCGGTGCCGATGGCGCCGCCCACCTGCTGCGACGTGTTGACCATCGCGGAGGCGACACCGGCGTCCCGGGGCTCGACGCCCTGGGTCGCCATCGACATGGCCGGCATGAACGCCGTACCCATGCCGAGGCCGAGCAGGAGCATCGCGGGCAGCAGCAGGGCCGCGTACGAGGAGTCGACCTTCATCTGGGTCAGCAGGAACATGCCGAGGGCGGCGACCAGGAAGCCGGGGCCCATCAGCAGGCGCGGAGCGACCCGGGTCATCAGGCGCGTCCCGATCTGGGTCGAGCCCGTGATCATGCCGACGACCATCGGCAGGAACGCGAACCCGGTCTTGACCGGGGAGTAGCCCTTGACGATCTGGAGGTAGTAGGTGAGGAAGAGGAACAGGCCGAACATGCCGATGATGGCGAGGCCCAGCGAGAGGTAGACACCACCGCGGTTGCGCTCGGTGACGACGCGCAGCGGCAGCAGCGGGGCCTTGACCTTCGTCTCGACGACGACGAAGGCGGCGAGCAGGACGGCCGAGCCGACGAACATGCCGATCGTCAGGGCGTCGGACCAGCCGGCGCTCTCGGCGCGGGTGAAGCCGTAGACCAGGGCGACCAGGCCCAGGGTGGAGAGCAGGACGCCCGGGATGTCGAGCGGGTTGCGGTTGCGACCGCCCTCGGGCTCACGGATGACCAGGTAGGCACCGGCCGCGGCGACGATCGCGAACGGGATGTTGACGAAGAAGGTCCAGCGCCAGTTCAGGTACTCGGTGAGGAAGCCGCCGAGGATCAGGCCGACCGCGCCGCCACCGCCGGCGATGGCGCCGTAGATGCCGAACGCCTTGGCGCGCTCCTTCGCGTCCGTGAACATCACGGCGAGCAGGGAGAGCGCGGCGGGGGCGAGCAGGGCGCCGAAGACGCCCTGGAGGCCGCGGGCGCCGAACATCATGGCCTGGTTGGTCGCGGCGCCGCCGAGGGCGGACGCGAGCGCGAAGCCGCCGAGGCCGACGACGAAGGTGCGCTTACGGCCCCACAGGTCGGCGATCCGGCCGCCGAAGAGCAGGAGGCCGCCGAAGGCGAGGGCGTACGCGGTGACGATCCACTGCTTGTTGCCCTCGGAGATGCCCAGGTCGGACTGGGCGGCGGGCATCGCGATGTTCACGATGGTGGCGTCGAGGACGACCATCAGCTGGGCGATGGCGATGAACGCCAGGGCCTTCCAGCGGTTGGCGTCGGGGGCTATGGGGACTGCTTGAGACATGGGTGAACCCACTCCGGGACTTCGTTGGTGAGAACGACGTCGCTTAGGACGAGCGCGACGCGGTGACGGTGAGGTGAAGGTGATCGGTACGACGGTGTACGGAGATCAGACGGGTCGGGGCGGCCGAACTAATCGGCTGAACTGATCGGTCACGGCCGGCGCAGCTCCTCGATGGTCATGGGGCTGCCCGTCAGCTCCGAGGCGGCGGGCGCGCGCAGGCCGTCCAGGACGAGCTGGAGGTGACGGTGGATGAACCGGTCGGCGCTGGCGCACATGGTGCCCGCCGGGGGCCGGCTCAGCTGGGCCACGACGATCATCACGTCGCCGGGGCCGACGTCCTCCCGGAGCTGGCCGGCCGCCTTCGCCCGGTCCATGAGCTCCGAGATGATGCCTTCCGCGCGCTTGCTGGCGGCGGCCAGGTCGGGGTGGTCCTCGTCGAACGACTCGGAGATCATCGGGCAGAGCGCGCTGATCCGTTCGTCGGCGGAGACGTGCACGAAGCGCTCCAGGGCGGTGAAGGCGTCGGCCTCCTCGGCCAGCGCCTCCTGACCGGCGCGCGTCGTGCGGTCCAGGACCGAGCAGACGACCTCGCGGACGAGGGCCTGGCGGTCCGGGAAGTTCCGGTAGACCGTGGCGTTCCCCACGCCGGCCCGGCGCGCGATCTCGTCGAGCGGCACGTCGGGGCCGAACTCGGTGAGCATCTCGCGGGCGGCGGCGACGATCCGCTCCCGGTTGCGCAGGGCGTCGGCGCGGGGCCGGGGCGTCTTGCGCTGCGCGGGAAGCGTGAGGGGTTCCACGGCGGTCTCCTTGCGGGGAGGGTCGGATGAGGGTGTCGGTGTCGGTTTCGGGCTTCGGCTTCGGCTTCGGCTTCGGCTTCGGCTTCGGCTTCGGCTGGGGAGGTTTCTGCCGCGATCCGGGGATCCGGTCCCCGTTTCGCTCGGACGCAGGGTTAAACGGGGATCGGGTCCCCGGTTATTTCCCCGGACGGATGTGACCTGTGCCACACCCTCAGGGGTTCCGGGGTGGAGCCACGATCGGACGCTTCCAGCGCGCGCCCCCGCACGCCCCGGCAGAGGGTGAACGGGAGGGTGCAGCCGGTGACCGGGGCTGCCTGGACCGAAGGGCCCCGCATGCAGCCGCACTCGCCGCGCCGACGGATACGCCCGCACCGGATGGCCGCGCTGGTGTCGGTGACCGCGCTGACGCTGGCGGTCGGGACGTCGGCGGGGCCCGGCGAGCGGGCGCGCGCGCCCCGGCCCGTCGCGGCCGGCGCGAACCCGATGACCCTGGCCCGCGCCTCCGCGCTCGGGCCCTGCATGATCCGGGGCGCGGCGGCGGTGCAGATGTCCGAGGGAGTACCGACGCCGGGGGGCTACTCCAGGTCTACGGGTACGGTCAGGGCGCTCACCCTGATGATCGACTTCCCGGACGCCAAGGGGCCGGGCAGCGCGCTGGACCGCTTCGGGGAGTTCTTCCCGCAGACCGCCGACTGGTTCAGGACCGCGTCCTATGGCCGGCTCGACTACCGCGCGGAGGCGCCGGTGCCGCGCTGGCTGCGGATGCCGAAGCCGTTCGAGGCGTACGGGATAGAGCGCGGGGCGCCCTTCGACCCCGGGTACCGGGAACTCGTCGAGGACATCGTCGCCGCCGCCGATCCGGGCGTCGACTTCCGGGACTACGACCTGCTGAACGTGCTGGTCACCCCCAACGCCGGGCCGTCCGCGCTGGACACGGTGCTGTCGGTGACGTTCGCCGGCAACACGGAGGCGCCGACGGCGGACGGGGTGCCGGTGGCCAACGCGTCGTTCGTGTACTCGCGGCAGGACGACGGCTCCGGGACGTACGGGCAGACCGGGTACCGGGTGCTGCCGCACGAGAACGGGCACGTCTTCGGGCTGCCCGACCTCTACACCGCCGAGGGCGGGGGGGCCGTCGGGCACTGGGACATCATGAGCGAGGACTGGGGCGCCAACAACGACCTCCTCGGCTGGCACAAGTGGAAGCTGGGCTGGCTGACCCCGGAGCAGGTCAACTGCGCGTCGGCCCAGGGGACTTCGGAGTACACACTGACGCCGCTCGCCTCCCCGGGCGGGCGCAAGCTGCTGTTCGTGCCGGTCAGCGGGCGCAGCGGGTACGCGGTGGAGCTGCGCACACGGGGCGGCAACGACGAGACGGTGTGCCGGCCGGGGGTGCTGATCTACAAGGTCGACGCGGCGGTGGACACCGGGATGGGGCCGGTGACCGTGCACGACTCGCGGCGCGACAGCGGGGGGTGCACCCGTAGTCCCAACGTCCACGCCGAGTTGTCCGACGCGACGTTCCGCCCGGGGCAGCGGTTCGTGGACCGCGAGCACGGGGTGAGCATCGGGGTGGGCGGGATCGACATGGACGGGAACTACGCGGTGTCGGTGACACGGAGCAGGCCGTTCGGCTGATCTCCCGTACGGTGAGTTTTCGAGATCTCACCCCGGAGTGCACCGCCCATGACGCCGTCCGACGTTGTTCCGCCCGAGGCCGTGGCCCCGCTGATCCGGGGTGTGGCCGTGCTGGACCGGCTCACCAGGGCCGGGGGGACGCTGAGCCTGAGCGCGCTGGAACGGGAGACGGGGCTCGCGCGGTCCACCGTCGACCGGATCGCCGTCACGCTGGAGCGGGTCGGGTACGTCCGGCTCGACGGCCGTGACGCCTCGCTCGCGCCCCGGGTCGCGGAACTCGGCAACGCGTACCTCTCCGCGCTGCGGCTGCCCTCGCTGCTGGCCGCCCGCGCGGATCGACTCGCCGACGAACTCGACGAGTCCGTCTCCCTCGCCGTCGCCGACCGGGACGGCATCCGCTTCATCCACCAGGCCACCCGACGCCGCACCCTCTCCCTCTCCTTCCGCATCGGCGACCTCCTCCCCGCCGAACGCACCGCCCCCGGCGCGGTGTTCGCGGGCGAGTGGGACGAGGAGCAGTGGGCGCAGTGGCGCGCGCGGCGGACGGCGGATCCCACGGACGCGGGGTTCGGGACGGTGCCGGAGAGGGAGGCGCGGGAGGTCTGGCCGACGAGCACGGAGGCAGCGGGTGAGCGGGGGGCCGGGGCGACCGTGGGGACCGACATCGGGGCCGGCGCCAGCCTCAAAGGCGGGGCGGGGAATGGGCGTTCGGCGGGCGGGGCTGCGGGGCACGGGCGGCGGACCGGGGCCGAGGCCGAGGCCGGGACCGAAGCCGGGGCCGGGACCGGGACCGAAGCCGGAGCCGGGACCGAAGCCGGGGCCGGGGTCGGGGCCGAAGCCGAAGCCGGGGCCAGGGCCGGCCTCAAAGGTGGGGCGGGGCACGGGCGTTCGGCGGGTGGGGCCGTGGAAGCCGGCCTGTGGGTCGGGGCAGGCGGTGAGCCGTGGGGCAAGCTCGGGGACGAGCCGGAAACCAGGCCCGGGGTCACGCCGACGGGCGGGCCCGGAGCTGCGCCGGAGAGCGGGGCCGAGGTTGCGGCAGCGGGTGGGCCCGGGGTCGCGTCGGGCGGTGAACTCGCCTCCCCCGATGACGAGTTCGTGCGGCGGGTCGAGGTTGCCCGGCGGGACGGGTTCGCGGTGGATGATCAGTTGATCGAGCCGGGACTCGTGGCGGTGTCTGTGCCGGTGCGGGATGGGGAGGGGCGGGTGGTGTGTGTGGCGAGTGTGGTGAGTCATACGAGTCGGCATACGGCTGGGGGGTTGTGCGAGGTGTTGCTGCCACGGCTGCGGGAGGCCGTGGCCGGGATGGAGGAGGTTCTGCGGACGGCGCCGGAGGCGGTGGCGGGGCCGGCGCCCGCCGGGCTCGCGGGGTGGACGGGGGCGTCGAAGCAGGAGTTGGGGCGGGAGTTCGTGGAGTCGCTGGCGCGGGGGCTGAGCGTGCTCACCGCGTTCGGGGAGGGGCGGGCAGAGTTGTCGCTCGCCGAGGTCGCGAAGGTGACGGGGCTCCCCCGGGCCACCGCGCGCCGGGCGCTGATCACTTTCCGGCACCTGGGACTCGTCCGACTCGGCGCCGATCCACGGGACTTCGCGCTCACGCCGCGCGTGCTGTCGCTGGGGTTCCCGCCGATGTCGCGGACGAGCCTCGCGCGGATCGCCCGTCCGCACCTGGAGGAGCTGTCGGCGCGGATCCAGGAGCCGGTGTCGCTGGGGGTGTTGGCCGGTGACGAGGTGCAGTACACCGCGCGGGTCGCCGGGCGGCATGTGATGAGCGTGGACATCAGCGTGGGGACGCGGCTGCCCGCGTGGGCGACGTCGCTCGGACGGGTCCTGCTGGCCGATCTCCCGGACGAGCGGCGGCAGTTGGGCGAGCTGCGCGCGTTCACCGCGCGGAGCGTGACGGATCCGCGGGAGCTGCGGAAGGTGCTCAACGAGGTACGAGAGCGCGGATTCGCCCTGGTCGACGAGGAGTTGGAGGCCGGGGTGCGGGCCCTCGCGGTGCCGGTGCGGGGGCGGGACGGGCGGGTCGTGGCCGCCGTCAACGCGGCAACTCACGTGGCGCGGCGGTCCGTTGACGAGTGCGTCTCCGCTCTCCTGCCCGAACTGCTCACCGCCGCCGGGCGGATCACGGAGGAGCTGGCGGTGGTGTCACGGTTCATCCGCGTGCGGTGACGGCGCGGCGCGCGGGTTTCAGGAGCAGGGCGAGGACGAAGGCGACGGCAAGGAGGCAGGCGGCGACGAGGAAGACCCGGTCGACAGCCGTGTCGTAGGCGTCCAGCACCGTTTCCCGGAGGCTCCCGGTCAACTCGTGGACGTTCTCCGGCTGTTCGGCGGCCCTCGCCCGACCGGCGTCCAGTCCCGAGAGCCCTTCGACGAGCTCCGCGTGGAAGACGGCGTTGAACGCGGCGAGGCCGAGGGAGCCGCCGAGCTGGCGGCTGAGGGTCTGGAGGGAGACGGCGGCACCGAGGTCCCGCATCGGGGAGTTGTTCATGACCGCGAGGGCGTAGATCTGGGTCATGAGCCCGAGGCCGACCCCTATCAGGACCGTGTAGAGGGCGGACAGCGCGCGGCCGGTGTCCGGTGTGAGCGCGACAGCCGGCGCCGGGTGCTGGAGCTGACACCGGCCGGGGAGGAACTGCTCGCGCGGTCACGGGAGTTCCAGCAGCGGGTGTTCGACGAGTTGGTTGAGGGCTGGCCGGAGGGTGACGTGCGGGAGTTCGCGCGGTTGCTGGCGCGGTTCGCGGAGTCGGTGGAACGGAAGTTGTGAGAGGTGCCGGGGTACCTCTCAAGTACCCCTGCGATAGGTGAACCCCGTGAGGGACACCGTGTACTCCCCCCGGTTCTCCCGGTACTCCGCGCAGTACCGGGTCGGATACCAGCCGGTCCGGAGCCACGCGCTCGGCTGGCGGAACGGCACGCAGGTGTCCGCGACGGTGCCGTCCCGCAGGCCCTCAAGCCATGACTTCGCGATCATCGACTCGTAGAAGGTGATCTCGCCGTCGTACGTGCCGTAGATCCAGGTGTGGGTGAACGGGGCGCCGTTCAGTTCGGGGGACGCCGAGTCGAGGAGGTGGTTGCCCATCGCCGGCTCCACCGCGTCGACGTCGATGAAGCCCGGTGCGAGGTACCGCTCCGGGACGGGTTTCTTCGCCCGTGCGTAATCCGCGCAGTCCGTGAGCATGGGGCACGGCCCCGGCCGGATCGCGTCGCGCTGCGCCAACGGCTGGAGATAGAAGTGGAAGTCGAAATGCGGGACGTCGTAGACGCCCTTCGGAACATGGCCCTGGGGATTCCAGTTCACCAGGTCCCAGGTGAAGGGGGACTTTGTGGCGGTCGGCTGTTGCAGCACGTTCTCGTGGCCCGCGGAACATTCCGTGTGCGGGTCGATCCCGCCGTTCCCGTCCTTGTCGAAACAGTGCTTCTCGTCGCTGACGGCCGACGGCAGTCCCCGCAGCGCCGCCGCCGAGAACACCACGCCCAGCGCCACCGGCCGCTCCCCCGCCCGCTGCTCGTACGCCCTGAGCACACCGTCCCCGAGCCGCACCGGGCTGCCGTACTCGGCGCACGGGCCGGTGTACGAAGCGGTCGAGCGCAGCACCGCGTCGACGCTTTCCCGTGGCACCCGGACCGTGAACTCCCGCGCGGATTCCCCTTTTCCGAAACCCGCCCCTTTCCCGAAACTCGCCCCTTTCCCGAAACCCGCCACACATATCGCGACCCGACCGCTCCCGTCCGCCGCCTCGGCCGGAACACCGGCCAGCAGTGACGCCGCGACCAGAATTCCCGCACACCATCCGACGCGCGCCACGCGTTCCCCTTTCACCGCTTGTCCCGACGCACCCAATATCAGGGCGGAGGCAGAGCGGGGCCACCCGGCGCGTTCCCGTGGGCGCCGGGTCCTCAGGAGCCGAACGCGGTGTCCGTGTCCTCCCCGCCCCAGCCGGTCGGGCTGCGCCAGATGACGTGGACGCGGAAGACGTCGCGGATCGTGCCGGCGGACCAGTCCTCGGCCGGCGGTTCGGGGAGGACGAGGTAGAGGCCGTCGGCCGGGGTGGGCAGCGTGTGGTTGACCTCCAGCAGACGGGTCGCGCCCGCGCGCAGGTCCGCGTACGCGCAGTGGCCCGCGCCCAGCGCCTCGTACAGGAACAGGCCGTGCCGGGTGACGCAGCTGACGTCGACGATCGCGGAGTCGGCCGGCTGGAGGTCCGCCCACAGGAGCGACGCCTTCAGCGCGTGGCGGACCGCTTCGTGCTTCTTGCAGGCGCGGTCGGCGCGGGCGGACTCCTCCAGCGCGCGCAGAAAGGCGTCCTGCGGGGCGGAGGCGGGCTCCGCGACGGTGTCCACAGCGGTCATCTGGCGTTCTGCTTCCTGTTCTTCCGGTTCCTGTGGAGCCGGTTCCTGCGCGGCCGGTTCCTGCTCTTCCTTGCCGAAGCGCTCCTGGAGCTCCCGGCGCGCCCGCGCGAGCGGTTCCGTCCAGCCGGACGCCGTCACCGCCTCCGCGAGCCGGCCCGCGTCGAACGTCCTCTCCTTGAGCGCGCGGCTGGTCGTCGCGGCGAGGTCGCGCAGGACGCCGAGGCGTTCGCGGTCCGGGTCGCCGAAGAGGTGGAGGACGCTGACCCAGTCGGCCTGGTCCCGGCGGAGGATGCGGTTGGCCATGCCCTGGAGTTCGGACAGGCGGACGCGGGCGTCGGGGACGTCGCCGTCGTCGCTCCCGGCGAGTTCCCCGAGCACGTCCAGCGCCGCGAGGTAGCGCCCCGCCATCCGCTCCGAGACGGGGGACCGGCCGCGCTGGTCGGCGGTGAGCACCGTCTGCGTCGTCTCGTTGGCGAACACCCAGCAGTCCACCTTCTCGTTCCGCCGAGGGGGGACCGAGCCGTGGCGGACGGTGAGGACGAGGGGCCGGTCGAGCACCGGTGACAGCGGCCTGACCTTGTAACGGCCGCCCGGGGCACGGCCGACGACCTCGACGCGGACGTCCGTGCCGATCGGGGGGAGCTTGCCGGCACCGGCGTCCTCCGTCCGCGCCTCCCCTGAACCGGCGTCGGCGTCTGCGTCGGTGTCCGTGAGCCGCGTCGGCAGCGGGGCCGTGTGCAGGACCGTCAGGCTCTGGGTGCTGCGCGTGAGGGCCACGTACAACTGGCGCAGCCCCGCCGGACCCCGGTCGGCGATCGTGGCGGGCTCGACGACCAGGACGTGGTCGTACTCCATCCCCTTGACCTGGGCCGCGGCCAGCACGGACACGGTCTCCCGGCTGCGCGCGCCGATGTCGTCGTCCTCGGCGATCCGGCGGCTGATGGCGTCCAGCCAGTCCGAGTCGTCGGGGACGACGACGGCGACGGAGCGCGCGGTGCTGCCGTCGCTGGTGTCCATGAGCCGGGCCACGTGGGCGACGGTGTCGTCCAGCAGCTTCCACGGCTCGGTCGCCACTGTCCGCACGGCGTCCGCGCCGGCCTCCCGGACGGCCTGCGGGAACGGCAGGTCCGGGGCGATGGCGCGGGCGAGCGGGGCGACGAAGTCCATGATCTCGGCGGGGACGCGGTAGCTGGTGGTCAGCTCGGCGACGCGCCAGTCGCCGTGGTCGGACAGGAGCGCGCCGAGCAGGTCCCAGTCCGCCGGCAGGTGGGCGCCCGTCGCCTGTGCGAGGTCGCCGAGGACGGTCATGGAGCCGCCCGCGCCGCAGCGCCGGCGCAGGGAGCGGGCCTGCATGGGGGTGAGGTCCTGGGCCTCGTCGATCACGATGTGCCCGTACCTCGGCGGGGTGTCGCCGCTGATCAGGACGCGCAGCTCTTCGAGGCAGACCTGGTCGTCGAGGGTCCACGGGTCGGCGTCGGCGGTGGCGGCGCGGGGGCGCAGCAGCGCCGTCCGCTCGTCCTCGTCGAGGATGCCGTCCGCGCACTCCCGCAGGAGGTCGGGCGTGTCGTAGAGGCTGCGCAGGGCCTCCCTCGCGCCGGGGGACGGCCAGACCCGGTCGACCAGGCGCTCGACCCGGCGGTTGCGTTCCAGGTCCCGGCGGATCGTGCCGGTCTGCCCCCGGCGGGGCGCGATGCCGGCGAGTTCCTGGAGGAGGCGGTCGACGAGGAGGCCCCGGAACCGCTCGCGGCGCTCCCGGAACGGGCCCTCGCCGCTGTGGGCGCGGTCGAGGAGGGCCAGCACCTCGGACTTCGGGACGCGCAGCGTCGTGCTGCCCGCGGTGACGACGATCGCGGGCTCGTCGCCCTCGAAGGACGGGGCGACGGTCAGGGCGTCCAGCGCCGCCGGGCGGTAGTCGCTCTCGACGCGGCGCCGCAGGACGTCCGCCATCCGGCCGTCCGACTTCACCCGGCGTGCCTTCGGGGTGTCGGTGCCGGTCGTCTCGCCCTCCCACAGGCGGGCCAGCCGGACCGCGTTCACGTCCCGCGTGCCGAGCGTCGGCAGGACCTGTCCGACGTAGTCGAGGAACCGCTGGTGCGGGCCGATGACCAGGATGTCCTGGGCCCTGAAGTGCTCGTTGTCCACGAGCCACGTCACCCTGTGCAGGCCCACCGCCGACTTGCCCGTGCCGGGGCCGCCCTGCACGACCATGATGTCCGCCGGCGCACCCGTGACCAGCTCCAGCTGGTCCCTGCGGATCGTCTCGACGATGTCCCGCATGCGGCCTCGGCGGGAGCGCTGGAGCTCGCGTAAGAGGAGGTCGTCCGGCTGGAGGGGTTTACGGCGCCGGCGGCGGGCGGGGTCGGTGGGAGTGGGGGGTGGGGTGGGTGCGGGTGGGGGTGGGGGCTGTGGAGGGGTGGCGGCGGGTTGGCGGGGTGGCTCGGGGGCGCCGGGCCGGGGGACGGCCGGCTCGGGGGCGGTGTGCTCGGGGGTGATCGGTTCGGGCGCGGCGGGCTCGGGGAGAGCGGGCTGCGGGGCGGCCGGTTCGGGCGCGGACGGTCGGGGGACGGTCGGTTGAGGAGAGGCCGGTCGAGGGGCGGCGGGCCGGGGGACGGCCGGTCGAGGGGCGGCGGGTTGAAGGGCCGCCGGTTCGGGTGTCGGCGAGGGCGTCGGTGCGGACGTCGGGAGGGCGATGTCGTCGACGTAGTGCTCGACGGTCCGCTGGACGCAGCGCAGGCGTCGGCGCAGGACGACCTCGCCGGGGTTCTCGGGGCGGGTCTCGATCCACTTCTTCGCGAGGGGGCTGGTCCACAGCAGGACGACCGGTTCGTGCGCGGCGTCGTGCACGCAGCGGCGGCCGATGTACCAGGGGCGGGGGGCTTCGCCGGGGTCCTGCGGCGCGTCCACGCGGGCGAAGACCAGGGCTTCGTCGCCGAGCCCGTCGTAGGCCGCCGCGCGGGCCTCGGCCTCGGCCCGGTTGGCGATGCCGTCCTTGCCGCTCGCCGAGGCGGTGGCGGCGGAGGTGCCGCTCAGTTCGGCCAGTTTCCTGGCGTAACAGTCGTACGCGTGATCCACCGCCCGCTGCTCGCCGGCCAGGATCTCGTCCCGAGTCGTCGTGCCCATGCCCGTCCCTCCCCGCGGTGCCGATCCACACCGCCACGGGCTCTCGCCCGTACCCCGCCGCAACAACTACCAGAAACCAGGCGGTGACGAACAGTCAATGAACCAGTCCCGAAACCATCCCCCCGCCCACATCCGCTACCCTGTCCTTGGCCATTGCCTTCGTAGCTCAGGGGATAGAGCACGGCTCTCCTAAAGCCGGTGTCGCAGGTTCGAATCCTGCCGGGGGCACAGTGTTCGGGCGCCTCAGGAAGGTGCCCCGTTCGGCCCCGGGCCTGCTGTCCGGGGCCGAACCCCGTAGTACGGGTCCCGGAGGTGCTTCATGACGGCGGAGATGGTGCCCCCGGCATGGATGCACGAGCAGATCTCCGCGCAGGAGTACGACTCCTGGTCCGAGGAGCAGTGCGCCGGTATCGAGATCGTGGACGGAATGGTCGTCGTGAGCCCGAGCGCATCCAAACGGCACAACCGGCTGGCCCGGATCCTGGCGAACGCCCTCGACGCCGCCGCCGGCCCGGAGTGGAACGCCGACACCGACTTCGACGTCCGTCTTCAGGACGTCCCCCTCACCAACCGCCGCCCCGACGTCGTCGTGTACCGCGCGGACACGATCGACGTCACCCCCACCCGCCCCGAGCACGTACTGCTGGTCGCGGAAGTGGTGTCGCCGGGCTCGGAGACCACCGACCGGATCGTGAAGGTGGACCAGTACGCGAAGGCGGGCATCGGCTTCTACTGGCGGATCGAGCAGACGGCGACGGGCGTGCCGCTCGTCTACACGTACGTCCTCGACCCCGCGACGAGGGTGTACCGGGACGGGGACGTGTTCACCGGCGTCGTCAAGGCCGTCGCTCCCTTCGCGGTGGAGGTCGATCTCGGCCAGGCGTGACCCGCACGCCGCCCGCCCCACCGCGGAGGAGGCCGTACCCGGCCCGCGCCCGCCGCCTCACGCCCCCTCCCCCACCGCCTCCCGCCGCCCCCGGACGTCCACCGCCGGGGCCAGGAACGCCGCGCACGTGACGAAGGCGAGGACGACGAGCATGGCGGGGCGGAGGCCGATGTGTTCGCCGAGGAAGCCGAGGGTGGGTGGGCCGACGAGGAAGGCGAGGTAGCCGATGATGGCGACGAGGCTGACGCGGGCGGTCTCGTCGGGGCCGGACTCGCCGGCGGCGGAGAGGGCGAGGGGGAAGCCGAGGGAGGCGCCGAGGCCCCAGAGGAGGACGGCGATCCCGGCGATCACCGCGCTGTCGGCGACGATGACGAGGAGCAGCCCGAGCCCGCCGGACACGGCGCTCGCGCGGACGACGGTCACGCGCCCGTACCGGTCGAGGAAGTACGCCCCGCCGAACCGCCCGAGCGTCATCGCCGCGGCGAACCCGGCGTAGACGAGGGACCCGGCGGCCTCCCCCATCCCGTGCCCGTCGACCATGATCAGCGGCAGCCAGTCGTTGGCGGACCCCTCGGCGAGGGCCATCGCGAGCACGATCGCCCCGATCAGCAGCAGCTTGCGGTCCTTCCAGACGGCCGCCCCCGCGTCCCGTACCTCTCGGGTAGCACCGGCATCAACTCGCCCTGTGCCGGGGGGAATCGCCGGGACCGCGTAGCTCAGGAGTACTACGGATACGACGGTGACGCCGCCGAGGTGCCACTGCACCGGCACGTCCGCCGCCGTCGCGGCGATCCCGACGCCCGCGCCGAGCACCGTCCCGAGGCTGAAGCAGCCGTGGAGGGTCGGCATGGTCGTCACCCCGGAGAGGCGTTCGACGTCGGTCGCGTCGATGTTCATCCCGACCTCGCCGCCGCCGACCCCGGCGCCGAAGAGGAACAGGCCCGCGGTGACGAGCGGCGTGGACGCGGCGAGCGCGCCGGCGGCGATCGTCGCGAGGCCGCAGATCAGGACGGCCGTCCCCCAGACGACGACGGGCCGGGTGCCGAAGCGGGAGACGAGGCGGCCGGAGCAGAGGATGCCGAGCATCGAGCCGAGGGAGAGGCCGAAGAGGACGAGGCCCATCTCGCCGGTGGAGACGTCGAGCCGGTCGCGGATCGCGGGGGTGCGGGTCACCCACGACGACAGCGCGATCCCGGCGAGCAGGAAGAACACGAACAGCGCCCGGCGGCGCCTGCGCACGGCCTGGTCCATGAGAATGCAGCTCCGTGGGTACGGGGTCGGCGTCCGGTCGAGCCCACTCGCCCACCGGCTTGGACAAACGTACATGCCTGTTCACGGCGGTAAGAAGGCGTTTTCGGCAATGATTCAGGACACACCCGCACCCACCGGCCGCCGCGACCGGATCCTCACCGCCGCGCTGGACGTGGTCGCCGAGGAGGGGGCCATCCGGGTCACGTACCGCAGGATCGCGGCGGCGGCCGGGGTCCCGCTCGGCTCGGTGACCTACTACTTCGACGACCTGAACCAGCTCCTCACGGAGGCGTTCACGCGCCTCGCGGAGACGGTCTCGGCGCACTACCGCGCCCAGTTGGAGGCCGCCCGCACCCCGGAGGAGGCCCGGGACGCGGTCGTCGACATCATGAGCGGCACGTTGTGGACGAGCGAGCGCGATCCGCTGCTGACGTTCGAGCTGTACGCGTTCGCCGCGCGCACGCCGGAGCTGCGGACGGTGCTGAACAGCTGGATGCGGGCCAGCCGCGACGCGCTGGCCCGGCACTTCGACCCGCTCACGGCGCGGGCGCTGGACGCGCTCGTCGAGGGGTTCACGTTGCACAACTTCTTCGACCACACCCCGCTCGGGCGGGACGACATCGCGTCGGTGGTGCAGGCGCTGCTGGAGCGGGACCGGGGAATTTCCGACGGTAAAAAGTAGCCGGAAATCCTTCGAAACATTCGGCTTTCACGGGCCGCTTTCTGGTGCATTCAGCCGCATTACCTCTGATCGATTAGCGCTGAGCTGGCATATTGCGCGCGAATGTTTCGAACTCGCTGCCGAAACTGTTGACAGTTGACGGGGTCATACCAACACTGTCCAGCGTCAGGCTCCCCCACCTCTGGAGTACTGGGAGGAAGCACGCTGTGAAAGCTCTGAGCCGCTTCAAACTGTTCGCAGCAAGTGTTTGCACCACAGCTCTGGTCGCGCTGATCGCCCTGGTCATGCCGGGCACCGCGCACGCCGCGACGGTCGTCACGACCAACCAGACCGGCACCAACTCCGGTTACTACTACTCGTTCTGGACGGACGCGCAGGGCACCGTCTCGATGACCCTCAACAACGGCGGGAACTACAGCACTTCCTGGCGCAACACGGGCAACTTCGTGGCCGGGAAGGGCTGGAGCAACGGCAGCCGCCGGACGGTGAACTACTCCGGCAGCTTCAACCCGTCGGGCAACGCCTACCTCACGCTGTACGGCTGGACGGCCAATCCGCTGGTCGAGTACTACATCGTCGACAACTGGGGCACGTACCGCCCGACCGGGACGTACAAGGGCACCGTGACCAGCGACGGCGGCACCTACGACATCTACCAGACGACGCGCTACAACGCCCCGTCCGTGGAAGGCGTCAAGACCTTCAACCAGTACTGGAGCGTCCGGCAGCAGAAGCGCACCGGCGGGACCATCACGGCCGGCAACCACTTCGACGCGTGGGCGCGCGCCGGGATGCGGCTGGGCTCGTTCAACTACTACATGATCATGGCGACGGAGGGCTACCAGAGCAGCGGCAACTCCAACATCACCGTGAACTGAGGGAGTTGACCCCATGCTCTCGGTACGACCTCTCGCGGCCACGGTGACGGTCGCCGCGCTGGCGGCGGCGGGCGCGTTCGCGGTGGACGCCGCACCCGCGCGCGCCGCGGCCTGCTCCGGGTACGTCGGTCTCACCTTCGACGACGGGCCCGGCGGGAACACCCAGACCCTCCTCAACTCCCTGCGGGCGAACGGCCTTCGGGCCACGATGTTCAACACCGGCCAGAACGCGGCGAGTTATCCGGCGCTGGTGCGGGCCGAGGTGTCGGCGGGGATGTGGGTCGCCAACCACAGCTACACCCACCCCAACCTCACCCAACTCCCGCAAGGACAGGTCGACTCGGAGCTGGCGCGCACCCAGCAGTCGATCGCGAACGCGGGCGGCGGGACGCCCCGGCTGTTCCGGCCGCCGTACGGGGCGACCAACGCGACCGTGCAGTCGGTCGCGGCCAAGTACGGGATGCGGCAGGTCCTTTGGGACGTCGACTCGCAGGACTGGAACAACGCGAGCACCGACGCGATCGTCGCCGCCGTCGGACGGCTCGGCAACGGGCAGGTCATCCTCATGCACGACGGCCCGGCGAACACGCGGGCCGCGATCCCTCGGATCGCGCAGAACCTGGCGTCGCGCGGGCTGTGCCCGGGGACGATCTCGCCCACGACCGGGCGGGCGGTGGCGCCGTAGACGGTGCCCTCCGGGCGCGTTCTGGGAGGCGTCCCGGGGGCACTTGGCGCGGCGGCTCCGGCCGCCGCGCCGTCAACTTTCCCCCCTGCGCCGGGGGCGGCAATCCAGCGGACGGGTGAGGCGGGGGCATACGGGGTGGGGGCCGGGAGCCGGTTGCCACTTGAGCGCCTGCCGTACGCCTCCCCGGGGAGGGGGCCTTCGGGATAGGTGTGGTTCCCGTGCCCGGAACGTGGCGTGGGAGTGGCGTGGCTGGAAGGAGCCGGTATGCCGCACAGACGCGTCCCGCCGGGCGAGCGGTGGGGGCGGAGAGCGGGCGCGCGGCCCGGGGATCCGCTCGACAACCGGATCGTCTGCGAGGGGTTCCGGGGCACCTGGTGGCGGCTGGACCCGCCACCGCTGGAGCGGCGGACCGTCGTCACGGCGGACGGCCAGCTCGCCGCGCTCATGGCCGCCCGCGCCCATCTCGGCAACCCCGGCGAGCTGTTGGTCGTCGCGCGGGAACGGGTCGACGAGACGCTGTGCAAGGAGCTGCGCAGGTTCGCCGAGGGGCGGTCCACGCGGCCGGGGCGGATCTGGCTGACGACGAGCGGCAGCGCGGGCCGGCCCCGCCTCCTCGCGCACACGCTGTCCTCGCTGACGACGCTCGGCGACGCCCCGCCGCCCTACCGCTGGCTGCTGCCCTACTCCCCCGGCACCTACGCCTGGTGGCAACTGGTCGCGCTGAGCCTCACGTTCCCCGGGCAGGACCTCGTGACGGCGCCGGGGCCGCGGCCCGACCAGTGGCTGCCGGTCGCGCTCGCGGAGGGCGTGGACGCGGTGTCGGCGACGCCGTCGTTCTGGCGGCTGGCGCTGGCCTCGGGGGACCCGGAGCTGGAGCGGTTGCGGCCCAGGCAGATCACGCTGGGCGGGGAGCCGGTGGACCAGCCGCTGCTCGACCGGCTGCGGGGCGTCTTCCCCGGCGCGCGGATCAGCTGGATCTACGCGTCGACGGAGGCCGGCGCGTGCGTCGTCGTCCACGACGGGAAGGCCGGGTTCCCCGTCGAGTGGCTGGAGCGGCCGTCGGACGGCACGAAGCCCGGACTGCGGGTGCGGGACGGGCAGTTGTACGTGCGTCCGGTGCACGGCGCCGACGGGGTGCCGGAGTGGGTGGCGACCAGTGACCGGGCCGAATTCGTGGGCGGGCGCGTGGTGTTGAGCGGTCGGCTCGGCCAGGACCAGTTGAACGTGGGCGGGTTGAGGCTGTCGGCGGGGCAGGTGCGGGACGTGCTGCTGGCCCATCCGGACGTGCACTGGGCGCGGGTGTTCGCGCGGACCGCGCCGTTCGTCGGGTCGGTGGTGGCCGCGGAGGTCGTATCGGACGCGTCCGAAGGGGAGTTGGTGAACTGGTGCAGCAACCGGCTGCCCGGACATGCCGTGCCCCGGTTCTTCACCGCGCTCGACACGGTGCCGCTCACGACGACGCTGAAGAGCCGGCTCGACGGTGCCGCGCGCGGCGTCTGAAAGGCGTCCGCCGAACGTTGGAAATTTCGGCCGCACCCGTGCCCCCCGAGTTGGAGCAACTGGCTTCCGCCATACGGGCAGTCGCGGTCCGCGCGCGCCGCGGACATTCCACCGGAAGGCCGCCGCCCAAATCGGTGTGCACTCAGTGCCGTTGGCGTGGCGCGTGTCGCCGGGTTGCGTAACGAGCGCTATTTTCCCCGGAGATGAGGGTGCCGGAGAGGGTTCCGGGAACGCAAAAGCCGTAGGACGCCCGGTCTGGGCGTCCTACGGCTACGGGAGGCTATGCGGAGGCAGGGGGTGTCAGGCCATCAGGTCCTTCGTGATGAACAGGGCCGTCGAGTGCGCCAGGAGGGTGCCGTCAGGGGTGGTGACGTCCGCGTGGGCGAGGATGCGCGGGCCCTGGGTCTGGGTCGCTCTGCCCACGCAGGAGATGCGGAAGCTGCCCGCCGGCACCGGCTGGAGCAGGTTCATGCTGAAGTTGCCGGTCACGGCCTTGGTGCCGCGCCGCACGGTCGACAGCGCGGCCAGCGCGCACGCCGTGTCGCACAGGGTCGCGGTGAACCCGCCGTGCGTGAAACCGGGCCAGCTGCTGTGTCCGTCCGTCGGGGTGGCGCTCAGGATCACCCGGCCGCGCTCGGCCATCTGGACCCGGACACCAAGCCCGTCGCTGAACGGGAAGAACCCGGTGCCGTGCGCCGCGGACTCCTGAATCGCCTTCAGACCGCTCATACGACGGAGGCGCCGAACGAACGGGCTGTCCGACGCGAGGACGGGAGAGAGGGGCGCGAGTGTGGCGGTAGTCATCGGGGAAAACTCCGAGGTCGTAGGGGTGCTGGGAGGCACCCATGCAACAACCCGGGCCGACCTAATCCAAGGGCCGGATATCGATCTCGGGTGCATGGGGGCGTACGGAAGGGGCGTGCGTGACTTGTTGGCTTATACGGCTAAGCGCCCCGCGCGCTCCCCGGTTCGGCGGAGCGTGCGTCTCGTGTCACTGAGTGCCTTCGCGCCTTCGCTCCCCGGCGGGATCCAGTGCGCGGGCGTAGTGGGAGACGAAGCCCTCGGGCGCCTCGAAGGGGGTGCCGAGGAGGCCCGTCGGGAGGTCGAAGGCCGCGGTGAGGGTGCGCAGGTGCGGGGCGAGGCGGTCGTGGAGGCGGTCGGTGAGCGCGGGCAGGGGTTCGGCGAGCGCCGGGAAGGGGCCGTCGGGCAGCAAGTCGGCGCCGTGTGCGCGGCATTGGCGGACGGCGAAGAGGGTGAGGAGGTCGTCCAGGACGCGGCGGGTCGCGGGCGAGACGCCGGCCGTGCGGCGGGCGAGGGCGTCGGCGGCGCGGTGGGCGGCGTGGGCCTCGGCCGCGGCGAGGGCGGCGTGGGAGGTGCGGTCCCAGCGGCTCTGGGCGTCGCCGCCGGAGATGGCGTGCAGACGGCGGGCCCTGCGGTGGAGGTACTCCTCACGTACGGCGAGCCAGCGCAGCCATAGCTCCGGGGTATCAGCACCGCAGGTATGAGACGGGTCCCAGCGGGTGGTGCCCTTCTCCTCCGGGAGCGTCAGGCGCCGGTAGGCCGCGTGCAGCGCGCCGACGCGGCTGTCGCCGTCGGCGGTGGTGACCGCGTCGCGCAGCGCCCGGTACTCGACGATCCGGTTGTGCGCGAACGCCCCCTGGGCGCCCAGCCGTTCGCGGGCCTCGTCGCAGGCGTGCGCGGCGACGTCCGTCACGAAGTGCTTGGCCAGCGCGATCTCGTCGGTGACGACGGGCGCGTACTCGTCCGGCACGCCGTCGAGCGCGGACGTCGCCTCGCGGACGGCGAGGGTCGCGGCGTAGGTGTCGGCGAGGGCGTCGAGCAGGCGGCCGTGGTGGGAGCGGACGTGGGCGAGGGGGATCCGGCCGCCGGCCTTGCTCTCGATCTCGCGCTGGGTGGCGTGGCGCACGGCGATGGCCAGGGCGGCGCGGGCCGCCGCTGCCGCCATCGCCGCCGCGACGATCCGGCCGGTGCGGACGCGGCCGAGCGCGCGCCAGGTGCGGCTGTCGCCGGCGAGCGGGCCGACGAGTTCGCCCCGCTCGGTGACGTGGGTGCCGTCCGGGGAGAGGAGGCAGTCGAGGCCGACGCGGACGCCGTCGAAGCGGGTGAGGGCGTTGTCGATGCCGAGGACCGGCCGGTCGGGGAGGCGGCGGACCGTGACGCCGGGCAGGACCGTGCCGTCGGGGGCGGTGAGGTGGACCAGGAAGGCGTACGGGCCCCGGTCCTCGCCCCGCAGGATCAGACGGGCGAGGACGATGCCGAAGCGGGCGCAGCCGGCCAGCGGGGGCGGGGCTGTGCTGGACATGAACTTCACCGCGGTCGGCGACGGGGTCGTCAGCACGAACTCCCTTGTGTCGTCGTCGAATTCGGCGGTCGTCTCGATGTTGTTGAGGTCGCTGCCGTGGCCCAGTTCGGTCACCACGTAGCTTCCGACCGCGCGGCCCTCCAGCATCCGGCGGCGGGTCCGCTCGGGTTCGCCCGTCCGGGGCGAGTGTTCCGTCAACGTGCCCAGGGCCAGGTTGAGTTGGACGCTCAGCAGGAGGGCGAGGTGCGGGTCGACGGTCGTCGCCCACTCGTGCAGGGTGACCGACTCGCGGAGGTCCGTGGCCGCTTCCGTGGGGCGCAGGGCCGGCAGGAGTCTGAGGTAGCGCTCGTAGGCGCGCCGGCCCGGGTCCGTCGGCCTCGCCCGCCAGTCCTGGGCGAACAGGGGCCGTGTGAAGAGCTCTCTGTGGTGGCGGTACTGGCGGTACGCCTCCTCCTGCCCGCCGGCGGACAACATGACTGCGATCTCGTCGGACATCGCGTTCATGGGCTCATGGTCAGGGCGGGTGTCGAGTGCGTCAAGTGCCCGTGGAACGGCCGATGGTGCCGGTGAGGAGCGTCGGGGCGAGTGCGCGCCCCCCGGGGGGCATGTCCGCCCGGCATAATCCAGCCATGTTCGCCGAACGGGCCCTGGAGGCCGATGTGCTGGCCGTCGGGGCGGAGTTTCCGCTCGCCCTCACGGGTGGGTGCGCGTTGCGTGCGCATGGGGTGGTGGGGTGGTCGCGGGGGGTCGGGGTCGCGACCGAGCATCCTGCGCGACTTGAGTGGATCGCCTCGCAAGTGGCCGTCGGGCTGGGGGAGTTGGGGTGGGATGCGCAACTCTCCGAGAGAGGGCCGTTGTTCGCGCGTCTCACGGCCGACGGCGTCACCATCTCCCTCTCCAAGGAGGTCTTCTGCCGCCCTCCCGTGCGGACGCCCGCCGGGCTCGCTCTCGCTCTCCCCGACGCGCTCGGCGTCAAGGTCCGTGACTTCGTCCGGCGCGGTTACGGCCGTGACCTCTCCCGGATCGCCGCCTGCGCCGACTCCTTCAGCTGGCCCGAACTGGAGGAGCTGGGCCGCCGTCACAGTCCCGACGGCCTCGAACTCCCCGATCTCCAGGGCCGGTTGCTCCGCACGGAATGGCTCGACGACACCGCCTTCACCGGCTGTCCCGACGTGGCCCGGCTGCGCGCCTGGGCCCACTCCTGGTCCGACGACATCGGGGAACGACTGCTGGAGGGCGGGGTGCCGGAGGAGCGGTGAAGGCAGGCGGCGTTCTCAGGTGCCCGCCGGTCTCCTGGATGCCGTGTCGAGGGGGCGGAGTTCCTTGAGGTCGATACGTTGGGGTTCGCCGGCGACGACCTCGACGGAGAAGGCGGCTTCGAAGGGTGAACCTCCGGACACCAGGGGGTTGTTGAGGAAGTCGGGGTCGGCGAGGAGGCGGGCGGCGGCGCTGGTGCCGAAGCCGAAGCTGCCGGCGAGGACGACGACGTGGCGGCCGGGCTGGAAGGGGTTGGCGGCGCGGACCAAAATGCCGAGATCCACGGCGAGTTGGCCGTGGGCGTCGGTCTGCGGGGACAGCACCTCGCCGGTGCGGGAGTCGGTGATCCTGGCGTCGTGTTCGTCGGCGGGGCCGAACGTATAGGTGAGCGGCAGGCGTTGGACGATCTCGGCGGTGACGCGGTTGGAGTGCGGGCCGCCGACGAGGATCAGGTTGCCCCGCCGCTCCGAGCCGGTCAGCTGGTGGCTCGGGGTGAGGGGCAGGTGGCTCACGCCCGTGCGCTGCAACTGCTGGCGCAGTTCGTGGATCGCGAGGACGTCGCCGACGCCCACCAGGCCCGAGCGCTCCCAGATGTACTGCTCGCCCTCGATGAAGACGGACGTCACCATCTTCAGGTCGGGCGTCGCGAACGGCCTCCAGAAGCCCCGGGTGTCGCGGAAGCGCCACAGGTCGCGGACCCGGCCGAACGAGCGTCCCGCGACGAACGCGAGCGACGCCGCGGACAGGTTGACCAAGAGGTCTTGCAGAGCGCCGCTCATCCGGAAAGCTCCGTTCTCGCCGCGTGCGCGGGGGGCTTCTGGGTTCTCCCCCTTATCGCCGGATTCGACGCCCCTTGTCGGCCAGGTGCAGGGCGAGGGTGACCGCGACGGACGCCGCCGCCATGGCCGTCATCGCCCGTGCGGGGGTGGTGAGTTGGGCCAGGGTGCCGGCTGCCGCGGCGGCCAGGCCCTGGAGGGTGATCATGCCGGAGGAGTGCAACCCGAGGGCGTGGCCGGCGAGTTGAGGGGGCGTCAGGTTCATCAGGCGTTCCTGCTGGGCGAGGCTCGCGCCGAAGCCGATCGAGGCGAGGGCGGTCGCGGTCGCCGTCACCGGGAGTGGGGGGCTGAAGGCGAAGACGGCGTAGGGGGCCGCCAGGAGCAACAGCAGGGGGGTCGCGGCGCGTTGGCGTGCCGCCGGCTTCAGGACGCGGCCCACCGTCACGTCGCCGGCCAGCATGCCGAGGGCCGCGCAGGCGAACAGGGTGCCCGCCGCGCCGGGGTCGTGGGCGACGAACAGGGACTCGCAGCCGACGATCAATCCGTTCGGGATCCACAGGCCCAGGTAGGTGAGGCGGCGGGGGCGGTCCTGCCAGAGTTCGGCGTTCGTGCGCCAGGTCTCCGCCGGGGTGGGGCGGCCGGTGGTTCTCGGCGGGCGGTCGGTCAGGGAGGTCCGGGTGAATGTCGCGGACGCGGCGTACAACAGGGCGGCGAGCAGGAGGACTTGGGGCGGGGTCAGGAGCGTCAGGAGGAGGCCGGCCGTCGCGTAACCGGCGATCTGCGTCGGGCCGTTCGCCATGTTGAACAGGGCGCGGCCGGGGAGGTAGGCGCCGGGCGGCAGGATCTCGTTCAGCAGGCCCCAGCGGACTCCGCCGCCGAGCGCCGACACCAGGCCCTGGAGGAGGAGCAGCCCGAAGACCACGGGCAGCGGGAGGGGCAGGGCGAGCAGGGCCGTCGTCACGGCGAAGGACCCTGAGAGGGTCGTCAGGGTCGTACGGGGGCGGAGGCGGTCGGCGCCCGAGAGGAGGAAGGTGGCGCCGAGGGCCTGGGCGAGCGACGGGCCGAACATGCTCAGGGCCGACAGCAGGGGGGAGCCGGTCCGCTCGTAGACGTGTGTGCCCAGGGCCAGGCCGGCGAGGGTCTGGGCGGCCACGTGGGCCGCCGAGGAGAGGAAGAGGGGGGTGAACTCCGGGGTTCTGAACAGGGTGGTGTACGGCGTCGTCGTCGCCGTGGTGTCGGTGGGCATGGGCGGAGTCTCCGGGTGGGGCCCGTGTGGTGGTTATTGTTTCGCCGGTGCGCGAAAGGTTGCGGGCTCCGGGGAGGCGGTGAGGGGGCGAGCGTGAAGTGGGCGGCAAGGGCGCGCTGAAGGTCGCGGGCGGCGAGGGGGCGCGAAAGGTCGTGTGCGGCAAGGAGGCGCTGAAGGGGCGGCGAGGGGTCAAGTGAGGGGGGTTCGTGGGGGTTTGGCAGGTTGATGCGGACACGCTCGCGCGGAGCCGGTTCGTTCTCTCGCCGCTCGCCGAGACGTTCGCGGCGCTGAAGCTGCTGCATGCCGGGGTGGGGCGGCATCCCGGGGAGAGCCGGTGGCTGGGCGCGCATCTGCCCGCCTACCGGGCCCGGCTCGCCGCCGATCCCGTGAGCGCGGCGCTCGTCCGGGCCGGGCTCGGGCGGGAGTGGATCGCCGACTTCCTCACGCCCGCGCCCCGGGGTGGGGAGGACTTTCCCTCCGAGGTACTACGGGTACGGGGGGTGGCGGGCGCCGAGGCGCGGGCGCATCTGCGGACGGCGGTCGGCGGGGAGCTGCCACCCGTACTCCTCAGGGACGACCTCGGGGACCTCGCCGCCGACCTTCTCTCCTGGGTCTGGGCGTCCTCCGTCGAGCCCTACTGGGAGCGGCGGCGGAAGGTCCTTGAGGCCGATGTCGCCGTGCGGCTCGACCAGGTCAGCCGGGGCGGGTGGGCCGCCGTCCTCGACTCGCTCCGGCCCGGGACGCGGTGGCTCGGGGCGAGCCTCTTCCAGGTCAACCGGCATGAGTATCCGCCCCGTTCGATCGCCGGCGCGCAGCTCGTCCTCGTCCCCGTCACCCCGCAGACCGGGTGGGTCGCCTGGGAGGAGCCCTCCCGGTACGCCGTCGTCTACCCCTGCGCCGGGGTGCTCGCCGAGGAGCGGGCCGTGGGGCGGGTGGGGGCACTCGACGCACTCCTCGGTGCCGGGCGGGCCCGGGTTCTGCTGCTGGTCGAGCGGCCCATGAGCACGAGCCAGCTCGTCGCCGTGACCGGGCAGGGGCTCGGGTCCGTGGGACGGCATCTACGGGTACTACGGGATGCGGGGCTGGTGGAGCGGAGGCGGGTGGGGAGGTCGGTGCTGTATGTGCGGACGGGGGTGGGGGAGGGGGTGGTTCGGGGGGTTGGGGGGTGAGGCGGCCTCGGGCTTGGCGGGGTGAGCGGGACCCGGGCTTGGCGAGGCGAGCGGGCTTGGCGAGGCGAGGGGACCCGGGCTGCCGGGCTACTCCTCGTTCCGGCTCCCGGCCGCCCTTGCTCCTCGCCGCCGGCCACTCCTCAACTCCCGCTCCCGGCCGCTGTTCGCCCCCGCTCCCAGGCCGCCCCTCACTCCCGCCACCAACAACTCCTCACCCCCACTGCCGGCCGCCACTCGCTCCCGCCGCCGGCCACTCCTCAACTCCCGCTCCCGGTCACCCCCTCGCTCCCGCCGCCAGCCGCTCCTTGCTCCCGCCGCCGGCCACTCCCCACCCCACTGCCGGCCGCCGCTCGCTCCCGCCGCCAACTACTCCTCGCGCCCGCTCCCGCCTAGGCTCCCGCCCTCACCCTTGCCCTCGCTCTCACTCCCGCCCCGGCTCCCGCCCTCTTCTCTGCTCCCGCCCTCGACCTCCCCCTCTCCCCCGCCCCCGAACAGGCGGTTCAGGTGGTGCTCCAGTGCCGCCTTCGCCGATTCCGGGGTGCGCTGGCCGACCAGGACGCTGGTGCCGAGGCCCGCTGACATGGCGAGGAGGGTGACGGCTTCGAGGTGGGGGTTCAGGTCGGCGGGGAGGTGGGCCAGGTGTTGGGCCTCGCGGAGGAGGTCGGTCACCGTGGCTTCCGCCGCGTCGGGGCTGGTGATGAAGGGCTGGGCGGCGAGTGCTTCGTCCGTCACCGAGAGGATCGCGTACGAGGTGTAGAGGTGGTGGAACGTGCGGCCGGCGTCGTCCGTCGGGAGGGCCGTCAGGAGCAGGGCCTCGATCCTGGTGCGGGGGGTGGGCGCGGGGGCGGCCCGGAGGTGGGCGGCGACCCGGGCGGCGTAGGACCGCGTCAGGTGGTCCAGGCCGAAGAGGAGCAGCTTCTCCTTCGTCTCGAAGTAGTACTGGACGAGTCTCAGGGAGACCCCCGCCTCGGCGGCCACGTCGCGCATGCCCACCGCGTGCAGCCCGCGCCGGCCGGCGACGCGGACGAGCGCTTCGGCGATCTCGGTGCGCCGTTGCGCGTGATCCACCCGTTTCGGCATCCGCCGGCCTCCGTTCACTGTCGCTGCCGGGCGCCTCCGCTCGACGTCCCCGACTGGCGTCCCCGCCGGGCACCTCCGCTCGGCATCCTCGCCGAACACCCCTGCCCGGCATCTTCGCCGCTCACCGGCTCCGGCCCCCGCTCCAGCCCCGGCGTTTTTTGATGGTACAGCCGTACCACAGTAGTGATACGTTCGTACCATAAAAACGATGGTCTCCGGAGGTGGACATGCCCGAGCCCTATGCCCGCCCGCGCCCCGACGTCGGCCGGTACGTCGACGACACCTGGCGCGCCCGCTACTTCGCGGCCTGCGACGCCGTCTACGCGCTCGGCGCGCCCGCCCGCGCGGAGCTGGACGTCGAGACCGCGTACGGCACCACGCACGTCTACCGCTACGGCCCCGACGACCCGGCGGACGAGTCCCGTACCCCCGTAGTACTGGTCCACGGCGCGGGCTCGTGCTCGGCGATGTGGTACCCGAACACCGCCGACCTCTCCGCGCGGCGCCCGGTGTACGCGCTGGACACCCCCGGCGACCCGGGCCGCAGCGTGCAGCGCGCCCCGATCCACGAGCCGGAGCACGCCGCGCGGTGGCTCGACGAGACGCTGAACGGGCTCGGTCTAGACCGTGTACACCTCGTAGGTATCTCGTACGGCGGCTGGCTGGTCCTGAACCAGGCGCACCGCAGGCCCGGCCGCCTCGCCTCGGTGATACCCCTAGACCCTGGGGGGCTGGAGAAGGTGGGCCTGCGGTTCTTCGTCTGGCTCTTCGCCGGCCTCTTCGCGACCTTCGCGCCCAAGCGCCTGCGGCCACGCCTCGCGGCCTGGCTGGAGCAGCCGGTCCTCGTCATGCCGGAGCTGCGGACGATGATCAGGACGGCCGTCCGCGCGTACCGCATCCGGCGTCCGGCTCCCCTGCCCCTCCCGGACGACGCCCTGTCCTCGATCCGCACCCCGATGTACGTCGTCCTCGGCCGGCGGAGTCTTCTCCTGCACCCGGAGCGGCAGTTGGAGCGGGTGCCGCGCCTGATCGAGGGAGCCCGCGCCGAGATCGTCAGCGGGACCGGGCACGGGCCGCAGATCGATCACGCGGCGGAGATCGACCGGCGGATGCTGGAGTTCATGGACCGTGTGGACGCCGGAGTTAGCATCCGAAGCATGACTACCAACGCCACTTCCCCCCTCCAGGTCGAGATCGACGCCCTCAAGGGCGGCTCCGCCGAGCTGTCCCGGTACGCCGGCCAGGTCGTACTCGTCGTGAACGTCGCCTCCAAGTGCGGACTCACTCCCCAGTACTCCGGGTTGGAGAAGCTTCAGGAGCGGTACGCGGAGCAGGGCTTCACCGTGCTCGGCGTGCCCTGCAACCAGTTCATGGGCCAGGAGCCCGGCACCTCCGAGGAGATCGCGGAGTTCTGCTCGGCGACGTACGGCGTGACCTTCCCGATGACCGAGAAGGTCGAGGTCAACGGCGAGGGGCGGCACGCGCTGTACGAGCGCCTGGTCGGTTTCGCCGACGCGGAGGGCCACACCGGTGACATCCGCTGGAACTTCGAGAAGTTCCTGATCGGTCGGGACGGCGAGGTCGTCGCCCGCTTCGCCCCGCAGACGGAGCCGGAGTCGGCGGAGGTCGTGACGGCGGTGGAGGCACAGCTCGCGAGCTGACCCGGCGTCGGCCTTCCCCTGGTTGGCCAACCCCTGGTTGACCTTCCCCTAGGGGAAGACCCCAGTCTCCTCCCCACCGGGCACCCCGCCCGGTGACGGAGGATGACGGCATGGACGAGGACGTACGCGGCCCCGAGGGCGCACCCGCCCCCGGGCCCCTGCTCGGCATCGACGCCCCCGGGTCCCTGCTCGGCATCGGCGCCTTCGCGGCCCGCGCACGGCTCTCCGCGAAGGCGCTGCGGCTGTACGACCGGCTGGGCCTGCTCACACCGGCCCACGTCGACGCCGTGACCGGCTACCGCCGCTACCACGAGGACCAGATCGAACGGGCCCGCCTGGTGGCCCTGTTGCGCCGGCTGGACATGCCGCTCGCGCAGATCGCCGGCATCGTCGAGGCCGAGGGCGCGCGCGGCGCCGGGCTCCTCGACGCCTACTGGTCCGAGGCCGAGTCCCGGCACGCCGAGCGGCGCGCCCTCGTCGGCCACCTCCGTCGTCGGCTGAACCGTACGACCGGAAGGAGCCAGGACATGGCTGACCTGTACGCCGAGTTCGACGTCGAACTCGTGGAGATCCCGGCGCAGTGGCTGATCACCGAGACCCGGCACGTCCTCGCGGACGAGCTGCCGGTTTGACATCCTCCCCCTCTCAAAAGAGGGGGATTCCAACCCATGCGGGCTGAGGTTCACGGACGCTCGACCCCTTGCGGGGTGTCGCCCCTCCGGCACCGGCTGTTCGCCGGGGGCGGGGAACCCCGCCCTGTCCTGCCGCGACGTTGATGCCAGCGTTGGTGTCCGCGTTGCAGGTGAAGCCACAGGAGGAACACTCGAACTCGGCTTGGCTCTTGCGCGAGTTCTTGTCAATCCATCCGCAGGCACTGCACCGCAGGGATGTGTAGGGGGCGGGTACATCCTCGATCCGGCCGGGCGCCTTGTGCCCGGTACGCTGACGCAGCAGCCCCCAGCCCTGGGCGAGGATGGCCCGGTTGAGCCCGGCTTTCGCAGCCCGGCCGTTCTTCAGGTACTGGCCGGGCTGGTCGGGGTCGGGCTTCGCCCTGGCCTTGGCGGTCATCGTCTTGATGTTCAGCTTCTCGAACCGGACCAGGTCGTAGGTGCGGGCGAGCATGGTCGAGGTCTTCTCGCACCAGTCCTTACGCCGGTTCACCTCCCGCGCCTTCAGCTTGGCGACCTTGGCGTACCCGGCGGCTTTCTCGGGACTGCCCTTCTTCGCGCGGGCGGCGCGGCGCTGGTGTTTGCGGATCTGGGCGCGCTCGCGGGTGGTGAGCTGGGGGCAGTTGAGGGTGCGGCCGTCGGAGAGGGCGGCCGTGACGGCCACACCCCGGTCGATGCCGATGGCCTCGCCCGTACCGGGCGCGTCGATCGGCTGGGGGATGACCGCGAACGCGATGTGCCACTGACCGTTGCGGAACGTGACGCGGAACGTCTTCGCGGACGGTAGCTCGGCGCCCTTGCCTTTCGGGCTGAGGCGGAAGCGGACCCAGCCGCAGCCGGGCACCTTGACCTGCGCCCACCGCCGGTTCAGCTTCTGTAACACCACTGACCGGCCCATGACCTGCTTGCCTGTCTTCGCATTCAGCTTCGGCGAGCCGTCGGTGTTGTGCTCGGGTACGCGGTCGGTGCCGATGACACGGAAGCCTTCATGACGGAACTTCCTGCGCCAGGTCGGCTCACCGAACCCGGAGGTGAAGCGGGCGCTCTTGGCCTTGGCAAAGTCCTTCAGGGCCTGCTGCTGCACGTCGGCGTTCCCCGCGCCGAGCCATTCGTTGTCGCGTCGGGCTTCGGTGAGCTGGCGACACTGCTCCGCGAAACCAGGGGCGGACTTGCGCCCCCCGCGCCAGTGGGAGTGCTGCTCGACAGCGAGGTTCCAGACGTACCGGGCGTGCGCGCAGTGCAGCAGCATCTGCTGCTCCTGCCCACGCGTGGGGTACATCCGAAAACGACTCATGCACCCATTGTGGGTGCACTATGGGTGCATGGTCAAGACTGGTCCGGGTCTACTCTGGGTGCATGGTGAATTTCAATCTCCGACTCCCCGACGACCTCCATGCCGCCATCAAGGCAGCCGCCGCGCACGACGGACGCTCCGCCCACGGACAGATGCTGTGGTACCTGCGACGCGCCGTTGAGTCTTCCGGCAAGCCGAATCACCCTGGCGGCGATCCGGCTCCTCCCGTCCCGCTACGCGAGAACGGGCCCCGCCCCTGAAGAACCGGACCCTGCCCGGCGAGATCGGTGGATGAGACTGGAGGGCTGGTCCTACAACAGCCCGTGGAAAACCTGCTTCACGGACTGGGACGCGGCAGGGGCGGACGATCCGGTGTGCGATGTGGCGTTCCCGGTGCGGCGGGGCGCCGGCGGGTGAAGCGGGCACTGCCTGGAGTCCACGGCGATCAGTGACAGGGCCTGGTACGAGCCGTTGGCCAGCCAGAAGCCCCAGGACAGGTCGGTTCCGCAGCGCAGCGTGTAGAGCGCCGTGCCGAATCTGACCTCGTCGCGGAGGAAGGTGCGCTGCCGTGCCGGCCGCATCGTGGGGGCGATCGCGTCGAAGTGCTCGCGCAGCCAGGTCAGCGCCTCTTCAGGCGTGCCGGGGGAAGCCCTGATCAGACGGGCATCCTTGAGCAGCCAGTCCCGTGACGCGAACGGCACGATGTCCTCGGCCGCGGATCTGCGGGCCGCCGCGTCGCCGAGCCTCTTGCCGTCGCCGCGCCAGGAGTAGGCGTGCCAGTGGAGTCCCCGTACCTCCCAGTGGGTGGGGTGGCTCGTACGCCAGGAGTCGTACGGGGTGCACGAGGCGTACGGCGCGTACGAGACGGCCGCACCCGACGCCGGGTGCGGCCGTGTGCCGTCGTCCGGGTCAGGCACCGAGGTCGAACTCACCGCTCTTCGCGCCGGTCAGGAAATCCGCCCACTCCTGCGGGGTGAACTGCATGACGGTGCCCGTCTTGGTGTCCCGCAGCGCCACGATGCCGGGAACATTGGTGGCCACCTCCAGGCAGCCCTCGGAGCAGGGACCGCCACATGCGGCGGCCGTCCGGAACTCGTACGTGGTCATGCGGACCTCCTGTCGGCGGGCCGGGTCCTCACCCAGCCCATCGTGTGGATGAACCCGCCCGCGTCCGTCACGCGGCGGGTGACCTGGTCGTACTCGGCCGGGAGGGACGAGATCATCCCGGCCGAGACGGTGAGCAGCACGGAGGCGTCCGTGCTGTCCAGCGCCTCGATCGCCCTTGCCAGGGCGGGGCGTTCGGCGGGTCTGGTCGGGTCGCTCAGGCCCGTGTCGTCGTGCAGCGTCTCGACGACGTGCCAGCCGCGGTTACTCGCGTAGGTGTGGCAGGCGTCGAGGAGGCTGCGGGCGTCCGCGTGGACGGTCGTGCAGAGGTAGACGACCGCCGAGCGGGAAGGGCGGGGTTGATGCATGGGTCCCCCCACGGGTGGTGGGTCGTTGCGATGATGAGGAGTGTGCGCCTGTTTCCAGGCAGCGCGCAAGCAGTTCTCGTCTATCTGAAAACTCTCACCCTCCAGGGTGATGACCATCCCGTGGTGCAACTGCCAGACTGGCGTCAGGAGGTTCACATGGGTGAGGCAACATCCGCGCGCCGGCGTCGAGTTGGAGCACAGCTCCGGCAGTGGCGACTGGCCGAGGGGCTGACACTGCAAGAGGTCGCGGACCGGCTGGAGGTCAGCCTGGCGACGGCCAGCCGGTGGGAGACGGGGCGGACGAAGGTGTCGCTGGACACGTATTCGCGGCTGGCGGATCTGTACCGGGTGGGGGTGGATGAGCGGGTTTACTTCGAGCGGCTGTGCAGGGACGCGGACGAGCCGGGGTGGTGGATGCGGTACGCCGATCTGCTCTCGGACGGCCTCCGCAACTTCGTGGAGCTGGAGTCGCAGGCGCTACGGGAGTTCTGTTACAACACCGCTCTCGTGCCTGGGCTGGTGCAGACAAGCGACTACCGGCGTGCGGTGAATGCCGCGTTCGGCCTCGACCCCCAGAAGGTGGAGAGAGACGCGGACATGACCATCGCACGCCAGGCGATCCTGACTCGTTCCACCCCGCCCTTCGAAGGACACGTGGTGATCCACGAAGTTGCACTCCACCAGGTCTTCGAAGGACGACCGCACATCATGCGGGACCAACTCCGCAGACTGCGGGAGCTGTCGGACCGGCCCAACATGACGGTCCAGATCATCCCGATGCACCGGTCCGTCCACATCGGCAGCCTCGGAGCGTTCATCACCCTGGGCTACGACGGTGGCAATTCGACCGTGTACTACGAGATGCTCTCGTCCCAGTTGATGATCAACGACCCGGAAGAAGTGGACGTCCACCTCGAAGCGGAGAAGGAACTGATCACCAAGGTCGCCCTCTCTCCCGACGAATCCGCCCGCAAACTGGAGGAGTTGATCGGCTGAGGGCACAAGCCGAGCCCCCTCGGCAAGGACGGCGATCTCGTCGAGAGGGCTCTCGGTGGTGCTTGTTCAGTTACTTGACCGACTCCACGAAGGCGTTCCACACACCCGCGGGGAAGGCCAGCGCGGCACCTTCGGGAGTCTTGGAGTCCCGAACGGCCAAGGACGACGCGGAGGGCGTCCTGACTTCAACGCATGCGCTCTGTGCGTTGGAGTACGAGGACTTGGTCCACGTATGCGTGGACTCTTGGCGAATTGCCATCTTCACTCCAGTAGCTGGTTGCGTTCACGCCAGCACCTTTGATCACTGGCGCGATTCGACGCTACTGGGAGCCCCCTCCTCAGTAGGTAGCGATTCACCCGACCTAGTGGCATATTCCAGGAACATGTCACGCGTGGGTGACGCCCCGTGTAGGGTGCCGCCTTTCAGCGCGCGTATTCCTTCGCCGCGTCCTGGATGCGCTGAAGCGATTCCTCGGGGTTCAGCGACTGCGCCCTCAGGTGCTCGTACATCAGCGAGTACTTCTGCACCTCGTGCGGCTTCTCCAGGTACAGGTCGCTCGTGACGCCCTCGATGTAGACGACGCTGGAGTCGGCCAGCTCGGCGAACTCCAGGATCGCGTACTGCCCCGCCAGACCGGCGTGCGCCCCCACCCCGAACGGCAGCACCTGCACGGTGACATGGGGCAGCCGGGCCTGCTCGGCCAAGTGCTCCATCTGCTCCCGCATGACTCGCCGACCGCCGACGACCCGGCGCAGGCACGCCTCGTCCAGCACCACCCACAGGCGGATCGCCTCCTTGATCTCGCCGGTGTTGGGGTTGGTCTGCTCACCGAGCCGCCCCTGACGGCGAATCCTCACCTCGACCCGCTTCGAGACCTCCTCCTCCGTCGACTCCGGCGCCCCGCCCCGCACCACCGCCTCCGCGTACTCCGGGGTCTGCAACAGCCCGGTGATCAGCTGGGGTTCGTAGACGCGCAGGCTCGACGCGTCGTCCTCCAGGCCGATGTAGACGCTGTAGGGGACGTCCTTGAAGGCGTACCACCAGCCCTGTTGGCGGGATTCGCGGGCCATCTGCATGAGGGAGTCGACGACGCGGTCGTCGTCGATCTCGTACACCCCGCACAGGTCGCGGACGTCCCGGGGGCTGATGCTGCGCCGGCCGTTCTCCAGTCGGCTGATCTTCGACTGCGAGACCAGCAACCGCTTGGCCACCTGTTCCGCGGTCATGTTCTTGGACTCGCGGAGCCGGCGCAGCTCCAGACCGAGACGCCGACGACGCACGGTGGGATTGGTGTTGGACGGCATGTGATGTGCACCTCCGGCTGGATGCCTGTTGATACTTTGCGTATCTGCTGCTGAGCAGACTGCCACCAACAGGCTTATTACCGCCGGGAAACCTCGGATATGCCAGCGAGGCCCGCAAGTTCGGGGATACTGGTGGATTACGTCTGCCCCGTGACCAGCCCAACTCCCGTACCGGACGGCTGTTTTCGGACATGCGTCCGCGCGGGGCGGCGTACCGTTTCGCCTTGATCGGCGAGACGGACACCACCCCGCGCGGTGCGCGCGGCTCCCGAACGGGTCCGGTGGGGCGCGGAGTTGCGAGGGTGTCGTGGACCGCGGCTCAGTGGGCCACGACACGCGCCATGGTGGCCGGCCGGCGTGGCTGCGCCGGGACCCCACGGGCCGTTTCCGCGTTCGCCCTGGCGGGTGGCGCGGCCTGACGGCCGGCCGGTGCCGGGGCGCGGCGCGGCTGGACGGCCACGCCGTTCTGGACGTCCATCACGGCGTGCGCCACGAGGCCGCCCATCGGGTCGTGCCTGATCAGGTCCCGTAGCCGGGAGCGGGACGAGCGTCCCTCGTTGCCCGGATACAGGTGCTTGCCGAGACCGACCGCGTGCGCGAGCGCCGCGAGCGCCGCGGTCCGCGGGTCCGGCGGGACGCCGGTGCGGATCGCGGAATCCAGCCGGGACCTGATCTCCCGGCTGATCTCGTTGTCCGTCGCCTGGTAGCGCGTGGTCGGCAGCACCCCGCACATCTGTCCCGCCACGGCGGCGACCATGCCGCAGCGTTCGAGATGCGAGAGGTACGTCTGGCGGAGCCCCAGGCGGGGTCCGCCGATCCAGTGGACCGCGCGTACCGGGGCGCCGCGCCTGCGCAGCAACTCCAGTGCGTGGTCCAGTGTCGGATCACCTGTCGGCCGTGGTGCCACCACGGCGATACGATCCCCGTCAGGGGCTATCCGTCCGGCCAGCGCCAGCTCCACTAGCTGTGCTCCGGCCAGACCGAGGTCGAGCGACTGCGGCTGTGCGGTGGTGCCCGTGGTCGGGTCCAACGCCAGCAGCAGAAGCTCTTCCGGAAGTGTTCTGCGGCTCCTGCCCATCCATGCCTCCCCGCGTGGATGAAAGACAGGGTGACCCCTCTCACATTCATCTGTCGAGGGTGCGTGACCTGTTTGTAAGGGAACCGGCAGGTATGTCGTTCTCGTCTACCGCAGGGGCCAAGCGCTCCACACAGGACACTGGTACATGGTTCGGACAGCGCCCCCGGCGCCGTCCGCGCACGGGGAGGGTGTCCGGACACACGGTTCGTTGCCGTACGGCAGGGCGTGCGGCGTATGGAGGAGGCATCGGTGGCGGGCGAGTCCCCCGACAGGTCGAAGCAGCACGAGTCGTCACGACCGACGCAGGGTTCCGGCACCCCGGTTCCCGAACCCCACGACCCCGAACAGACGCCGGGGGGCGTGGACTTGGCGACCCGAGTCCTCACGCTGCCGACGAACCCGGAGGGCGCGGCGCGGGACACGGCCGAGGCCGACTCCCCGGACGCCGGCGAGTCTTCGCCCGCCACCGAGGAGACCTCGCGGAACGAGAAGGGTGCCGAGGGGGCCCGGGACGGCGACGGATCCGGCGAGGCCGGGGACGCCGGTGACGCCGGTGACGCCGACGGGGCCTCGGAAGCCGCCGGGAATTCCGGGGACGCCGAGGGTTCCGAGGACGCCGAGGAGACCCGGGAGACCGGCGACTCCGCGGCCGCCGGGGACGCCGGGGGCGACCAGGGCCCCGTGGGGGCTCAGAGTGAGGATGCCGTTCCGGTCAGTGGCGACGAGGGTGCCGAGGGGCCTGGAGCGGGTTCTGAGCGGGTCCAGGAGCCCGCGGGCGGATCGGGGGGTTCCGGGGGCGCGCAGGGCGCTCAGGGGGCTCCTGAGGGCGCCGAAGGGGGCTCGGAGCGGGAGGCCGAGGACCGCGACGCGGACGACGACGGCGCCACGGCGGGTTCCGGAGGTTCCGGCGAGCGGGCCGAGGACGACGCGGAGGCGGCTCCGGACGATGCCGAGTCCACGCCTGACGCGGAGACCAACTCCGATGAGGAACCGGACGCTTCGGGCGACGCCCGGGACAACTCGGCGCAGGACGCGGACGATTCGGACGCCGACGAAGCCAAGGCCGACTCCGACTCCGACGCCGACGTCGATGAGGAAGCCCGCACCGAAGCCGACGGCGTGATAGGCAACTCGCCTGCGGACGAACCGGATGCGAGCGCCACGGAGGACAAGTCCCCCACCGGGGACCCCGATTCCGCCACCGCCGACTCCAACTCACCCGGCGACAAGGCCGAGTCCGACGACGACGCCGAGTCCAGCACCGACGCCGAGTCCAGCAGCGACGCCGACGAGCCGAGCGCGTCCACCGACGCCCCGTCCTCCCCCGAGGACACGCCCCGTTCCGTCGACCAGCCGACCGCCGTCTTCAAGGCCGTACGCCCGAAGCCGGACGTCGACCAGCCGACGACGATGCTGAAGCTGGGCGACGTGAAGAAGCCCGGCGCAGCCGAGGCACCCGGCACCGGGAAGGCCCCCGACCCGAGGATCGCGCCCGGCGCAGGCAAGACCGACGGCGCCTCGACGACGTCCGACGCCGAGAAGCCCGGCGCGGCTGCGGCGGCGACCGGCGGCAAGGGCTCCGGCGACGCCCCGAAGGCGGCCGGCGAGAAAGCGGCCGTCGAGAAGGCACCCGGCACCGGGAAGACGCCCGACGCTCCCGAGAAGCCCGGCGCCGAGCGCGCCGGCAACTTCGTCGCGCTGAAGCCGCTCGACGACCCCTCGACCCGTAAGCCCCGTACCTCCACGGGGGTAGCGGCGACGGCGGCCGTGCCGCAGGTCGGGCCGGAGCGGACGACGCAGCAGCCGCTGCCGCCGAAGCCGCCCCTGGACCTGCTGGCGGAGCTGACGAACACGCCGCCGCCCCCGCCCACCCCGTTGCGCACCCTCGCGCGCCGGGTGAAGATCTGGACCCCGCTGATCCTCCTGCTGGCGGTCGTGTTCGCGATCGCGCAGAGTGTCCGCCCGCTGCCGACCCCCACCCTGGACCTGACGGCGGCGAACTCGTACACGTTCGAGGGCGCGAAGGTGGACATCCCGTGGCCGGCGAAGGGCCAGGCCGCGCTGGACGTCCAGGGCGTCGGCACGTTCGGCTCGTCCGGTCAGGAGAAGCCCGTCCCGATCGCCAGTGTCGCCAAGGTGATGACGGCCTATCTGATCCTGCGCGACCACCCGCTGAAGAGCGGCGACGACGGCCCGAAGATCAAGATCGACCAGGCCGCCGAGGACCAGTCGAACGCCGGTCAGGAGTCGACCGTGAACGTCACGGCCGGCGACTCGATCACGCAGCGCGAGGCCCTGGAGTCGATCCTGATCGCGTCCGCGAACAACGTCGCCCGTCTGCTGGCCCGCTGGGACGCCGGTTCGGAGACGGCCTTCGTCGAGAAGATGAACGCCGCCGCCAAGGACCTCGGTATGACGAACACGACGTACACGGACCCCTCGGGCCTGAACGACACGACCGTCTCCACGGCGATCGACCAGGTCAAGCTCGGCAAGGCGGCGATGGAGCAGCCCGTCTTCCGCGAGGTCGCGGCGATGATGTCGTACACGGACTACAAGGGTGAGTACCACTCGAACTGGAACGGTCTGGTCGGCAAGAACAAGGTCGTCGGCATCAAGACCGGCACGACCACCTCGGCGCTCGGCAACCTGATGTTCGCAGCGAAGAAGGAGGTCGGCGGCGAGACCCGCACGATCATCGGCGCGGTCGTCCGCCAGCCCGCCGGCGGCCCGGAGAACACGATCCTCAGCGCGGCGCTGGACGGCGGCGACAAGCTGATCCGCGCGGCCCAGTCCGTCCTGACGTCGGCGACGATCCTGAAGAAGGGCGCGGTCGTCGGTTATGTGGACGACGGTCTCGGCGGCCGGACCCCGGTCGTCGTCACGAAGGACGTCACCGCGGTCGGCTGGCCCGGTCTGAAGGTGAAGCTCTCCTTCGTCGCGGGTGATCTCCCGCACACCGCGAAGGCGGGTACCCAGGTCGCGACCCTGACCGTCGGTGACGGCGGCTCGGCGGGCGCGGTGAAGGTACCCGTAGCACTCAAGAGTGAGTTGGCCGAGCCCGGCTTCGGCGCCAAGCTGACCCGCCTCGGCTGACCCTTCTCGCTCCCGCGGCCCGTCGACCAGTACCACCCGGGGCTGGTCGGCGGGCTGCGTGCTAGCGTCACGAAACGGACACAACTCGACGGCCGCTCACCCTGTGGTCGTAACCCCGCGGTCTTACGGGAAGGCGCAGGGGGACGAGAGAAGAAGTAGACGGGACACGGGGAGTGCCTACAGGTGGCCACTGCGGAGCCGACACGCGACGACACCGGTCCGGGCCAGGACACCGGCCCGCGAATACGGCTGCCCGCGCCGCAGTCCGGCTCCCATGACCGGCTCGCTCCCGAGGAGACCCCGGTGAGCGCCGGGCGCTGGTCACGGCTGGTGTCACGGCTGCGGTCGAGCCCGCGCCTCGTCCGGCTGGGCGCCTGGCTGAGGAGCCATCTCGTGCTCTCCATGACCGTCCTCTCGGGCGGTCTGCACCTCCTCTGGTTCTTCACGTTCGCGAACAGCGGTGGCGATCTGGCCGCGCAGGACGCCTGGGCGGAGTTCGTCGGCCGTCACCCCGACTCGGCGTACAACCTCGCCTGGTACGGCGGCATGCACCCGGTGTCGTACAGCGTCATCTCGCCGTACCTGATGTCGGTGCTCGGCGTGCGGACGACGATGATGATCGCCGGCACGCTCTCCGCGGGCCTGCTGACGCTGGTCCTGCTGCGCTCCCGTCCGGTGAAGAACCCGGTCTGGCCTGCGCTGATAGGCGTGATCGCGCTGCTGTGCAACGCGGCGAGCGGGCGCGTCACCTTCGGCCTGGGCAACATGTTCGCGCTGGGCGCGGTGGCCGCCGTCTTCTGCTGGCCGCACAAGTGGCGCCACAAGCGGTGGGCGAAGGCGCTGGTCGCGGCGCCGCTGGCCGCGCTCGCCACGATGTCGTCGCCGGTCGCGGGGCTGTTCGTCGGTCTCGTGGCGGTCGCCCTGTTTTTGCAGAAGCGACGGCCGGGGGCGTGGGCGCTGGGGATCGCGCCGGCCGTCGTCGTCGGCGTCTCGGCCTGGCTGTTCCCGTTCTCGGGGACGCAGCCGATGTCCGTCGGGTCCGCGTCGCTGCCGTTCGTCTACTCGGTGATCGTCTTCCTGGCGGTGCCGAAGAACTGGAAGACGGTGCGGATCACGGCGGCCGTGTACGGGCTGTTCGTGCTCGGCGTGTGGATCGTCAGCTCGCAGATCGGGTCGAACATCACGCGGCTCGCGATGCTGTTCGGCGGGGTCGTGGTGGCGTGCGCGGTGCCGTTCGCGGTGCCGCGCAGCCGCAAGTGGTACGCGCTGGTGATCGCGACGGTCGGGTTCGTGGTGTGGGTGGGCTTCAAGTCGGTCGACGACGTCGTCCGCACCACCCCGGCCGCGTCCTGGGCGCGGGAGCTGGCGCCGCTGGTGAACGAGCTCCAACAGGTCGGCGCCGGGCGGGGCCGGGTCGAGGTGGTCCCGGCCCGCTCGCACCGGGAGGCGTCCGCGCTCGCGCCGTACGTGAACCTCGCGCGCGGCTGGAACCGGCAGGCCGACATGAAGCGCAACCCGCTCTTCTACGACGACACCCTCAACTCCGCGAATTACCACGAATGGCTCAAGCGGTGGGCCGTCCACTTCGTCGTCGTCCCCAAGGACGCCCCGGACGGCGACGGCGGCAAGCGCGAGCGTGAGCTGGTCCAGCGGGGTCTGCCCTACCTGAAGCAGATCTGGGGCGACGCCAACTGGCAGCTCTTCCGCGTCAACGACCCCGCGCCCCTCGCCGAGCCGGACGCGGTGGTCCAGCGGGCCGAGCAGGGTGAGATGACGATCGACGTGAAGCGCGCCGGGCGTGTCCTCGTCAAGATCCCCTACTCCCCCTGGCTGAGTGTCGTCGACGCCGAGGGCAAGAGCCTCAAGGCCCCCGAGGAGACGGAGGCGTCCAAGCACCGTGAGGAGGGCGAGCCGAAGGTGTACGAGAACCTGCACGGCTGCCTCTACGAGACGGAGGAGGACGCGGAGGGCGACAAGTGGACGATGCTGGTCGCGCCGTCGGCGGGGATCTACCGGCTGGCGGCGCCGTATCAGCTGCCCCGGGGGACGCCGTGCCCGGACGAACTCAAGTGAGGGCCGCACGAGGGTTCGGCGACGGATTCGCGTGAGGGTTCGGTGAAGTACGGGGTTTTTGTCGCCTCTTGAGGTGAGCGCCCGGCGAACTCCGGGCGCTTCGCCGGGAGTTCTGCTTTCCTTCTCGCAGACGGGCGGGGCAGCGGAGGCGGACGATGGCGGGCGACGTACGTAGCAGCGTCGAGGGCGGCGAGTTCCACGGGCCGGTCGTGCAGGCCGGTGACATCGGCAGCGTCGTCGTCCATCCTCCGCGCCGTGTCCGCAAGCGCCATCTCGCCCTGGGCGCCGCCTTCCTGGCCGCCCTCACGCTGACCGGCGTCTACCTGTCGCGCGGCGGCCAGGAGGAGACGCGGCTGGGGGCCAATGTCGAGACGACCGCCTGGAAGTGCGAGGACTCGGCGGTCGTGCCGGGGCTCAGGATCGGGGCGGACGGGATGGCGCCGATGCAGGAGTTCCCGAAGGGCGGCATCCGCGCCTCCGGGAAGCTGAGCGTCGTCCTCCAGGGCAGCGGGGAGGAGGAGTTGACGCTCACCGGGGCCCGTGTGCGGATCGTCGCCCGGCGCCCGCCCGCGCACGGCACGCACATCGTGAACCCCTGCGGATCCGAGGTCTCCCCCCGGGTGTTCGACCTCGATCTCGACCGGCCCGCGCCGCGGTTGGTGCCCGCCGAGGTCACCGGCGGGCCGCCGGAGGAGAAGGGGAGCCGGCCCATCAGCGACTGGCCCTACGCGGTCAAGCGCGGGGACTCCGAATACCTCGTCATCCAGCCTCGATCCCGGCGCTACGACACGGAGTTCCGGATCCTGCTCGACTGGACCACCGGCGCGCGCAAGGGGGTGCTCACGCTCGACGACCACGGCAGGCCGTTCCGGGTCACCGCGACCACCGCGGCCGATCCGACGTGTGTGGCCGGGCGCCCGGACCGGGAGACGTTCTACTGGCTGATGCCGGCGAACTCGCCGCTGTGTCCGAAGAGTTGACCGGGGGTCGGCTCATCGCAGCTCCGCCACGTACCGGTCGGTGCCCGGGACCGTCGGGATGAAGGGGGCCACCAGTTCCGCCCTGCCGAGGCCCGACTCCGTTACCCGCGTGGCGAGTTCGGCGAAGTGGCCGGCCCAGCAGGTGCGGGGGTCCTGTTCGAGGAACCAGAGCAGGGTCAGACGGGTGTCGGTGCCCTCCACCTGCTTCACGTAGGACATGCGGTCCACGGGCAGGGGCGTCGGGCGGAAGACGGTCACCAGGGCGGCGGGGGACGCCTTGAGGGTCTTGGGCAGGTGCCGGGTGCGCAGCCAGTGGACGAGTTCGGCGCGCTGGTCGGGCGACTCGCTCTCCAGTACCTCCAGGATCAGGCCCTGGTAGGGGTGGTCCAGGGCGTGGAAGTCGCGGGGGCCCGCGGCGCCGTCGCGGTAGACGGTCGTCTCGTGGTCCTGGAAGGCCGTGAAGACGTGGGTGCGATCCTGGTAGACGCGGGCGTCGTGGTTGAGGCGCTTGTTGACGGCGACGGTCCAGCGCATGTGCTCGGTGTAACGGCCCTCGGTGATCCAGTAGGTGGAGAGGTAGCAGCCCTGGGTGACGGGCTGGGCGATCGCCGACTTCTCGGGCTCGCGCAGGAGTTGGAGGTCCCGGGTCGCGACCCAGCGGCGGCCCGCGTACATCCAGGGCATCGCCATCGCGCCCGCGTAGTAGTGGTCGTCCTCGTACCAGCGGTTGTAGGCGTACTCGTGTCCGGGATGCGGCTCGACCATGGTGATCAGGGCGTGCCCGGGGTGGACTCCGTAGGGGCCGGTGGACGCCAACTCGGCATACAGGTCGGCGCTGTCGCCCTCGCTCATGCTCGTTCCCCTTTCCTGCGCGGTCGCCCATACTCTGACGGTCCGTCAGACAATGCGGAAGTATCAGGGAGGGCCCATGTCTCTGCTCCCCGGCAAGACCGTCGTCGTCTCCGGAGTCGGCACGGGTCTCGGGCACCAGGTCGCGGCGGCCGTCGTGCGGGAGGGCGGCAACGCGGTGCTCGGCGCGCGGACCGAGGACCGACTCGCCAAGTCGGCGCGGGACATCGACCCCGACGGGGCGCGGACGGCCTACCTCGCCACCGACATCACCGACGAGCAACAGTGCGTGCGGCTCGCGGAGTTGGCGGTCTCCCGGTTCGGAGGCGTCGACGCCGTCGTCCATGTCGCCGCCTGGGACTCCTACTTCGGCGGGCTCGAGGACGCCGACTTCGAGACCTGGCGGTCCGTCATGGACGTGAATCTGCTGGGGACTCTGCGGATGACGCGGGCGTGTCTGCCGGCGCTGAAGGAGCGGGGCGGGGCGATCGTGTTCATCGGGACGCAGTCCGCCGTGGCGGCGCCGACGCAGGTGCGGCAGGCCGCGTACGCCGCGTCCAAGGGGGCGCTGACGAGCGTGATGTACTCCCTGGCGCGGGAGTTGGGGCCGTACCGGGTGCGGGTGAACACCGTGCTGCCAGGGTGGATGTGGGGGCCGCCGGTGGAGGCGTACGTGCGGTTCACCGCGCAGGCGGAGGGAGTTGGGGAGGCCGAGGTGCTGGGGCGGCTCAGTGGGCGGATGGCGTTGCCGGAGCTGGCGACGGACGGGGATGTGGCGGATGCGGCGGTGTTTCTGGCGTCGGCGCGGGCGCGGGCGATCACGGGGCAGTCGTTGCTGGTGAACGCGGGGGAACTGATGCGCTGAACACTCAACTCACCGTTCACGTACAAGAATTGAGGTCACCCAGCCGAACGATTTTACCGTCCCTTGACCTGCCTTGAGCTTGCCGTGCGTACCTCATCACACCCAGAGTTCACATGCCTGCCCTGCCTGTCTGCCCCGTACCCCCACGTTGACGGCGAACCCTGGAAGGGGGCACATGAACGGTCTCGACTGGGCCGTGCTCATCGGCTACTTCGGCGTGATGGTCGCCATCGGCGTCTGGTCGCACAAGCGCGTCGACGACGTGAGCGACTTCTTCACCGCGGGCGGCAAGATGCCGTGGTGGCTCTCCGGTATCTCGCACCACATGTCGGGCTACAGCGCGGTGATGTTCACCGGGTACGCCGGCATCGCCTACACCTACGGCGTCACCTCCTTCGTCACCTGGTCCTTCCCCATCGCGCTCGGCATCGCGATCGGCTCCAAGCTGTTCGCGCCGCGCATCAACCGGCTCCGCTCCCGTCTCCATGTGGCCTCCCCGCTGGAGTACCTGAAGAACCGGTACGACCTGAAGACGCAGCAGGCGCTCGCCTGGTCCGGCATGTTGCTGAAGATCGTGGACGTCGGCGCCAAGTGGGCGGCCATCGCGACCCTGTTGTCGGTCTTCACCGGCATCTCGCTGAACCAGGGCATCCTCATCACCGGCACCATCACGGCCGTGTACTGCACGATCGGCGGCCTGTGGGCCGACGCGCTCACGGAGTTGGGGCAGTTCGTCATCCAACTCCTCGCCGGGATCGCGATGTTCGTCGCGGTGATCCTCGAACTCAACGACAAGGGCATCGGGTTCGTCGGCGCCTGGGACGAACCCGCGTTGCAGGGCCACGAGAAGCCGCTCGTCGGCCCGTACGGCACGGTGTTCCTGCTGGCGTTCCTGTTCATCAAGCTGTTCGAGTACAACGGCGGCATGCTCAACCAGGCCCAGCGGTACATGGCCACGCCCAACGCGAAGGAGGCGGAGCGCTCCGCGCGGCTGTCGGCGGTGCTGTGGCTGGTGTGGCCGCTCGTGCTGTTCTACCCGATGTGGATGTCGCCGCTGCTGGTGCGGTCGAACAAGCCGGACGGCTCCGACTCGTACGGCCTGATGACCGAACAGCTCCTGCCGCACGGGCTGTTGGGGCTCGTCATCGTCGGCTTCTTCTCCCACACGATGGCGATGTGCTCCTCCGACGCCAACGCGATCGCCGCCGTCTTCACCCGGGACTGCGCGCCGGTGATCTGGAAGCGGGCGCGAACCTGGAACCAGGGGCAGGGACTTCGGGTCGCGCGCGTCACGACCGTCGTCTTCCTCGGGCTCTCGATGGCGGCGGCGACCCAGGTCAATTCCCCCGCGTTCAAGGACATCATCACCGTCGTCATCAAGTGGGTCGCGGGGCTCATGGGGCCGATGGCCATCCCGATGATGCTGGGGCTGCTGCGGCCGTTCCGCCGCTCCGGTCCGACGGCGGCGCTGATCAGCTGGTCCATGGGGCTGCTGGCGTTCTGGCTCGTCAACTACCCGATCAGCTGGAACGTCGACGGCGGCGTACCTCTGCAGTATCAGGTCTCGGTGCCGCTCGCCGTCTCGCTGGTCCTCTACATCGGCATCGGCTTCCTGCGGCCCGAGGACACCCCCGAACGGCTCGCGATCATCGACAAGATCAACTCGGATGACGACGCTGCGGCTGTCGTACCTGAGCATGAGGACGCGGTACCCACGCCGCCGCGCGCCTGACGCCCACCCGGACCGGACCCCCTACCTCTCGGGGTCCGGCTCCGCGCCGCCGGGCCCCGTCCCCGTCCCCGTGTGCGGAAACCGTGCGAGGCCCGCCGGAAACCTTCGCTCTTCGGGCACAGGGGGCATACCGAGCAGCCCCTGAACTCCCCGTCCCCGTTCGATTACAGTGGCGAATCGTGTCGTACGGACGGCGGACGGTCCCCAGGGAGGCTTGGTGGTGAGTACGGCAGCCGGGCCCATCTGGGGCCGTACGGAACAGCAGGACTTCCGCAGCCGGGTGCGCGGCACACTGCTGGGCGGGGCCCTGGGTGACGCCCTGGGGGCTCCGGTGGACCGGGCCTCGGGGGCGGAGATACTTCAGACGTACGGGGCTGACGGGGTCGTCGACCTCATCCCCGCGTACGGCCGGCGCGGCGCGATCACCCATCTCACCCAGCTCACCCTCTTCACCGTCGACGGCCTGATCCGCGCCCAGGTCCGCCGCGACACCGGCGCCTGGCATCCCCCCACAGACCTACATCGCGCGTATCTGCGCTGGGCGGCGACGCAGCGCGACTGGGGCCCCGACCTGCGCCGCAAGGACGACGGCTGGCTGGCCCGCGAGGAGTGGCTGTACGCCCGCCGCGACCCGACCCGGCCCCTGCTGCTCGGGCTCGGCGACGAGCGGATGGGCACCCTGGAGACGCCGAAGAACCCGACGGCGGACGGGCCCGAGGCGCTGGGCCGCTCGGCGCCGTTCGGTCTGCTGGTCGGCTGGGAGCCGCAGTTGGTCGCGCAGCTCGCGGTGGAGTGCGCGGCGCAGACCCACGGCCACCCCACGGCCTACCTCGCGGCGGGCGCGTACGCGGTGACCGTGCACGCGCTGGCCAGGGGCGACAGTCTCGACAGCGCGGTGCAGCGGGCGCTGTCCCACCTGTCCGCGCGGCCCGGTCACGACCCCGTGTCCGAGGCGCTTCAGCGGGCGCTCGGCGCGGTGCGGCAGGGGTTGCCGACCGCCGCGCGTGTCGAGGAGCTGGCCGGGGCGGGCAGTGCGCCGGGGCTGCTGGCCGCCGCCGTCTACTGCGCGCTGGTCGCCGAGGACGTCCGGCACGGGCTGCGGCTCGCCGTCAACCACAGCGCGCCCTCCGCCGCGACCGCCTCCCTCACGGGGGCCCTCCTCGGCGCCCTCCACGGCGAGACCGCGCTCCCGCCGGCCTGGCTCGCGGAGTTGGAGGGGCGGCCGACGCTGCTGGAACTCGCCGATGATTTCGCGATGGAGATGACGCAGGGGCCGGCGCTGCACAACCCTGCGGGGGCGGCGCCGGGGTGGCTGGCCCGGTATCCGCGGGGTGGGGTGGAGTTGGAGCGGGGGTAGGGGTGGACGCACCCCGAGTTGCCCACCCTGATAGCTGTCAGGGTCACGACGTCCCTGGTGCGGTCTACGGTTCGGGTCACCGGTTGCGACTACAGAGGAGACCACATGGGACCGAGGAAACGAGCCGCTGCGACGGTCGGGACGCTGATCGCCGCGTTCCTTCTTCCGATGGCCGCGCAGGCACCGGCGCAGGCCGCCGCGAACGCGTGGACGCCGGGGATCTCCCCCCTGCACTCGGGGGAGTACGTGGAGCGGGACATCCCGGGTGGTGCCGATGCCGACAGGGCGCTCAAGATCTGCGCCCTGGCATCGGGGATCGCCTGTGTGTCGGTCGGTCAGGGCGACGGCAAGCAGAGCATCTTCCACCTCTACAGGTGCGGTACGCGGTCGCTCTCGAACTTCGTCGACGCGCTCTCCGTGCTCAACAACCAGACGGGCGGAGCCGAAGTCCGTTTCACGGGGCCCAAGGTGGGCACGTACAAGGCCCCCGCCGACCCCAACGTCATCTGGAACTTCCCGAACGAGGCGACGTTCGACTTCAACACCATGTCCATCTGCTGAAGCCTGCTGAGGCCGTCGTCCCCGTACGACTCGCGAGCTACTCGACGACCCTGACCCGGGTCTCCGTCGCGCCGAACGCCCACAGCGCCGCGCCGTCCTCCTTGTGGAGGCGGATGCCGCCGGTCTGGGTGCCGGCGGGGGCGGGCGGCGGGGAGGAGCCGTCGACGGCGTTGGAGAAGGCGATGTTGATGCCGGACGTGACCGTGAAGTAGACGACGTGCTCGACGGCGACCCCGTCGGAACCGGTGGTCGCGGGGGTCCGCACGGAGATCGTGTACGTGCCGGGCGCGGGGTCGACCGTCCCGGGCCAGACGGTGAACGTGCGCCGGGACCGGTCGTCCGCGTCGACGAGCCAGACCCGGTCCGCGGAGAGCGAGTAGACGATGCGGCGCCCCGTGCCCGACTTCTCGGGCAGTCCCGGAGTACTAGGGGGCGCCTCGGGGGTCACCGACTGCTTGGGCGACGCGGCGGGCTTCGGGCTCGCCGCGGCCGTCGGGTGAGGGTGCACGCCGTTGTCCGCCTCAAGCGCCAGGAAGCCCACGGCGACGATCGCTCCGGCCGTCAGACCGGTGACCCAGACCCACGAGGGAAGCCGCAGGGCAGGCACGGGCACGCAACTCCTCAGTCTCCGACCCCCGCACGTCGGGGGTCGGATCATCCTACTGTGGAGCGCCTGTCCGGCGGGCCGGTACCGGTCCTCACCGGCACCGGCCCATGATCACCAACGGGCGCCCCGGGGTGGTCAGTCGAGCACCGGCAACAGCTCCGGCAGGTGCCCGTCGGACGCCCGCGCGGCCTGCTGCCGTTCTTGCGGCACCTCCCCGTACAGGGTGGTGCGCGGCTTCGCCGGGCGTCCGGCCGCGTCCGCGACGGCGATCAGGTCCCGGACCGACTTGTACGACCCGTACGACGAGCCGGCCATCCGCGAGATGGTCTCCTCCATCAGCGTCCCGCCGAGGTCGTTGGCCCCGGACCGCAGCATCTCGGCCGCCCCCTCGGTGCCCAACTTCACCCAGCTGGTCTGGATGTTGGGGATCCACGGGTGCAGCAGGAGCCGCGCCATCGCCGTGACCGCGCGGTTGTCCCGCATGGTCGGGCCGGGGCGCGAGATGCCCGCCAGGTACACCGGCGCGTTGGTGTGGATGAACGGCAGCGTCACGAACTCCGTGAATCCGCCGGTGCGTTGCTGGATCCCGGCGAGCGTGCGGAGGTGGCCGAGCCAGTGGCGCGGCTGGTCCACGTGGCCGTACATCATCGTCGACGTCGTCCGCAGCCCCAACTCGTGGGCGGTGGTGACGACTTCGATCCAGGTCGCGGCCGGCAGCTTGCCCTTGGTGAGCACCCAGCGGACCTCGTCGTCGAGGATTTCGGCGGCCGTGCCGGGCAGGGTGTCAAGTCCCGCCGCCTTGGCCTCCGTCAGCCACTCGCGGATCGAAAGCCCGGTGCGGGTCGCTCCGTTGACGACCTCCATCGGCGAGAAGGCGTGCACGTGCATGCCCGGGACGCGTTCCTTCACCGCCCGCGCGATGTCGAAGTACGCGGTGCCGGGCAGGTCGGGGTGGATGCCGCCCTGCATACAGACCTCAACTGCCCCGAGATCCCATGCCTGTTGGGCGCGATCGGCGACCTGGTCCAGGGAGAGGGTGTAGGCGTCGGCGTCCGTGCGGCGCTGCGCGAACGCGCAGAAACGGCAGCCGGTGTAGCAGACGTTGGTGAAGTTGATGTTCCGGGTGACGATGTAGGTGACGTCGTCGCCGACCGCCGACTTCCGTACGTCGTCGGCGATTCGGGTCAGCGCGTCCAGTGCGGGGCCGTCCGCGTGGAAGAGGGCGAGCGCTTCGGCGTCGGTCAGTTTCGTCGGGTCGTCGGCGGCGGTCGCGAGGGCCTGGCGGACGTCGGTGTCGATGCGTTCGGGGACCATGCCGGGGGCGGCGGCCTCGCGCAGGGCGGACCAGTCGCCGTACACCTCGTCGAAGTCGTCGCGGCGGTCGGACGTCCGGCCCTCGGTGTCGATCGTGCGGTGCAGGTCGGTGCGGCCCCGGGCCTCGAAGACCTCCTCGGGTTCCTGCCAGGGGCGGCCCTCGACCACGGCGTCGGGGAGCGCGAGGCCGGTCTCGGGGTCGGCGAGGGCGCGGACGTGCGGGAGGAGCCGGGGGTCGAGCCAGGGTTCTCCCCGGGTCACGAACTCGGGGTAGACGCACAGGCGTTCACGCAGTTCGAAGCCGGCCGCCTGGGAGCGGCGGGTCAGTTCCTCGATCTGCGGCCAGGGGCGTTCGGGGTTGACGTGGTCGATGGTCAGGGGCGACACCCCGCCCCAGTCGTCGATGCCGGCGGCGATCAGGCGCTCGTACTCGCCGTCGACCAGGTTCGGCGGGGCCTGGATGTTCGCGGCGGGGCCGAGGATCAGGCGGGCGACGGCGACGGCGGCGACGAGTTCGTCGAGTTCCGCGTCCGGCATGCCGCGCATCGCCGTGTCCGGCTTGGCGCGGAAGTTCTGGATGATCAGTTCCTGGATGCCGTGGTGGGCGCGGGAGACCTTGCGCAGCGCGAACACGGACTCGGCGCGCTCCTCGTACGTCTCGCCGATGCCGATGAGCAGGCCGGAGGTGAAGGGGACGGAGGAGCGTCCGGCGTCCTCCAGTACCCGTAGACGGACTGCGGGTTCCTTGTCGGGGGACCCGTAGTGGGGGCCTCCGGGTTCGGACCACAGGCGGGTGGCCGTCGTCTCCAGCATCATGCCCATGCTGGGCGCGACGGGCTTGAGGCGCTGGAGGTCGGTCCAGGACAGCACACCGGGGTTGAGGTGGGGCAGCAGGCCGGTCTCCTCCAGGATGCGGATGGAGATGGCGCGGACGTAGGCGATGGTGTCGTCGTAGCCGTGCGCGTCGAGCCATTCGCGCGCCTCGGGCCAGCGGTCCTCCGGTTTGTCCCCGAGGGTGATCAGGGCTTCCTTGCACCCTAGGGCGGCACCCTTACGGGCCACGTCCAGGACCTCGTCGGGGGACATGAACATGCCGTGCCCGGCACGGCGGAGTTTGCCCGGCACGGTGACGAAGGTGCAGTAGTGGCACTTGTCACGGCACAGGCGGGTCAGGGGGATGAAGACGCTCTTGGAGTACGTGATGACTCCGGGCCGGCCGGCCGCCGAGAGTCCCGCGTCACGCACCCGGGCCGCGGACGCGGTGAGGTCGTCAAGCGCCTCGCCGTGTGCCTGGAGCAGCACCGCCGCTTCGGACACGTCGAGGGCGACGCCGTCCCGGGCGCGTTTGAGGGCGCGACGCATGGAGTTCTCGGTGGGGCCGGTTCCCGAGGTCGCGGAAGTCGTCATCCTTTGAGCATACGTTCGGGCTGATCAGAGGTGCGGGGGTCGGTGGGGAGTGCGGGCGGGGTTGGTGGGGGGCGTGGGGGTACTACGGGTACTACGGGTCCGCCGTCCTGCGCCCGGCCCTCACAGGAACCGGGCCAGCCCGTCCAGTACCCGTAGTACCTCGGCCTCCCCCGCCGGGGGCAGCTGCACGACGGTCTCCTCGATCCCCAAGTCCCCGTAGTACGTGAGTTTTCCCTCTTCCGGTACCACCGCGTACGGCACCACCTGGAGGTGCGCGGGCTCGCGCCCCGCCCGCTCCCAGGCCGTCCGCAGGGCCGGCAGCGACTCCCCGAGCCCGCGTCCGCCGATCGGCAGCCAGCCGTCGGCGTACTCGCAGATGTGGGCGAACAGCTTGGGCCCGGCGGCGCCGCCGATGAGCGTGCGCGGCCCGACGACCGGCCCGCGCGGCTTCCGCACCGGCTTGGGGTACGCGACGGACGGCCGCACGCTCCCGAACTCCCCGTCGTAGCCGGTCGGTTCGTCGGCCCACAGCGCCCGCATCAGCGCCATCCGGTCGCGCACCAGCTCCCGCCGGGTCCGCCACTCGACGCCGTGGTCGGCGGCCTCCTCGACGTTCCACCCGTACCCGAGGCCGAGCGTCAGCCGTCCCCCGGAGAGGTGGTCGAGCGTCGCGGCCTGCTTGGCGAGGCCGATCGGGTCGTGCTGCGCGACGAGCGTGATCCCGGTCCCGAGGCCGAGCCGTTCGGTGACGGCGGCGGCCTGCCCGAGCGCCACGAACGGGTCCAGGGTTCTCCCGTACTCCCTGGGTAGCTCCCCACCCGCGGGGTAGGGGGTGGTGCGCTCGACCGGGATGTGCGTGTGCTCGGGGAGGTAGAGGCCGGCGAACCCGCGCTCCTCCAGCTCGCGGGCGAGACGCGTCGGGGTGATGGTCTCGTCGGTGAGGAAGATCGTGACCGAGATACGCATACGGCCGCCTTTCCGGGCGTACGGGGGGCATGGCGCGGGTGATGCCCCCATCTGTACCCGGAGTGGCCCGAACTGTCCATACCGACTGGTCGGAATCACATCGCCGGGAGGGCCGCCTTCAGCGTCTGGATGGCCAGCCGGTCCGTCTCGTCCGGCTCCCCGAGCCGGTGCAGCACCAGCCACGGCCCGTCGTCGTGGACGGCGGCGACCACGGACGAGCCGCGCGTGGCCCCGTTGTGCCACACGACCGACGGCCCCCGCTGCCACGCGAGCGCCGGTTCCCCGAGCCTGCGTTCGACGAGCAGCGCGACGACGACGTCCGCCAGGGTCCGGCAGGTGGACCACAGTCCGCCGGCGGGCAGGATCGGCCCGGTCAGGTCCCACAGCGGCCGGGCCCGCCCGAACAGCCCGCGCGGGACGAGCCGTTCGCCGGCCGGGGGGTGCGCGGTGACGGCGCCCGTCTCAACCCCCAGGGGGGCCAGGACGTACGTGTCGACGAGCTGTTGGTACGTGCGCCCCGTGGCGGTCGTGAGGGCGTGGCCGAGCACCGCGTACCCGTAGTTGGAGTACTCCGTCTCGCCCTGGCGCCCGGTGATCTGCCGGTCCAGCGCGCCGAGCGCGTCCGCCAGGGCGGCCGGGGTGAACGTGGCGTAGGGGTCGTTCGGAGGTGCTACGGGTACTACGGGCAGCCGGGGCAGTCCCGAGGTGTGCTCGGCGAGGTTCCTCAGGGTGATACCCGTACCCCTCGGGACGGACCCGATGCAGTCCTCCAGAGGGGCGTCGAGCCCGACGGTGCCCTCCTTCACCAGCTCGGCGAGCACGGTCGCCGTGAACACCTTCGTGAGGGAGCCGATCTCCACGTACCGCCCGGCGTCGTGGCCGTGGCTGATCCGCTCGCTGATACCCGCGCCGCCCAGCAGGCACGTCGGTGTTCCCATAGTTCTCGTCTCCTGTCTCAGACGGATTCCGGCCGGGGTTCCGGCCGGGGTGTCGCCCCGTTCGCCTCGCTGTCCGCCTCGGTCGCGGCGGCCGTTGTGGGGGTGGCCGCGGCGGTGGCCGTCGCCGGTGGTCGGCGGGCCTGCGCAGCCGGTGCAGATGCGTGCGGGACCGGGCGAGGGCGCGGTCGAGGACACCGGAGAGGAAGACCAGGTCGCGGGCGATCATGGTGAGCGCGAAGCCGGTCACCCCCGCGGCGGCGGCCCAGGGGCGCAGCGCCGGCACGAGGACGCCCAGCGGGAAGCAGGCGAGGCAGATCTGCGCCGCGACCATCAGGATGCCGAGGATGCCTCGTCAGCCGTTGTCGGCCACGGCCAGCGCCTCGCGGTGGTGCGGTGCCGCCAGACTCGCCTCGAACCGCCGGGCGAGCACGCGATTCGACTCGCCTTTCGCCAGGCCGCGCAGTACTTCGCACTCGCGGCCGGTCAGCCGCTCCGGTATCTCCACGCCCACCGGGACGGCGAACGGATATGAATCCGTGACGGCGCTCATGTGCGACTTCCCCCAGTTTTGTCCGACTCCCGTCCGGTCGGGGCGGGTACTACGGGTCGTAGGGGATATGAGACGTCACGGCGCGGCGTTGGTCGGACGCCGGACCAGCCCCGCTCGACCCGGTATTTACTCGCACATTACCCGTACGGCCAACGGGGGATCGACCTCTCGCACCCATGCCTCAGGCAACCTCACTCCCCGATTCCCTTCAGGACGCCCCGAGTTCACTCCTCTCCTCCACACTGGCCCCATGTGCGAGGACGCTCACGAGATCGGCAGACGTGCCCTGTTCGTGTCGGGCGCGGCCACGGCGATGACGCTCGGAGGTGTGAGTTTCGCCTCCGCCGAGGAACAGCGCGTCGGGGGCCCGCGGGCCGGTGAGACGACCGGCGGGGCCGGGCAGCAGACGCGGACCGTGCGGGGGACGTTGCCCGCCGGGGCACCGGACTTCGTGTACGTGCCGGTCGAAATCCCGCCGGGGGTCGCCGAGTTGAGGGTGTCGTACACCTATGACCGGCCCGCCGTCCCCGCCGGGACCACCGGGAACGCCCTGGACATCGGCCTCTTCGACGAACGCGGCACGGAACTCGGCGGGCAGGGCTTCCGGGGCTGGTCCGGGGGTGCCCGTACGGAGTTCTTCGTGCGGGCCGACGACGCGACGCCCGGCTATCTGCCGGGGCCGGTCCGTCCCGGCACCTGGTCCGTCGCGCTGGGTCCGTACACCGTGGCGCCGCAGGGGGTGTCGTACGAGATCACTGTCACCCTCACGTATGGGGCGGGGGCGGGTTCCGGGTCGGTGGCCGGGGCCGAGTCCGGGTCGGAAGCCGGGGACAGCTCCGGGTCCGGGTCGGGGGCCGGGGCCGGGGTCGGGTCCGAAGCCGGGGCTGGAGCCAGTTCGGGGGCGGAGGCCGGGGCCGGGTCCGGGTCCGGGTCGTACGGGGCATCCCCTAGGGCCGTCTACCCGCCGGAGCGGGCGCGTGGCCGGGGGCGGGCCTGGTACCGGGGCGACTGCCATCTGCACTCCTGGTACTCCGACGGCCGCCGCACCCCCGCCGAGATCGCGGCGCTGGCGCGGGCGGCGGGGCTCGACTTCATCAACACCTCCGAGCACAACACCCATGCGGGGCACCCCCATTGGGCCGACCACGCCGGTGACGACCTGCTGATCCTGCTCGGCGAGGAGATCACCACGCGCAACGGCCACGTCGTCGCGCTCGGCACCGACCCGGGCACCTTCGTCGACTGGCGCTACCGGGCCCGCGACAACCGCTTCGCCCGGTTCGCCCGCCAGATCCGCCGCGCCGGCGGGCTCGTCGTCCCCGCTCACCCGCACGCCACCTGCATCGGCTGCGCCTGGAAGTTCGGGTTCGGCGAGGCCGACGCGGTGGAGGTGTGGAACGGCCCCTACACCCCGGACGACGAGGTCGCGCTCGCCTCCTGGGACGCGACGCTCGTCGCCGCCGTCCGCGAGGGCCGCGCCTGGCTCCCGGCCATGGGCAGCAGCGACGCGCACCGCGACCCCGACGTGGTCGGGCTCCCCCAGACCGTCGTCCTCGCCGACGACCTGACGCGGCGCGCGATCCAGGACGGCATCCGCGCCGGGCGCTCCTACATCGCCGAGTCCAAGGACGTCTCGGTCGCCCTCGCCGTGAGCGGGCCGCGCGGCGAGCACGCCGGTATCGGGGAGCGGCTGCCCGTCGCCCCGGATACCCCTGTGGTCGTACGGGTGGAGGTCTCAGGGGTTACGGGGTGCACGGTCCGTCTCGTCACCGACGAGGGGGTCCTGTTCACCGGGGGTCCCGTAGGGGACTCGGGGTCGGGGGTCTTCGAGTGGCGGACGACGCCGTCGTACGCGGCGTACGTCCGCGCGGAGGTCCGGCACCCGGCGACGGGGCCGACGCTGCCGGGGGCGCTGGCGGCGCTGACCAATCCGGTGTTCCTGGGGCGGGGGCGCTGAGGGGTCGGCGCCACTGCGGGAGTCGGCGGCGCTGCGGAGGTCGGCGGCGTTGTGGGGGCGGCCGCGCTGGGCGAGCCCGGGGGCGCGACGGTGACCGGCCCTAGGGGGACAATCGGCGGGGATACCTGCGGGGTACGGGAGTGACACGAACCGTGCCCCACACCGCCCTCTCTGCCCTCTCCGCCCCCACCGCCTCTCCACCCGCACCACCCCGCCAGCCCCGCCCCACCCATCGGCCGGGATCCCGGCCCCGACCCTCAGGACCCCCGATGCCCACCCTCGCCGACCGCCGCTTCCGGATCACCACCGCCGTCCAGCGCCGCCTGAACCCCCTCATGCGCAGGCTCCCTCTCCAGCCCGTCCTGGAGACCACCGGCCGGACCTCGGGGCTCCCCCGCCGCACCCCGCTGGGCGGGCGCCGGATCGGGGACTCGTTCTGGCTGGTGTCGGAGTTCGGTGAGCGCTCGCAGTACGTCCGGAACATCAAGGCCGACCCGAGGGTCAGGATCCGGATCAAGGGCCGCTGGCACGCCGGTACGGCGTACCTCCTCCCGGACGACGACGCCGTGGCCCGCCTGCGGAGCCTGCCGAGGCTGAACAGCACGGCGGTACGGGTCATGGGCACCGACCTGCTGACGGTCCGGGTGGACCTCGACGAGGGGTGACCCTGTCGTACCCGTAGCCCCCGTCACCCCAGCCGCAGATACAGCTCCTCCACCAGCTCCACGACCGCCCCGGGCACCCGCAGCGTCGGAAAGTGGTCGCACGCGCCCGCCCGCACGAGCCGGCACCCCGGGATCCGCGCGGCGATGACCTCGTTCCGGTCGACGACGACCCGCTGGTCCAACTCCCCCAGCAGCAGCGAGCACGGCAGGGTCAGCTCCCCCAACCGCTCGAAACAGGACGGTAGTTGCTGCTCGTGCTGGTACGAGGTGAACCACCCTTTCAGCACTCCGCGCAGCAGCCGTCGCGCCTCGGTGTCGGGCGGCGTCCCGGCCCCGCCCCACCACGACATCGCCAGGTCGGCGAGCCCGTCGAGGTCCCCGGCCAGCGCCAACGGCTCGACCTGCGCGGCGAGTTCGGGCGGATCGGGCTCGGGGTAACCCGCCACCCCGGGGACCAGCAGCCCGAGCGCCGCCACCTGCTCGGGGTGGTCCAGCGTGTACGCGATCGCCGTGGACCCGCCCATGCTGTTGCCGACCAGCACGGCCCGCGTCACGCCGAAGTGGTCGAGCAGCACGGCGAGATCGGCGTCCTGCCGGTACGGCCCCTCCGGCGCCGGGGACCGCCCGTACCCCCGGACGTCGTACCGGATGACCCGGCGCCGCGAGGCCAGCGCGTCCAGCACCGGGTCCCAGATCTCGGAGTCCCCCACCCCCGGGTGGAGCAGTACCAGCGGCGGCCCTTCCCCGCTCCCCCGCTCCTCGGCCCAGAGCTGACCACCGTCGACCGCGACCATCACGCCCGCTGTATCACCCATGTCCCGATAGTGCCCCATACCTCAGAGCTACGCCCGGCGGAAAACCGCCGATCCCACCACCCAAAACGCGTCACTCAGCCCCGGCGCCCGCCCTCGTACGCGCCCCGCACGCCCCGAGCGGCCGACCCTCACCGCGCAGGCGCCCCCACCCCTGCCTACCCCCTACCCTCACCCCGGCCACACGATCGCCTGCACCTCGCTGTACGCGTGCAGCGCGTACGACCCCACGTCCCGTCCCACCCCGCTCCTCTTGAACCCCCCGAACGGCGCCTCCATGTTCCGCCCGACGGTGTTGATCCCCACGCCCCCGGCCCGCAGCCGCCGCGCGACCCGGAAGGCGCGCGCCACGTCGCCGGACCAGACGTAGTCGATCAGCCCGTACTCGGAGTCGTTGGCGAGCGCGATGCCCTCCTCCTCGTCGTCGAAGGGGACGACGGCGACGACGGGCCCGAAGATCTCCTCGCGGACGGCCCGCATCGCGTGGGTGCAGTCGGCGAGAACGACCGGCCCGACGTAGAAGCCCCGCGAGGGAAGCTCAACCCCCTTGGCCTCGACGACCGTTGCCCCCTCGCCCTCGGCCGAAGAGACGTACCCCCGCACCCGCTCCCGGTGCGCGGCACTGATCACCGGCCCCATGACGGTCCCGGCCCGCCGGGGATCCCCCAGCGTCAACCGCCCGGCATACGCGGCCAGTTGTTCAACCACCCGTTCGTACACCCCGCGTTGGGCCAGTACCCGGGTCGGCGCGGTGCAGATCTGCCCGCTGTAGAAGGAGAACGTCGTCCCGATCCCCGCGACGGCCGAGCCGAGGTCCGCGTCGTCGAACACCAAAGCCGCGCCCTTGCCCCCGAGTTCCATGAGCTGCCGTTTCATGCCGCGCCCGCAGACCTCGCCGATCCGCATGCCGACGGCGGTGGACCCGGTGAAGCTCACCATGTCGACGTCGGGCGAGGAGACGGTCGCCTCGCCGACCTCAACTCCCTTGCCGGACACGACGTTCACGACCCCGGGCGGCACCCCGGCGGCCTCCAGGACCTCGGCCATCCGGTACACGGACAGGGGATCCTGCGGCGCCGGTTTCACGACGACCGTGTTGCCCATGGCGAGCGCCGGCGCGATCTTCCCGGCGGGGTTGGCCCAGGGGTTGTTGTAGGAGGTGACGCAGGTGACGACGCCGACGGGCTGCCGTACCGCCAGTGCGCCCATCACGGCGGCCTTGCCCATCGGCCCGGCCTCGTTGATCTGCGGAGCGATGGCCCATTCGGTGGGTTCGACGCGGGCGTAGCGCCTGAACCGGGCGGCGGCGACGGCGAGTTGCATGGAGCGGACGGTCGCGGTGGTCGCCCCGGTCTCGGCGCGCGCGAGGTCGGTGAACTCGTCGCGCCGGGCCAGGATCAGTTCGGCGGCGCGGGCCAGGACGGCGGTCCGTTCCTCGGGGCGGGTGCGCGACCAGCCGTCGAACGCCTCGCGGGCCGCCGCGCAGGCGTCGCGGGCCTGCGCGGCGGAGGCTTCGGGCGCGAGGCCCACGACGTCCTCGGTCGCGGGGTCGATGACCTCGTAGTGTCCGCCGTCCGGTTCGGTCCACTCGCCGCCGACGAACAGCCGTTGTCCGTCGGTCATTTGGTGCTCACGGTGCGGGTGTCGGTGCCGGAGCGCAGCACCTTGCCGGGGACGGCGCCGGTGACGACGTCGTCGCGGATGGCCTCGACTCCGTTGACCCAGACGGCGGTTATGCCGAGCGCCTTGGAGTCGAGGCGTGGGCTGTCGCCGGGGAGGTCGTGGACGAGGGTGGCCTTTCCGGCGTCGATGCGTTCGGGGTCGAAGAGGACGAGGTCCGCGTGGAACCCTTCCTGGATCCGCCCACGGCGGCGCAGTCCGAAGAGTTGCGCGGGGTCGTCGGTGAGCATCTTCACCGCCTGTTCCAGTGCGACGAGTTTCCGTCCGCGCAGGCAGTCGCCGAGGAAGCGGGTCGTGTAGGGCGCCCCGCACATGCGGTCCAGGTGGGCCCCGGCGTCGGAGCCGCCGAGCAGGACGTCCTCGTGCCGCCAGGTCTCGGCGCGCAGCGCCCAGGAGGCGGGGTCGTTGTCGCGCGGCATCGGCCAAAGCACCGTGCGCAGACAGTCGTTGGAGCAGATCTCGACGAGGGTGGTGAAGGGGTCCTGGCCGCGTTCGGCGGCGATGTCGCCGACGACGCGTCCGGTCAGGCCCTCGTTGCGCGGGCTGTAGGTGTCGCCGATGACGTACCGTCCGAAGTCGGCGAGCCTGCGGAAGACGCCCGCCTCCTTGGAGCGGGCGCGCCGCAGCATCTCGGCGCGGACGTCGAAGTCGCCCAGTTTCTCGATGCGTTCGGGAATCGGCAGGCCGAGGATCGGGCCCCAGCCGGGGATGAGGTTGAGCGCGCAGAACGTGCCCAGCGACATGTTCATCGGCGTGAGGATCGGCATGGTGAGCGCGACGACGCGGCCACCGGCCTCACGGGCGCGCTCACTTGCGTACAGCTGGCGCGGGACGCGTTCGGGGACCTGGGCGTCGATGGTGAGGACGTTCCAGTTGAGCGGGCGTCCGGCGGCGGCGGACACGTCGACGAGGAGGTCGATCTCGGCGTCGCTGAACTGGTCGAGGCAGCCGGCGACGATCGCCTCGATCTGGGTGCCCTCGTGTTCGCCCACGGCTCGTGCCATGGCGACGAGTTCGGCGGGGAGCGCGTGCCGGGAGGCGACGGGGTTGCCGTCGCCGTCGGAGTGGGTGCTGGACTGGGTGGTGGAGAACCCCCAGGCTCCGGCGTCCATCGCCTCGTGCAACAGACCGACGAGTGCGTGGAGTTGGGCTTCGGACGGCTGTCCGCCCACGGCGTCGGCGCCCATCACGTGCCGACGGAGTGCGCAATGGCCCACCATGAAACCGGCGTTGACGGCGATGCGGCCGTCGAGGGCGTCCAGGTACTCGCCGAAGGAGTGCCAGTTCCAGGGCGCCCCTTCTTCGAGGGCGACCAGGGACATGCCCTCGACCTTGGACATCATCCGCCGTGTGTAGTCGGCGTCTTGGGGCCGTTCTGGGTGGAGGGGCGCGAGGGTGAAGCCACAGTTCCCGGCGGCGACGGTGGTGACGCCGTGGTTGAGCGAGGGGGTGGCGTAGGGGTCCCAGAAGAGCTGGGCGTCGTAGTGGGTGTGCGGGTCGACGAACCCGGGGCACAGGACGAGCCCGTGGGCGTCCTCAACCGCCCTGGATTCCTGGGTGACTTCGCCGACGACGGCGATCCGGCCGTCGCGGATGCCGACGTCGGCGACGCGGGCGGGGCCACCGGTGCCGTCAACTACCGTGGCGCCCTTGATGACATGGTCGAGCATGGGCGGTCACGCTCCCTGACGGAACCGCGTGGTCCGGTGCACGGGGTCCGTGTCGATCTTCGGGATGACGTGCTCGCCGATCAGCCGGATCGTCTGGAGGGTCTGTTCCTTGGGCACGCCGACCGGCAGTCCGAAGCTCAGCTGGTCGGCGCCCGCCTGCTCCCAGCGTTTGCACTGGCGCAGTACCTCGTCGGGGTCGCCGCAGATCAACAGCTCTTCCTCGATGAGGAGTTCGACGAACTCGGCGGTGTACTCGGGCAGCGTCTCGGGCCAGACGGGGAAGCCCTCGGGGCGGGGGAAGGTGTCGTGGTAGCGGAAGACGAGCGACGGCAGGTAGTGCAGTCCGCCGCTCACCGCGACCTGGATCGCCTCGTCGTGGGTGGGCGCGCAGATCGCCGTCGTCGTCACCATCACGTTGTCGTTGACGAAGTCGCCGACGGGTTCGGCGTTCACGATCGCCGTCTTGTACTGCTCCAGCACCCATTCCATGTCGGAGACCTTCTGGATGCTGAACCCCAGGACGCCCAGGCCCTTTCGGGCCGCCATGGCGTACGAGGGGGGTGAGCCGGCCGCGTACCACATCGCCGGGTGGGACTTGCCGTACGGCTTCGGCAGGACCTTCCTGGGCGGCAACTGCCAGTGTTTTCCCTGGAATCCGACGTATTCGTCCT